>CASDSK010000015.1 GCA_949283525.1 uncultured Eubacteriales bacterium
AATATTTAGATAAAAATAAAAGTAATGAGAAGTTATTAGAACAAAAAGAAGAATTACAAAAGAAATGTAAAGAATATGGTGAAGAATGTTGGTACTATCGTCATGATATAAGTTCATTATATTGCGATTATTCTTCTATAAAAAAGTATAAAAAATACAATCGTTTACATCAAAATGCTCAAAATAGACTCAATTCTATTGAACAAGAATTAGCCAAAAGAGATAAAGAACACTCTTTGGAAAACTAATGATTTTTTAATAGTTTAAATAATGCATTAAATATATCACGATAAAAGTTTGTTATAAAGAAAATTAAAAAAATAAAAAAACATATTGACAACGTATGAAAAATATGTTAAATTAATTTAACAAAGATTTGGAGGTGGAAGATGATAATGAATATATTAAGAAATTAATATACTTTGTTATCCTTTCATTTTTTTTATAGTTTAATACAAATATAGTACAAATAATGAATAGGTTAACAAAGTTGTTCGACCTATTTTTTATTTACATAAGTATTATTTTTGGTGAAAATAGACTGCTATAGTTATGTATAATAACATAACTTTTGTTTTGTACGAATTTTAAGAAAATGTTTAAATGTTAAATAGCGTCGAAAACCTATTTCTAGGGACGGGTAGGTTAAGTAGTTTATTCCCTAAGAGGAGGGCAATATGTTATATTTAACAAATTTAAATAAGGATTTTGGAGATAAAGTAATTTTTGATAATATAAACCTTAATATTTATGATGGTCAAAGAATAGCCATAATTGGCAATAATGGAGTAGGTAAAACTACATTATTAAATATAATTTCTAAGCAAGACAAAGATTATAGTGGAATATGTAAGTGTGATGGGCACATTGAACACCTTAAGCAAAATAGTGAAATAGATTTAGAGCAAGTGTATAATGTGTTAGGAGATAAAAATTTGTGTAAACAATTTTTTATGTATTTAAAAAAGTTAAACTTTAATGCAGATATATATGACTTAGAAACATTGTCAGGGGGCGAGAAAACAAAATTGGCTTTTGCCTTAGCCTACACTAACAATCCACAAATATTATTATTAGACGAACCTACAAACCATATAGACATATCTGGTATAGAAATTATTACAAAAAGTATACAAGAATTTAATGGCATTGTAATAATAGTTTCGCACGATATTAATTTCTTAAACAATACAGTTAATAAAATTGTGGAAATTAAAGATGGCAAGATTAAAGAGTATGAAGGAAATTATAATGATTATTTAGCCGAAAAGCACAAGCAAGAATTAGCACAAAAACGTGAGTACGAGAAACATACTAAAAAAGTGAAAGAAATTCAAGAAAATATAGAAAAAATCAAAGTTTTTGCAGACAAATCGGAAAGAAATGTAGGGCGGCAAGGTAAAGGCAATGAAAGTGGTTATATGCAAACAAAAACCAAGGCTATGGTACACGCTAAAAAAATGAATAAAACAGTAGCAAGTAGAATCTCAAAATTAGAGAAACAAATAGACAAAGCACCTGAAAAATTAATTGAAGACAGAGAGATTAAATATAGGTTTGACGTTAATCCCCTTAAAGTTAAAACACCTATTAAATTTGAAGACGTTTCTTTCGGGTATCCAAATAAATTAATTTTTGACAAAATTAATTTTGAAATTAATTCGGGCGATAAAATAGGCATTATTGGAAATAATGGAGTAGGTAAAAGCACATTAACAAAATTAATTACAAATGAACTACAAGGCTTTGAAGGTAAAATTTTGCGGGCAGGAAGTTTGAATATTGCCAAAATGGAACAAGGCGTTGAAGGACTAGATAAAAATAAAACTATTAATGAGTTAGCGAAAACTAAGGATATGGAATATAGAAATAAGTACATTACAAATTTAATCAATATGAATATAGACAAAAGTAGACTTGATACGCCTATCAAATATTTGTCTTTGGGCGAAAAAATGAGAATAAAATTGAACGAAATTATACTAAGTGAAGCCAATTTTATAATACTTGACGAGCCTACAAATCATCTTGATATTATGAATAAGGACTATATGAAAAAAATACTTAATAAATTTGTGGGAACAATACTTATAATATCACACGATTTAGAATTTATTCGTAGCACCTGTAGAAATATTTATAAAATAGAAAATCATAAATTAAGAATTGTATAACAAATGAATTTATAATAAAAAGTTGACAAAACATAATTATTATGTTATTATATTTAATAAGGAGAAAGATATGGAATTTAAAGAAGTAAACATAGAAAATTATGTAAATGACATTGTTAGCGAAGGTGCTAAATTAGAAGAGTTCAAGAAGTTTGCAAGAATTAAGGCTGAACAAGGTAAAGTAGGGCAAGTTATAGTAACAGTTATGAAAAATGGGTTAGAAGAAACAAAGAATGTAGTTAAAGAAGACGCTGAAACAGGAGAACCTGATTGGATAGTTACAAACCCTGATGGCGAAAAATATTGTGTGCCAGAT
This sequence comes from uncultured Eubacteriales bacterium, assembly GCA_949283525.1. Taxonomy (GTDB): domain Bacteria; phylum Bacillota; class Clostridia; order Christensenellales; family UBA1242; genus CAKVOD01. The sequence continues at coordinate 2,491 of CASDSK010000015.1, forward strand.
AAAACTTTTAGGAAAAAATACGAAATTGCTGATGAGAAAGAAGGTATTTATAAACCAAAAGGTGGGGCAGTGAAAGCAGTTCAAATAGAAGAAAACATATCTTTTGTCGCTCCTTGGGGTGAGCAAATGAATATTGCTAAAGGTGGTTATCTAGTCGTTAATGGCCCTAAAGATATTTATGGAATACAATTAGAAGAATTTAACAATACCTATAAGCCTGCAAGTGAAGTGGACAAAATGTTTGAACAAGAAAACCAAAAAATTGCAAAAACAAAAAAAGATATAGAACTAAATAGAAATTAAAAATTAAATTTGAAGTTAGTGAAAATCTTATTAAAGTGAACTTTTTGTAGTTCACTTTTTTATTTTTAATGCTTGCTTTATGTTAAAATTCTATATTGCCAAAAAGCGTTAGTTATGATATAATGTTTTTAATTTGGGAGATTAATATATGGAAAGGGAAATTAATAAGTTAGTGAGAGATAATATTATAGATATTATTTTAAGTAATAATCAAAAGCCTATTTATAGAATTTTGAATGAAGAAGAATACAAAGAAAGTCTACAAAGAAAATTGCTTGAAGAAGTAAACGAGTTTTTGCAAAGTGGGGAGATTGTAGAACTAGCAGACATATTAGAAGTAGTGTATGCTCTAGCAAAATTAAAGGGGTATTCTATAGATAAGTTAGAGAAAGTTAGACAAGAAAAAAAATTGCTAAATGGGGAATTTAATAAAAAAATTTATTTAGAAAGTGTTCAAGAATAAATTAAGGAGTTATGATGAGTAATACTAAAGTGAAAAAAAATCAAGATAAATTTATTAATTTATGGAATTTTTTTGGTAAAAATAAATTTTATGCTATTTCATATATAGTTTTAATGTTTATTGAAGGTGTAATTAATTTTTTTACAATAATATTATCGGCAAAGTTTTTGGAGTACTTAACTATTGGCGAATTTGATAAGTGTATAATGTTTATTTTGTATGCTACTTTTTCTAGATTGTTATCACGCGTATTAGGTTATATTGAACAAAATGTTTTTATTAAACTAAAATTAAGAATGATGAATAAGTTGGAATTAAACTTAACTAATAGACTTAGTAATATAAGTAACGATGTCTACAATTCTATAAGTACGGGGGTTATTAATAGGAGAGTGCTTAATTCGCCAAACATATTTTTTGATAATCTTAATTCATTAATAAGTGGAATAATCACACTATTAACAACGCTTATATCAGTATTTTACATTATGTTTATGAATTATATTATTGCAATCATTGTTATTGTATTAATAATTTTTACTTCCTTAATGCGTATAGTTATAAATAAAGTAGATAGAAAAAGGCTTAATGAGAAAAGAAATAGTGGCGAAAAGTTAGATGCTAAGATTATTGAGTCAATAAACGCCAATAAAGATATAAAATGCTTAAATATGGGGGAGAGTGTATATAGAGAGATAGAGACTCATAATCAAGACTATTATAAGAAATCACAAAATTATGCAATTGTAAGTAATATTATACAAACTTGTTATGAGATATTTTATTATTTAATTATTGCAGCAATGTTATATGTAGGTGTAATATTATTTGAACAATTTTTTATCACGTATTTCGCATTATTATTTTTATTTAAAAATTATAACAAAATCAATGCTTTTACTTGGAAGTTTCAATCTGTTTTAAGACAAGCAAATATGTTGAAAGTAGAGATAAATAGAATAAATCAACTTTTTAATCAAGAGTTAATGCCACTTGAGAAGTTTGGTGAAGAAGAATTAAATAATTTTAATGGCGAAATAGAGTTTGATAATGTAGTTGTGAACTTAAAAAATCTTAATTTACAACAAAGACTTGATGATGATTTATTGACACCTAAAGAACTAAAAAAGAAATACAAAAATCAAACACAAACAAAAGAAATTAAAGACAATATAGTACTAAAAAATGTAAGTTTTAAAATACAAGCAGGTCAAAAAGTCGCAATAGTAGGTAAAAGTGGGTGTGGTAAATCTACATTAGTTTCGCTATTGTCAAAAAGTTTAGTGTGTAGTGAAGGCGACATTAAATTTGACGGTAAATCTATTAATGCCCTAACAAAAGATGCTATTAGAGATAATGTAACAGTTGTTAATCAATTTCCTTATCTATATTATATGAGCATTAAAGATAACATTAAAGTTGTTAAACCTAACGCAACGGACGAAGAAATTATGAATGTTTGCGATAAAGCGAACTTAACGGAGTTTATAAAAAAGTTACCAAATGGACTTGACACAATTATAGGCGAGAATGGTATAAAATTATCTGGGGGACAAAAACAAAGGTTAGCGATAGCGAGAGCATTTTTGCGCGATACTAAAGTAATTGTTTTTGATGAGAGTACAAGTTCACTAGATAATATAGCACAGAAACATATACAAAATAGTATTGACAATCTTGAGAATAAAACGGTTATTATTGTGGCACATAGGTTATCTACAATCAAGAATTGTGATAAAATTATTTTTATAGAAGATGGAAAAGTCGAAGCACAAGGCAGTTTTGACGAATTGTTAAAAACTTGTGAAAAATTTAATAATTTGTATACACTAAGGAGAGATAATGATGAATAAAGAGAAAAAAGAAATACTAAAAAAGTTTAGATTCCCATTAATTATTTACATATTATTAAATTTATTTATGAGTATAATATTAATTTTTGAAGCACATTACCTAGCCAAAATGTTAGAGTCTATAACTAATGGAAATATTGATGAAACAAAAAAACTTTTGTTAATTGCATTCTCAATAACGATTAGTTATTTGATTATATATTTCATTGCAAGGTTCTTTCAAACCTACATTCTTAATAAGTTAACAAAGAATGTTGTATCAATGGTATCTATGCGTTCACAAAAACTAAGTTCTCAAGCTATAGAGTCTACATCAAGTGGTGCTATGACTAACTATATTTTAGATACACCATTTTCATACGTACAGTGGTTAATGTATGCTATCTTTTGGATACTATCATCTATATCAACTTTGATTATGTGCGTATATGTGTGCCTTTTTCATTACTCGATTGCTTTGATTGCTGTAGTGTATATAGTTGTTAGTTTTATTCTATATAATTTTTTTCTTAGAAAACAATATATTTATGGTAATATTTTCAAAAATATAAGTAGAGCATATAAATCTTATAACGTAGAGATTATAAAAAGTCAAAGAGATATTAAAGCATTAAATATTGGCAAAAAGATGAACGAAGAAAATGAAGTAATTATTGATAATATAGATTTAAGTAGAACAAAAAAAGAAAAAAATGCTTTAATAAGTAGTACTGTACAAAAAGTTATTAATTTAATTTTTTTTATCTTGTTAAATATTTTAGTCGTTGCATTGACAAAAAATTTATATTTAATTATGGTAAATGCAATTTATATTTTTAATAACTATTCCACTTTTTATAATTTACGAAATAATTTTGGTAATTCATTAAAAGGTATAGTTTATACTAATATGCTTGGCAAAGATATTGATGACATATATGACGAAACGAAATTCCCTACTGATAAATATGGAGATAAAGATATTGATAGGTTAAAAGGAACGATTGAATTTAAAAATGTAGGCTTTAGTTACAAATATTTTTATGACAAAAGCACAAATTCTTATGATTTTGATACTCAGTATAAAGAAGCAATTTCGAAAAAGCAGTCATTAATACAGTTAATGAAAAAAGATAAAGGGCAACAAGAAGAATTTACGCAAAAGGTTTTTGAAAACTTAAACTTTAAAATAAATGCTAAAGACAAAGTGGCTTTTGTCGGTCAAAGTGGTAGTGGCAAATCTACAATCTTAAATTTGATAGCGAAATTTAGCACATGTGATAGTGGACAAGTACTTTTGGATGGAGTTAATATAAATGAGTTATCTGAGAAGACTTTAAGACAAAATATTTGTATGGTCTCACAAAATACGTACATATTTAATGGTACTATAAGATATAATCTACAACTTGTTAAACCTGATGCGACAGAAGAAGAACTTAAGGAAGCGTGTCATAAGGCGTATATGGATGAATTTTTGTCTAGGCTTGATGACGGACTTGACACAGAAATAGGCGAAAATGGTATTAAATTATCTGGAGGACAAAAACAAAGGTTAGCAATAGCGAGAGCATTTTTGCTTGACCGTGCTATTGTTATATTTGACGAAAGTACGAGTGCTTTAGATAATGAATCACAGGCGTATATTCAAGATAGCATACTTAATTTTGATAATAGCACTGTAATTGTTGTGGCACATAGGTTGTCAACTATTATAAATGTAAATAAAATATACTATTTACAAGAAGGCGTTATTGTCAATAGTGGAACTTTTGATGAACTAATAGAGAAAGATGAATCATTCAAAAATTTATTTATGACAGAACAGATGTAAATAATTCAAAATTTGTAAATTTTAGTTAAATCATTAACATCGCATACTTTTGTGAATATATTATTTTATGAGGTAATTATGAATAGTGTAGATGTTAGATTCAAAAAATTGTGTGATTTCATTGATTCAAAAAACGAAAAAGAACTTTTTGACCATATATTAATGCAATACAAATTTTTGCCAAAGCAATTACAAGACATTCACAAGAATTATTTTGATAAATTTAGATTTTGGGGACAAATTGATTTAGATAATAATAACTTTGAATATTTTACATTAAAGGCTAAGGATATCAAAAATGGTATAGAAGATATTAAGTGGCTGTACGATAAGTTAGAAGATTATAGTTCTAAGCGTCTTTTTGTTGCTATCTTAGATAACTATATTAATTATAATGTGGAATTATTAGCAAGTACCGTTGATAAACAAAATAAACATTATTTTGATTTAGATTTAATTGAAGATTGCCAAAATGAAGTATTTGTAGACTTAGGCGCTTATGTAGGGGATACAGTGTTAGACTTTATTCAAACTTATGGTGCTGAAAGTTATAAAAAAATAATATGTTATGAAATAACATCAAGTATCTATCAAAAACTCATTAATAACACAATGCCCTACAAAAATATTGATTGTAGATTGAAGGCAGTCAAAGACAAGGTAGGACATATCGCAATAGAACAGAACGAGAATGACATATCTAGCAATAAAACAAAGGTGGGGCAAGATATTGAGTGTGTAACACTAGACCAAGATGTGTTAGAGCCAATAACAATGCTGAAAATGGATATCGAAGGCGACGAACCATACGCTTTGAAAGGGTGTAGGGAGCATATAACGAATGATTGTCCAAAATTAATGATTTCCGTATATCACAATAATAGACACCTATGGGAATTGCCAAAATTAATTAATTCTTATAACAAAAATTACAAATTTTATCTTAGAAACTATTGTGGTACGTTGTATCCTACAGAGATTGTGCTTTTTGGAATACCTAAAAATAAAAAACAAAAAAATAAAAATATTTAAATAGAAAATTGTCAACTTAAATGCAACACTCATAAAAAATTTCTTTAGGAGTTTTGTAACACAATCTTTTTCGTGGTCTATTGTTTATTTCTTCTACTATCTCATCTAATTCTTCTTGTGTTGTTTGGTCAAATTCAAATTTTTTAGGGTAGTATTGTCTTAATAATCCGTTTGTATTTTCTACTGTTCCTTTTTGCCACGCACAATAGGCATCTGCAAAATATACCTTTGCCTTTATTTCCTTTTCTATCTTTTCATACAATGCAAACTCTTTTCCTCTATCTACCGTTATTGTCTTTACTTTCTTATCTTCTAATGCTTCTATTATTGCTTGTGCCATATTTTCTGCTGTTCTTTGTGGTAATAACTTTGCTATTAATAGTCCGCTTTTCCTTTCTACCATTGTTGCTATGCAATACTTACTTTTCCCTCTACTAGAAACTATTGTGTCACATTCCCAATGTTCGCAGGTGCTTCTTTTGTATACTTCTTTTGGTCTGTGGCTTATTCTTCTTCCGCATACAAACTTACCACGAGTATCTTTTTTTCTTCTTTTCCCTTTATGTCTTAGGCTTTTTGGTGTAATTTCTAGCAAACCTTTATATATCCATCTATAAATAGTAGAAACAGAAACAATGTTTAATTTAATGGATAATGCTTTACATCTACCAACAATTTGTTCAGGAGACCAATGTTTAGATAAAAGTTTGTTTAAGATAAAAATCAGTTTATCATTGAAAAATTTGTTACTGGTGGGCTTATTAGTTTTTCTTTTAGTGGC
>CASDSK010000016.1 GCA_949283525.1 uncultured Eubacteriales bacterium
CTCTACCTTTTAATATTTTGTTTTCATTTCTTCTCTTATCAAGTACCTTTCACGGCATAAAATAGCCTTTAAAAAAGAATTGAGATATTGCTAGCTCAACTCTTAATTATTACACTAGTTTCAAAGTGCAGTGACTAATAACATTTTTTTATTTTTATATTTTTTAAAATACCATTACTTTAATTGGTTATAATTTAACAAATTTGTAATATTATTAAAAATTTAAACGATAATAAATTATTTAAAACGATTATTATAATTATATAAATACCAAAATTAGTTATAAATATTTATAATTATGTAAAATAAAAAAACATATTCAAAAATATGTTTTTATTATAGACAAATAACATAATTGTTAAATAATATTTATACCAATATGATAATATACAAATTAAACAAAATTTCATTAAGATTCAATAAATTGCATTTGTTTATTTTGGCTCTTTATAATTCTTCTTTGTAATTTTTCTACAGACTTAGTATATTGTTCTCTTCTTATTTCTAAGTTTTTGATTATTTCCTCTTTCATTTCATTAGGTATTACACAATTTTCGTATTTTTCAAAATCTTCTAATGTATTACGTATATCAAAACTAGACAACTTTTCTACATAATCTCTTATTTTAATATCACTTTTAGCAAGTTCATTTATATCAATGGCTACAATTTTTCCTCTCTCAAAGTAATGATTACCTTTAAATTTATTGGTTCTACCTATTTCTGATACTCCCACCCTTACATCTACATAACTTCTTGCAAGTTTTCTATTTTTGAGTGCTGAACTAAAACCAAATGCTTCCCCATTATCAAATATTTTTGTCAATTCAATATTTAATTGGTTATCTTCGTCTTCCTTTATCAAAAATTCTAAATTTGACCAATGTCTATCACCATTACACAAGAAAAAATCAAAAACAATGATATCCTTTATTCTGCTAATTAATTCATCATAATCGCATTTTATTCTATATGTTTTACAAAATTGTTTCACACTTTCGATAATAGTATCTAACGAAAAATCATATTCACCAAAAGATGGATTTGTTGCCATATCATATTTATAAAATTTTTCAAAAGTATTGTCATCAAATTTTGTATCTAAACTACAACGCTTTTTATCTTTTTCAAAAATATAATTGAACATTAAGATATCTACAAATCTAATTTGATGTTTAACGCTATCATCAACGAAAGATTCACAAATACACCCGTTAGTATCTTTGTATTGTGCTAATTCATATTTTACAAAGTTTTTTGCCCCCACTTGCTGTAAAATATATGAATATAAACTTTCTAATATATCACGTCTAACATCTTTATAATTTTCTTTAAATAAGTAAACCTTATTATTCATCTTAAAAAACATTTTAGGGCTTATTCCCTTAGTAGGTATGTTTAACTTTTCAACTTTATCAATATTAATCATAACATCCCTCTTTCTATATTATAAACTACAATCCTTCATTTGTCAATGCATATCTTAAAAATGTACCTAATGTAATTTATTACCAAATTTATTTTTTTTATTTTATTGTTTATAAAATAATTTTCATTAATATTAAATAGCCAAACATTTTTTATAAACAATCTTAACATATTTTTTTCTTCACAAAATATACTTTCAAATAATTTAATATTTATTTAGTTAATTTGAATTTATTTTTTTTAATATATGATATAATAAATATATGAAAACTAAAATTTATATATTTCCTATTTTTTTAAGTTGTATACTTTTTGTAACAATGTTAACTTCTATTATAATATTTACAAATAACAAAAATACAACTATTTTGGGTGTATGGTGGTGGAATAATCGTCTAGATGTTTCTTATTTAAATTTTGCTAAAGATAATGGCATAACTGAGATTTATTACTACACTTCATCTTTTGATGAGAAAACCAATGAGTTTATAAAGCAAGCAAACAAAAGGGACATTAAGGTTTTTTGGCTTGACGGAGATTATAAGTGGATAGAAAATCCCAATTCTCTTACAGTAGATTTAAATAAATTTTTTAATTATCAAAATAAATTTGAATATAAATTTGACGGCATACATTTAGATATAGAACCACATCAGCATCCTGATTGGGATAAACAAAAAAATCAATTATATTATAAATTTATTGAACTCACCTACAACCTGCGAATAACATACCCTAATTTATTTATAGCATATGACATACCTATATGGATGAATGATAAAATTGAATTTCATAATATCAAAAAACCTGTGTATGCACATATCATAGATAATTGCGATAAAGTAACATTAATGAGTTATCGGGATACAAGCGAAAAAATTTACGAAAGTGCAAAGGATGAAATAGAATATGCCATTAGCGTTGGAAAAAGCCTTAATTTAAGTGTTGAAACAGGCGAAAATATTGACGAAAGTTTTATCACATTTTTTGACGAAGGTAAATCATATATGTACCAAGAAATAAACAAAGTGAGAAAACTTATACCTAAAAATTTTGGGATGTCTATTCATCACATTTACAGTTGGTATAACCTTAAACCTTGAAAGTTTGAGATTTTAAATAAAAAACATAATACAAAATTAATATGACACGAAAATAAAATATTAAATTACAATTTTTACAAAAAATTAAAAACTATTTTCGTGTTTTTTATTATTTTGTTTATATTTTTATTTTTTATAAACTAATATTATAATTTTATAATTTTTATAAAATCAAAATAACTATTTTTTTGGATTTTTAATTTGGGGAATAGAACAATTAAATTGTTTTTTTTCTTTGAAATTATAATGACAATTTTGGTATTTATTGTTATTTGATTTATGAATATTGGTATTATGTTTTTTGATAAAAAAACTTAAAACTACATTTTTTTCAAACATTTCCGGTGCTAATTTTGGCAAAATATCTAATCTTATTATTCCAATAAAAGTAAATATTAAACCTATAAATTCACTTAACATATTAGAATAAGCAAAAACAAAAATATTAAAAGTAAACATTAATATACAAGAAAATAAATGGCAAACTCTTGTAATTGTCATATTCTTAACATATGTACCATAGGCCACAACTATTGCCTCAGTAATACATAAAATATCGTACCATTCGCTATAAGTTATTAGTCCCCCCAATAAGTCAAGAGAAATAAATATTAATAACACATAAATAGGACATTTTTTGTTCTTTTCTGCAAAACTGCCAAATATATATAATCTTAAAATTGAAACCATAGCCATAACTCCCCCTGCTATGCTTCCTAACAAAAAATATACTAAACCATTCAAGAAATTTACAAATACTAGAAATACTAATAACCTTATTCTATTATTTATTTGCATACTGACACAATATGTTACTAAAGAAAAAAAGCCTATTATTTGTGCCAAAATAAATAATGTAGATTCCATAATACCTCAACTATCGACTATATTATTAGATGCTAATTTTTGTATTTTTATTCAAAATTAAAATAAAAAAAAACTTTATATGTATATAGGTTTTAAGCCATATCATATAAAGTTATTATTTATTTATTTTCTTCATTTTTTAACTTTTCAAATTCAGATTGTTCTTTTTTTGTAGTTTTATTTCTTGTAGTTTTTTTTGTCTTATTATCATCTTGATTAGCAACATTGTCTATATCAATATTTTCTTCTACATTTTCTTTCTTCTTTTTTGTAGTTTTCTTATCTTGCTTATCTACATTCTCAGTCTTAACTTCATTAGATTCAAGATTATTTATTGGTTCATCTTTGATAGTTTCATTGTTTTCCAACTTCGATTCATTTGTTTTCTCTTTAACAGGTGATTCAATATTATAAATAGCGAAAACGTCTACGGTCATATATGAAACATTTTTACCTTCACCTGTTTCGATTGTTGCGACTTTACCACTAGGAGTATCTTTAATTGATATGATTTTACCATAAATACCACTATAAGTTTTAATTTTGTCGCCAACTTTAAGATTATTAGCAAAGTCTTCTGCCATTTGTGCGTCTTTTTTTCTTTTTGATGCAGAAAAAACTAACATAAAAACTAAAAATACTACAAGGATAATTAACAATCCCCAATCTTGAAAAAAGTTTCCACATAATTGTGTTATCATATAAATTTCCACCTTTTTATACAATACTTATAATATCATAAACTTTAAATTTTTCAAAGCAATTTTAAATAGAATATTCTACTATTTTGTCAAATTACAATAAATATAGTCGAATTATCTTCTGATTATTGGACTTTAACATAAAATTATGTTTAATTAAACTTATTTTCTTCGGTTGACTTTGGCGTATCCAAATTAACATTAATGCGTTTTTTATTGAATATTTCGTAGATATAATAAACACCCACAAAGAATATCAAACCTATAACTTTGACAATATAAGAGCCTGCAAGCGTTATACCGAAGTTATCACCTAATCCGCCAATTATAGCCATAATACCAAAATAGACTAATGAATTAATTATTTCTATAATGAGCATACACAGTCCCATATTAAACCAACTGTAGACTTTATCACGCAATTTATCGTAAACCAACAATGCAATATATACCCCTAAGAATGTCGCTACAGCACTGACTGCATAAGACACGAATCCCCATATTAAATCTTCAGCAAAGCCTGCTGACATCCACTTAGCCATAAAATCAAAAAAGGCTGTGAGCATAATACCACCTATTGACGAATAGGTGATAGCCATTGCAGATTTTCTATCAAAATCTTTACAAGCGACAATTATACAAAATACAAATAGTGCATAAATGATAGCATCAATACCCCATACGATTCCCCCTTCTGTAATTCCATAACTGCCCACATTGTAGACATTTGAAGATACCGCCGCCCCTATGCCCAATACATACAGAGCGTCTTTTTTAAAAAAGTAATATCCTATAATAAACGCAATAGCCGTAACAACTGCGACAATAGCCAATACATAAACCATTTTTTATTTTTCCTTATTATTTTATTTGTAAAACTTAAGAAATTTCCTAGTCTTAACTTTGCTAACATTCATAAGTTTTGCTGAGCGATAACCAATGCTGTACGCAAAGTAATCTACACCCATTTTCTTAGTAAAAATCACTAGCCAACAAAATTTAATACTTTTTATACTAAATTTTCTTTCTAGCACAAAATTGTTCAAAAAGTTCTTCTTCAAAATTTGGACTAAAGTTTTTAAAATTATTTAAAGATTCTTTAATAATTTTATCTGCTCTCAACCCAAGCACAAAACCAAATTTCTTGGCTATGGCATTCGTTACGCTTTCTACAGCATAACGCATTGCTAGTATTCTGTCTGAAACAGTAGGACTTCCACCACGCTGAATATACCCAAGCACAATGCCTCTTGCTTCTATTCCTAAATTTTTCTCCAAACGCCTAGCAAGTGCATTGACATCAAATAGTTTTTCAGCCACAACCACGCAAGGTGCTAAATTTCCCCTTTTTACTTGTATTTTAATTAATTCTTCAAGTTCTTCTTCCGTTTTAGGTTTTTCGCTTGTTACAACTATAGACGCATTGCCTGCAGTGGCTGAATGAAGTGCAATCAAACCGCAGTGCCTACCCATTGTTTCAATTATACTAATTCTGCGATTGGCAATCATTGTTTGTTGAATAATATCAATAGCATTGACCGCATTATTGACTGCAGTATCAAAGCCAATAGTTCTCTCAGTATAGCCTAAATCATTGTCTATAGTTCCAGGAATACCAATTACATTAGGATAAATTTTCTCAAGTTCTATAAGCCCTGAGAAAGTGCCATCGCCACCAATTGCGATAAGACAATCAATCTTATTTTTTTGCAAGATTTCTAGCACTTTTTGACGACCTTCGGGTGTTTCAAATTCTTTACAACGACTTGTTCCCAAGAATGACCCACCAATATTATTTATATTCCTAACATCTTCATATTTTAATTTATACAAATCGCCTTCTATAAGCCCAGAATATCCACGACGAACGCCGTACAATGCTACATTATTTAATGCACAAGTTTGAAACATTGAATGTATGCACGCATTCATTCCCGGTGCATCTCCGCCACTTGTTAAAACTGCAATTTTTTTCATACATTTTTCCTTTTTTATCTAAAAATAACGTTTCCTTGACCCAATACTGCTGTTAATTCACTTATCAATGATACCGAATTTTCTACTAAATAATTTATCTTATACACACTGTTATCACTAATATTTTTGATAACTATTTCATAATTACCTTTATGTTCATTTAATATGTTAATTACTTGATTTTTTAGTTTATCATCTTGCCAATCTAGTCTTAGATACAACTTAGTTTTTTTGTTTTCAACTTTATTGACAATTTTAGACTCATTTTCAACTTTATTTTCTCTCATTGGTAAAATTTTATCCACAATAACACTTGGTGGATTACCATCTCTTAAGCCAATGTGCCCAACTATTTTAACTATGTCTTCTTCTTTGAATTGCCCTTTGATTTTGTCATACGTATTAGGGAAAGCCACAAATTCACACGCACCATAAAAATCTTCAATTTTACCTGTCAACATCTCTTTATTAGCAGACCTTGTCATACGCTTTGTTAATTCTGTTATAATGCCACCAATAACAATTGCATCCCCGTCTTTAACTGAGTACACCAAATCCTCACTATTATCATTGCTAAAATCAAGTTCATCAAATTCATTTTCTTTAATAGGCTTTAAATCTTGTGTGTTGTGTGTAAACTCTTTCATTTCGTCAACATACTCATCTAACGGATTACCAGACAAATATGCACCCAAAACTTCCTTCTCTAATTTTAGTTTCATTGAATGTTTGTACTCTGGAATATTAGGGTAATCAATGTGATTAGTAGCAACGTCATTAGCAAGAAGACCGTCAAATAAAGACATTTGTCCTATTTCATTATTCTTTCTATCTATTCTAACAATATTTAATGCTTGTTCTAACCCTGCCATTAGTACTGAACGTGGTATACCAAAACAGTCTAACGCTCCAGATAATATTAACCCATCCATTGTTCTATGGTTAGCGACTAATGGACCACCTCTTTGTAAGAAATCTAATAAATCTTTGAATTCACCACTTTCCCTTGCTTTAAGAATATCTTTAACAACAGGTAACCCTACATTCTTTATCGCACATAAACCATAACGAAGATTACCGTTTTCAACACTAAAATATTCTTTTGAGTGATTAATATCAGGTGGCAAAATTTGTATTTTTTGCTTTTTGGCAAAGGCAGTATAAGTCTTGATTTCATCGGAGTTAAATATTCTATTATTAAGCACTGCTGCAATAAACTCGACTTCGTGATAACATCTTAAATATGCTGTTTGATATGCCAAATAAGCGTACGCTGCTGCGTGAGATTTATTGAAAGCGTAACTAGCGAAACTCTCCATTTCACCAAAAATTTGTTCTGCGACTTCCTTTGGCACACCGTTTGCAACAGCACCTTTTATGCTCTTTTTACCTTCAGGGTCGACCCAACCATTTATAAATTTCTCTTTCTCGAGTGCCATTTTATCTTTTTTCTTTTTACTCATTATACGACGCACGTTATCTGCTTGTCCCAGAGAATATCCACCCATATCTTGAAATATTCTCATAACCTGCTCTTGATAAACGATACATCCGTATGTCGCTTTCAAAGTATCTTGTAGAATTGGATGTGCATACACAATTGTTTCAGGATTATGTTTATTATAAACATATCTAGGGATGCTATCCATTGGTCCTGGTCGATATAATGAAATACCAGCGATTACATCTTCTAGACTTGTTGGTTTAAGTTCTCGCATAAAACTTTTCATCCCCCCACTTTCCAATTGAAATATAGCGTCCGTATTGCCTGTGCCTATAAGTTCATAAATTTTGGGGTCATCATATTGACAATCGTCAAAATTGATTTCTATGCCTTTATCTTCTTTAACATATTGTATAGCAAGGTTAATATCTGTTAATGTCCTTAACCCCAAAAAGTCCATTTTTAGTAGTCCTAATGACTCCAACTCTATCATATCAATTTGAGTAGTTATGTCTTCGCCATTTCTAGCACAAGCGACAAACTCATCTACTCTGTCAGGGGCTATAAGAACGCCTGCCGCGTGCATACTTGTATTTCTTGGACAACCTTCAAGTTTTACTGCCAAATCTACAATTCTTTTTATTTCTGGGTCGCCTTCATACATTTGTCTTAAATCATTTATTATATACTTATCATTTTCTGGCTTATTAGTTAACCCAAAATAATGTCTTAAAATTGGTGGATGTGCAATGCCTTCAGGTAGTTTATTTGGAATTAATTTTGTAATTTTATCCACTTGTGAGTATGGCATACCCAAAACTCTTGCGACATCTCTTATAGCATTTTTTGCTGCCATTGTTCCAAAAGTAACTATAAATGAAACATTATTTTCGCCGTATTTTCTTTTACAATAATCTACAACTTCTAGACGGCGGTCCACAGAGAAGTCTACGTCAAAGTCAGGCATTGATACACGCTCTTTGTTAATAAACCTTTCAAAAAGTAAGTCGTATCTCAATGGCTCAATTTGAGTTATACCTATAGCAAAAGCAACAATAGAACCTGCACCAGAGCCACGCCCCGGCCCAACACCTATGCCATGTTCACGTGCATAATTAACATAATCCCACACAACTAAGAAATATTCTACAAAACCTTGTGTGTGTATTGTCTCCAATTCCATCTCAGCACGTTCTTTGATTTTATCAGTTATTTCTGGATATTTTCTTTTTAGCCCTTCATAAGTTAAGTGTCTCAAAAACTCATATGGTTCCATACCATTTTCTGGCACATATTTTGGTATGAAGTTTTCATTCGCTGGTAATACATATTTTTTGTCTATATTAGGTATATCACCATGTGCCTTTGAACGAATAACAACATCACATTTATTCGCTATCTCAATAGTTGTATCAAGTGCTTGTTCATAGTTTGGCAAAGCTTCAAGCATCTCATTATATGTTTTAAGATAGAATTCGTGTTCAGGCATTTTCATACGATTCTCATCATCTATTTGCTTACCTGTTTGAACACATAACAAAACGTCTTGCGTTTCCCAATCTTCTTTCGTTAGATAATGTACGTCGTTAGTAGCAACGAGTGGAATGCCTGTTTCCTTCGATATTCTCGCTAAACCTTTATTTACAACTTGCTGTTCAGGAATACCATGGTTTTGTAACTCTAAATAAAAATCACCTTCTTCAAACATACCTTTCATCATAAGTGCTACTTCTTTGGCTTGTTCATACTTATCCTGTATTAGTAATTGTGGAATATGCCCTGCTAAACACGCAGATAAACATATTAAGCCTTCGCTATGTTCTTTAAGACAATTATAATCTATTCTTGGTTTATAATAAAAGCCGTCAACGTATGCTGTAGAATTTAGTTTAATTAAATTTTTGTAACCAATGTTATTCTTTGCCAACAATATTAAATGGTAATACTTAGATTTACTGACTTTATCAAATCTATCATCACACAAATAAAATTCTGTACCTATAATAGGCTTAATACCTTTTGATAAACACTTTTTATAGAATTTTAATGCACCATACATATTACCGTGGTCAGTCATAGCCACTGCTGGCCAACCTCTCTCTGCCACTATGTCTACAAGTTTATCTATTCTAGCGATACCATCTAATAAACTATACTCAGTATGCAAATGCAAATGGACAAAAGGTTTTTCTTTCTTCTCATCAACTTTTGTATCAATATTGGTGTTATCTTGACTCATTATGACTCCTCATCTTTAAGTTTTTGTGCTATTTTTATTAGTTTTCTAAATCGGTGATTGATTCCACTTTTTGTCAAAGGTGGGTCTGTAAGTTTAACAAGTTCATCAAAAGATGCTTCAGGGTTAGCCAACCTTAATAGACATAAATCTTGCAAATGCTCAGGCAAATTCTCTATGCCTATAGTAGTATTAATACAAGAAATAGCGTCTAATTGTCGCATAGAAGCGTCAACAGATTTTGATATATTAGCACAAGCACAATTTAATTGTCTATTTAAGTTGTTTCTAACCTGCCTAATTGCTAATTCATTTTGGAGTACAAGCACTGCATTACTAGCCCCTACCAACGCTAATAAATCACTTATGGTTTCTATTTCTTTAAGGTAACAAATAACATTATATTTTCTTACAGCCATCTTAAGATTAATATTAAATTCTGATGCTATATGCAAAAAATCTTTAGCATAGGTTTCGTTATCAAAAACAAACTCTAAGTGATAACCCCCTCTATGTTTTTTGACGCTATCTATTTCATCTATTGTAATATTAGCACTTGCACACCCCAAAAAAGCACCTTTGATATATGCTCTTTGAGTTTGTTCATCATTTACGATAAACTTAGATATGCCATTGATTTTCTCCCATTGTCCAAATGTATTTTTTCTTATTAAATAACAATTTGTTAAAATCTTTGTCGCTAATTTATCCTGATTAAAAAAAGTATATCTAATACTTTCTTTTCTTATGTTGTCTTTGGATAAATTAAATTCTATCTCTTCATTAAAAAGCGACTTAATTAATTGTGCATATTTTTCTGCAACCTGTGTAATTTCAGTCGAGATTTTAAGTTTATAACTATCTCCCCCCTTCTCTAATTGTCCACAAGTTTTAGTTAAAGCAGATAATTGCGCTAAATTTTCAAAAGTACTGCCCAATGGTTGTTGTGCAACTTCTGCTTTGGCTTTAACTGAAAAAGACATAATTTGCTCTCCTTCTAATCAAATAAAGATTTTTTTAGATTAACAATCTTGTCCAAGGGAATATTATGCTGAATAGCAAACTCTATAGGCTTACTAATATCCCCAACTCTTTCGCTTGAATGTGCGTCTGAGTTAGCAACAAAATCTACACCTACTTCCAACATATCATCCACTTCTTGTTGATTAAAATAAACATTTTTACCATTTAATTCAATTTTTGTGTCACGCTCTAAGCACGCTTTCGCAATTTCTTTAACATTAACTAATATACAATAGTTTAAATGATTTACAAATTTTAAATCGTACCTATCAATACATCTTAAAAATGCAAGCGTATTTTTTTCAATTTTGTTTTTACTAGGTCTAAAAATTAAATTCATAGCAGTGAAAGATAACCAAGTCCCAAAACTCTCATTTTTGGCTGTTTTATGAAATCCCATTTGCAAAAAATCTAATTGGTCTTTGCATTTATCTATATCAAGCAATCCTGAATACCCCATAAGATTACCTTCTAATGTATGATAAATTTTAATCTCAGGATATTTCTCCCTAAATAATTCTACTTGACGCCTTTGGACTTGAAAATTTGTATAACTAATCCCATCACTCATATGCTTAAAAGCGTGGTCAGTTACTGCGTATTCTTTCAATCCTAATTTAATAGCGTGTTGTATGTTTTCTTCCAAAGTACTTTTACCATCACTAAAATTTGTATGAGTATGATAATCTCCATAAGGAATAATTTTATTTATTTCATTTTGTGTTTGTCTATCTTCATCCATAATATTATCGTCTACATTAAGTTTATTTTTTCTCATCATAGTCCCCTAAAAATTTCACTTCATATTGTAACATAATATTATGATTTTTGCAAACTATGTATTGCACTTTTTTCAAAAGATTATAATAATCAAAACTTGTAGCATTATCTACATTCACTATGAAACCAGAGTGTTTAGGAGAAATCATTGCCCCACCCAATCTTAACCCTTTTAGTCCTAATTTCTCAATAATTTTGGCTGGCATTATATTACCTTGCCTTTTGAAAACACTTCCTAAACTAGGATATCCTACATTTTGTGATGTTATTCTTTGTTTCATTATTCTATCTACGTTTTCTAGTATTTTTTTTACATTTCCACTTTTTAACACCAAATCTACACAAATTATAAATTCATTTCTATTAATACTTGATTGTCTATAATCAAATTTTAAAAACATTTTGTAATTATATATATTTTTTTTGATTATGGCTTTATAAACCTTGTAGTTACTCTTATAGTGTATTCTAAAATTTGTTTTCAAATAATACTTATTATTTTGGCGATATTTGAAAATTCTTTCACAAAAATTATACAAAACCATTTTGTCATTATATTTATAATAAAGTTGCTTAGTTTTATAATTATAAACTAGAACTCTATACACTACATCGCTCATCTGCCCATTATAAGCACCAGCATTCATAACGACAGCGCCACCAACTGTTGCAGGTATTCCACAAGCAAATTCTAGTCCTATATAACCTTTATTACTGAAAATATTAGATAATTTTGGCAATAATATTCCACAAAATGCTCTTATACAAATAAATTTTGTTTTAATTATAGAGTTACAATTATTTGTGTTTATTTTTTTTCTATAAAATAAGCTTAAGTTACTTGTTCCCTTTTTATCTACAAATAAACTAACTTTTTTATTAGTTTTTTTTAAATTCATATTCAAAATATTAAATTGTTGTAGATTTTTTGTTACCATTACTAATCCATTAAAACCATAACTACTACACAAAGTGTTAGAGCCATTTCCCAATATATAAAAATCAAGTTTTTTGTTTGTTACAAAATCAAAAACATCTAGGCAATCGCCAAAAAAACTAGGTATGGCTAAATATTTAACATTACCACCAATTTTAATTGTAGAATAATTTTTGAGTGGTTCATTCATTTTAAATTCTATTTGCTTATTTTTCATAAAGTATAATATGCTTGCTTTTGTATAAATGAAAACACAAAAAAACTGTTTGCTTTTTGTAAACAGCACTATTAAACTAATTTATTAATAGATTCTTTTAATAATTTTTGTTTATTCTCTTCACTTTCAAAAATTGAAATACTTTTGATATCCATATTAAGTTTTGTTTCAAACTCTTTATAGTCTTCATCACTATAAATTTTTAATTTATTAGGAGAAAATAATCCAATATTGCTTAATTTTTTTTGTATATCATTACTTGTCAAATATTCTATAAAACTTTCTGCCTGCAATTTATTCTCAGAATCTAAAACACCTATATATTGTATTAAATCTGTAAATTTACCTAATGGTACAAATTTACATTGTTGCATATTACCAAGACTTATTCTATTTTTTATTCTGTAGAAATCTCTAGCAGTTCCCAACAAAACAGAGGCTTTGTTTTCTACAAAATCACAATAGGCTTGATATGAAGTTTTATTTATTGAACCTATATCACAAGCATTTAAGTCGCATTTAGCATCTGTATTATAATTCATCGCCACTTGTGCATAACTATTCTTTAAGCCAACTACATAATTATATTGCCCGCCGTCAAAAGAATACGCAGTATCGGCAGATAATGTTTCTAATACTCTAGCATCAACAGAAGAATTACCTATTAAGCAATAACCAGACATATACCAAGGCACTGCATAAGTTTCTCCATTTTTTTGTGAATATTTAACTATATCTTCACGCCCATTTATTTTAACATTTAGTGGTTGTAAGTATTCGACAAAACTATTGCTAATGTGATGAGAAAATGAAATTACATCAGGTCTATCACCTGTCGATATTGCTTGCTTAACTTCTTCTTCTGTCAAAGTTTGTACTATAACGTAAGTAGAAGGGTTTATGTTATGGTACTGTTGTGCAATTTTATTCAAAAAATCTGCACGATTACCACTCCCACCTTCAAAACTATCTATATGCCATATTTTCAAAAATGTAGTATTAATATTGGCTGGCTGAATAATTTCTATCCCTGCTTTATCAAAAAAGAATGGAGATATTACTACAAATAGAATAAAAATTATGCTTAAAATTACACACTTAAAATTTTTATTTTTTTTTGTCTTCTCTGTTTTTAAGTTTAAATTATTATTATCTTCTATATTATCATTTGAAATAACTGTAGGCACTCCATTTACAAAGCGAATTTGCTTATTGCTAGTAGGTTTTTTGCGTTTAAAATTCATACCCCATTATATGAACTAAATTTTCATAATATACATTGTTATTTATGATAAGCATCATAGACTGCTTGAGCCTGACTTTTGTTAACGACTTGCAATAAATCTTGCATTGAAGCATTAGCAATATTATCTAAGCTTTTGAAATGTAATAGTAGTTTTCTGGCTGTTTTAGAGCCTATTTTGTCTATATTTTGTAAAACGCTTGTAATTTTTTGGCGTTTATTTCTATGAAAAGTTATAGCGAAACGATGGCTTTCATCTCTTACTCTTTGAAGGAGTCTAAGTGCATAACTAGATTTATCTAATATCACACTGTCTTTCGCTCCCACCTTGAAAACTTCTTCTTCTTTTTTGGCTAAACTAATCATTTCGACATCAAACCCAAATTCTTGCATAGCCGAATATGCAGAGGACAACTGACCTTTGCCACCATCTATTAAAATTAGGTCAGGTAAATTGTTAAAACTATCATCTTTTGTTGTAGTAACATTTTCAAATCTTCTACGTAAAGTTTCTAACATAGACGCAAAATCGTTTGAACCTTCAACTGTTTTAATTATAAATTTCCTATATAAACTTTTTTTAGGCATTCCATCAATAAATACTACCATACTAGCCACTTTATTTGTGCCACTAATGTTAGAAATGTCATAACCTTCTATCTTATGTGGTATTTTCTTTAAGGCCAATTTACTTTTTAGTTGCTCACAAGCACCTATTGTAAAATCTCTTTCATATTTATCTTTGTCAACTTGTTTTTCTAAATGTTCATACGCATTTTGCCAATTATTTTTCAATAACTGTGCTTTTACACCTATTTGTGGAGCCATTACATTAACTTTATGCCCACTATGATTTTCTAGCCAATCTCTAATAAGTCCTATGTCTTCAAATTCTGTAGGCACCAAAACTTCTTCTGGCACAAAATTATTCATAGAATAATATTGTACAGTAAAATTTGTTATTGCTTCTGTTAAAGTCAAATTATTATCAAAGATAGTGTGCGTTTCACACCCCACCATTTTTCCACCACGAATGACAGAAATTGCTATCGCTGAGTTTTCTCCGTTCGTTACAAAACTGATAGCATCAAATTCGGCTTGCCTGCTTAATTGCATTATAGTTTTACTTTTTAACTTCTCGACAATTTTCAGTCTATCTCTAAAGATTATAGCAGATTCAAACTGTTCTAATTCACTCGCCTTTAGCATCTTTTGCGTCAAAATTTTCTCGACTTCGCTATCGTTGCCTTTCAAAAACTCTATACACTTATCTACAACTCTGTGATACTCTTCTGTAGTTACCTTGCGTGTACAAGGTGCTAAACATAACCCCAGAGAATAATTTAAACATTCTCTTTTTTGTTTACGCTTAAGATTATTTTTACATTGTCTTAAAGGAAATGCCTGATGAATTATTTTTAATAACTCCCCTGCTTTAATGCCAGCAAAATACGGACCAAAATATTTTGCCCCATACTTTTTTACTTTTCGTACAATTTCAATACTTGGATATTCTTCTTTGTAGTTAATTTTAATATACGGATAAGCCTTACCGTCTTTCAATAAAATATTATAGAAAGGTTGATGTTTTTTTATTAAAGTACTTTCGAGTGCTAAAGCGTCAAACTCGCTAGGTGTCAATATATAATCAAAATCATAAATATTTTCTACTAAAGCAGTAGTTTTGACATTCTTTTGAGTGTTTATAAAATAAGAACTTACACGTCTTTTTAGATTTTTTGCCTTCCCCACATAAATAATATGGCCATCAATATCTTTCATTAAATATACGCCACTTGTTGTAGGCAATTTATGTAATTTTTCTTTAATGCTATCTATGTTAATCATATTTTTATTATAACACAACTAATGCTTTTTATCAATCAAAAAACAAAAAACTACGAATACTTGTAATTTTTCGTAGTTTTCACAAAATCTTCTCTTATTAAATAGCATCTGTTGTAATATAAATATAAATTTCGCTTGATTGATATGTTGTATCTGTTTCTTTGTATCTTATTGAAATTTTGTAAGTAGTATTAGGGTCTAAACTAGCAAAAACGTTGCTATCTCGATATTCCATATTTTCGCCTAGTTTATACTCAGCATTTAACAATGGAGTTATAGTTATTGAAGTTGCCGTTACATAATATTTAATATCTTCAGTCTTTGGTGGTAATACACTTTTTTTTGTAACAGTAATATTAATACTTATAGTTTTATTACCGTAATAAAAATTTATAATTGTATCATTTACAGTCAATGGCACCTTATATTTATCATAAGTATACCCTTCATTGTTTTTGTCATTATTATCAGCAAATTTTATGGAATCTTTCGTTCCGTCTTTGTAATACGCACTTAACACCATACCACTTGTATCGAAATATTCTCCAGCGTAATAGGAAGTTTTATATGGATTTTCTGTTATTTCAATTTTTGTTACTTTCTTATTAGAACACGCCCCAAAAAAAATTATAGTTACTATCACTAACAATATAGTAATAAAATATTTTGTTGTCTTTTGTATTAATTTTGTCATAATTCACCCATACTATTTTACCAAATAAATTAATAAATACAAATCAAAATATAAAAAAAACTTAACAAATATTATAAACTAAATATCTGTTAAGCCATATTTTAGACAATATTATTTGAAAAAAATCTATTTCTGCAAGTATTAGTACAATTTATACCATAAGCACCAAGTGCTAATAATACTAATAAGATAAAGTTAGTATTAGTGAATAAATCAATATTAGAATTAGAAACAAAAATTGATAATAACAATGCTAAAATAATCAAAAGTTGATAATCCATATTACCCTCCACTTTGTAAGTATATATGCAATACGTGTATAAAGTGTGTGAGTTTTATTTAATTATAAAATTTAGTTTCTTTCCAATAAATGTTCTATCCCCGATAACATCAAATCATTAATAACATAATTACTAGCACTATACAAAATAATTTTACCTTCTCTGCGACAATTAACAAGTTTTTGAGATTTTAATAACTTTAACTGGTGCGACAAAGTCGTTTGATTAATGCCCAATATATTAGAAATATCACTTACGCACATTTCATTAAGAGCCAAGGCAGATAAAACCTTAATTCTCGTCGTATCAGCAAAAACGGCAAAAAAATCTGCGAGTTGTTGTAAAATTTTTCCTTCAGGTAAATACACACTTAGTTCATCTAACATATCATCATCTGCTTTCAATAATTTAAAATCAGCATTCATAAACCCCTCCATTTCTTATATATGATACAACAAATATTCTCTTATATTAAGTTTTTTGCAATAGAGATTTTGGCTGTATTAATAAACATTTGTCGAATAATTGTTAAAAATATATTTTTTATTTAAATTATTATACAAAAAGAATAATATATAAAGTTTTACATAAAATTATCTTATGATAAGAAAATACAAGAAAATAATAAATTCTCCAAATAAAAATGGCTTAAAACATTATATTTCGCTACTTGTTATAATCACTTTTGGTATACTATTAGCAAATTTGTTGTTATCACCTATTTCCTATGTATTACAAAGGCTTATAATAGGATTAATACCATTTTTTATAGCAGTTGTAGTAGTTTTTATACTTAAAGAACCACGCAAACTTATTGCAAATAAATTACTAAAAAAATGCTTTAATAATTCAAAAAATGCTTACAAAATAAAAATGAATATTGCCCTAATTATAGTATTTATTTTGTTTTTGGCTCTTATTGTTGGCATTTTTTGGTTGATTGTTCCAAAATTAATATCAGTTATTCAAGATGTAGTAACCAATTTAGACACATATATTTCAAAATTAAAATTAGAAGCAATTGGGCTTATTAATAAAATACCTTTTTTACAAAACTTTATCACAGAAAACACAATAAATTCTACTTTTGACAAATTATATGATAAATTAGTTGATTATCAGGATAATCTTCCACAACTCATTTCACAAGTTGGCAGTAAATTATTAAATATATTTAATTTAACTTTAATAGGCTTAATCTTTGCATTTTTGATTTTGTTAAATTTAGATAAATATAAAGCAAATATTATAGATTATTATCAAACATTCAAAACACCTTCACAAGCGTACGCAAGGTTTGAATTTATTCATAACATAGATAGAATATTTGTTGACTATGGTTTTAGTAAACTAATTGAAGGTATTATAATACTTATGAGTGTAACAATTGGTTTAATTATTACAAAATCAAGTATGCCGTTTGAACTTGCTTTATTTATGGCTTTTTTGAACGTTATACCTTATGTTGGTCCAATTATTGCACTTATACCTATTTTATTTATTAATGCTGTTTTAACAAGTATAAATATTGCCTTTGTATCAATGCTCGTGGCTATTTTGATTGTTATTTTCGTTACAACATTTATCACGCCACTAATAGTAGGCAAAAAAATCAAAATTGATATATTTATGGTGCTATTATCACTAACTATAGGTGGAGCACTCTTTGGTGCTTTGGGAATGGTACTAGCCCCACCAATTATGGCAATAATTTTATATTCAATCAAAAATTCTATAAATAATAAAAAACTCAAAAATAACCTTTCTCAATAATTTGTTATTCTTATAAATTATGATATAATTATTTGAAGGATTATAATATGTTTGGTTATTTAAAATGCGACGAAACAAAATTATCCCCAAAAGAACGTGATTTAATCGGTGCGTTCTATTGTGGACTTTGTATGGCATTAAAAAAACATTTTGGCAACAAATCTAGAATGTTTACTAATATGGATTGTACTTACGCTTCAATGTTAATTGTAAGCATCAACAATGAAGAAATAGATTTGCAACCAAAGCGCTGTTTTCTACATCCCTTTAGTAAAAGAAATATATCATACTTTCACGATGAATTATCAAAAAAAATTTGTAGTGCGACAATTTTAATTTCGTACTACAAACTTCTAGACGATTGTAAAGATGAAAAAAGAAATTTTACAAAAAAAACAATGAGAGTTGTTTTCAAAAATTTATTCAAAAAAGCCAAAAACATCTTACCAGATTATAACGAAAAGTTATCTATTTTACTCAAAAAAACTCAAAAATTAGAATTGGAAAATAATAATTCATTGTTTGAATTAATGGATGTTTCTGGAGAAATTTTAAAAGAAATGGCTATCTCTTGCGACGCTACACAATTACAAAACTTATTTTTTCACATAGGACGATATATTTATTTTATTGATGCACTAGATGATTATGAAAGCGACATCAAACGCAATAGATACAATGCATTAGTTAATTACTTTGGAAATCACAGTACAAATAAACAACTATTTTTGTCTAAACAAAAACACATTGATAATATTTTCGACGAAATTTATTCGTCAATAAATAATGAATATGAAGCATTAAAATCTTATGAAGAAACAAACAATATATTTGACAATTTATTTACTTTAGGCATAAAAAAATGCTATTTGGATATTATTAATCACAACTACCGGCTTAGCCGGTAATTGTGATTACTTAAGCCAAATTTAATAGCAAATTTATAAAAGTTTTAATATTTCTCAAAAGCATAAAAAAACTTTGGTATAAACCAAAGTTTTTACTTATTATCGTGCAATTGCTCCTCAATCGCTACTTGCGTTAGGTTATCAATAATCTCGTCCAACTCCCCTTCCATAACTTGTGGCAGTGTATATAATGTTAAATTTATTCTATGGTCAGTAACTCTACCCTGTGGAAAATTATAAGTTCTAATTCTTTCACTTCTATCCCCTGTGCCTACTTGGCATTTTCGCTTCTCGGCGTATTCAGCATCTGCTTGTGCTTTATAAAAATCATATAGTTTACTTTTTAAGATTCTCATAGCCTTCTCTTTATTTTGTATTTGAGAACGCTCGTCTTGACAAGTTACTATCATACCCGTAGGTAGGTGCACAATTCTAACGGCTGAGTCCGTAGTATTAACCGATTGCCCACCTGCTCCACTGCTTCGACAAACGTCAATTCTTAGGTCTTTTTCTTCAATTACAACATCAACGTCTTCATTCTCTGGCAATACTGCTACCGTTACTGTCGAAGTATGCACTCTACCACCTGATTCTGTTTCTGGGACTCTTTGTACTCTATGCACACCACTTTCAAACTTAAATTTTGAATAAACGCCTTTACCATTTATTGTACAAATGACTTCTTTAACGCCACCAACACCCGTTTCTGATATGCTAACTATCCCAAATTTAAAATGATTTTTTTCAGCATATTTTTGATACATTCTTAATAATTCGCCAGCAAATAAACTTGCTTCATCGCCACCAGCACCTGCTCTTATTTCCAAAATAACATTCTTCTCATCATCTTCATCTTTATCAATTAGTGCTATCTCTATATCCTTTTCAAGTTTAGATAATTTATCACGATTCATTTGTAGTTCTTCTTCAAATATGCTTCTCAATTCAATATCCTGTTCGCTTTTGAGTACTTCTTTAATTTCTTCAACAGCCGTAGTTAAGCGTTTTCTTTCATTATCTAATTCAACATATTGACTTAAATTTGATTGTTCTTTGGCTAAACGTTCATAATCGCGTCTATCCAAATTCCCTTGCATTAATTCTTCATTTATCTCATTATATCTTTTTACAAAACTTTCTAATTTATCCATATTTTCCTCTTAAATCAAAGTATATCATAATTAAGCCAAAAATACAAGCGAACATTTTAATCTTTTAGTTCAGCACTTACTACTCTCTCAATGCCTTGATAATCTAACCTCATACTTATATTATCAAACTCTTTAAGTAATAATTTTTTGACATTTTCGTATTGCCCTTTCCCTATCTCGAAATAAATTTTACCACCTTTGTTTAAATGTTTAGGGGCTTGGCTAATAATCCTTTTGTAAAACTTTAAACCATCGGCACCACCATCTAACGCTAGATGTGGGTCATAATTTTTAACTTCTAAATTTTCTATCTCTCTAGTTTTAATATAAGGTGGATTAGAAACAATTATATCAAATTTTTGATTGCGTAGACTTTGAAATAAATTTGACTTCAAAAATAAAACTTTAGCATTAAGATTATCAGCATTAATTCTCGCCATATTTAAAGCATTCTCGTTAATGTCTACACCTACAACTTGACAGTTAGTCAATTTGGCAATGGTAATGGCTATACAGCCACTTCCTGTACATAGATCAAGTATTTTTTGTGAAGAAGAATTTTTGATATCTTTCAGTACCTTTTCTACAAGTATTTCGGTATCAAATCTCGGTATTAATGTATCATCATTTAATTCAAATTCAAAACCATAGAAATTTGTGTGTCCAAAAATCCTTTGAAGTGGCTCGCCTTGTAGCCTTATTTTAGCGTAACTTTGCACTTTATCTAAATCTACATTAGAGATAAATTTTATAGTTTTTAGTTCAGCCCTATTGCATTTCAAAACTTCACAAAATATCCAGTCCACATCGCTTTCATCATTTATGTTGTTCGCCAAAAATTCTTCACGCAATTTTTGCCATTCAAAAATCAAATTGTGTTTAATTTTGATATCTTCTTTGTCAGTAATCATAAGCACCTCTTTAAGTGCGACTATAGCACACATTATACATTTATCGTCAGTCTTTTTGTTAAATAAACTTTGTACCCAAAATGATGGTGCTTGTAATACTTTCACAAACTTATTATCATATTGGTTCAAAAAAACAAAAATTTCATATATGGTAGATAAAATTATAGCAAACAACACTATCCTATAGATTAAATTTAGCCAAATAATTTTCTCATAAAATAATGGCAATACATATATAGAAATAATTATAGTTATATAAATTATAGAAATAGGATTAAAAAAATATTTTGAACTTTGTTTTTGTACATTATCAACATCTAAACTAATTCTATTTTTGAGTGCATTCATAGATTTATTAACAGCGCTTTGATACGCCAAAAATTTTTTACCTACAATAGATAAAATAAATGTTAAAATTATTAGCATAAACAATGTAAAAGTCGAATTTACAATGTTAAAAACAAACGATTTAACTACAACATAATCAAAGTAATCAAAAAACGTTAATGACAAATAGTTTGGTATGCCAACTAACAAAAATTGCCCTAAAATTGCCCCAATTACAAAGGTAATTATTAATAAACTTATTTTTGTTATATTAATTAAATATTGATAAATTTTTGCCTTCTCTTTTTTTGTTATAACCATTTGTGACAAATAGTATCCATAAATAGCATTTTTGATAGCCACAACAACAAAGATTAATGCCCTTATAAAAGGAAATTTTCTTAATCTCGCATCGTTTTTGATTTTTTTCAATCTTATTATAACATTATAATCATTTACAACGCCAACGGACAAAAAATTATTATATAAATAACATACTCCATTATTAACGGCAAACCCTGCTATATTAGTATTCTTTTCCATATTATTCATTACAGAAAGTATTGCCAATTTTATATAAATTTATGTTTATCGAAAAATAAGTCGGCATATGCCGACTTTATTAATTTAAATTGTATTTTTTCTTGAATTTTTCAACACGACCTGCAGTATCCACAATTTTTCTATTACCTGTATAGAAAGGATGGCATTTGCTACAAATATCAACTTTCATTGTATCACCATCAATAGTAGACCTTGTCTTAAATGTTGCGCCACAAGCACAAACAACATTTACTTCGTGATAATTTGGGTGCATATCCTTTTTCATATTTAGTTCTCCTTTATACAAACTTCAGTTCATAGATTTTAATACATTTTCATAATTTTGTCAAGAACTTTCACTAATATTTTTAACTTTTTGGCAATTTAGGTGGTTTGAATGAATTTTTATTATTGTTATCATTTTTTTGGTTATTTTCATCTACTTTTAATTCTTTCAAATTGTTTGCGTTATCACTATTAGTATTACTAATATCATTTTGATTAGCACTAAGTTCACGCTCTTTGAGTTCTTTATTTAAATTATTATCTTGTTTTTGATTAATTTTATCTAACTTTTTATTCTGCTTGATAATTTTCTTATTTTCTTTTTGCATTTTTCGCATTTCTTTATTAGTCATCATATTAGATGACCTATCAATGTGATTAGATATTTCACTGCCAAAGAACTGTGCTTTTTGACGCTTTTGAATTAAATATACTATTCCAACATAAATAAATATAACACCAGCAAAAGCCACAAGTATAATCCAGACATAATCCATTAGATTTTTTTCAATGGTAACTGTAAAATATATAGGTGAGAACATAGATTTTTCTTCTTCTGTCATCTCTATTATATTACCATTACTATCCAACTTTTGATAAGTTATATAATATGTCCCCTTGTTTAATTTTTTGAATTGGTTATTCAAAAAATCAAATGACTCGAAATTATAAAGAACAGAATTAGTTAAACTAGCCTTACTATATTTTGAAGAACTATGATAAACAATAACTTGTATATTATTATAGTGTGGTTGTAACCCACCAAAATAGATATTTGGACTATATGTATAATCATTATCTTCAATTATATTTTGTAAGCCTATGACTACACAGTATCTATACTTATGCCCTTGCAATTTTTCTAAGGCGTCGCCCTTGCTAAAGTCTATTCTATTGTTGTTAATGTTTATATTAGTAAGCATCGAAGAATTTTCTAACAAAGTTATTATGCTATCTATACTCGAAATTTTGTTATTAGATAGAATTATTTCTCGCAAATTATTAACCTTATCTATTTCAAATGATGCAATTTCATTATTATTTAAATTAATCTTTGTAAAAGGTAAATTCACAAGTTTAACAGCACTTAATACCCCACCATCAACATCTAATACGCTGGTATTAAAATTGGCTTGAGAAAGGTCTACCAAAGTCAAACTTCTTAATTTTAATAAATTTGTTGGTAATAATATATTTGGTTCTTCTCCTACATTCTCAATGCTTAAAACATTCAAATTATTTAAGTTTTTTATGTTTAAATTTTTTATATAAGGTTTATTTTTTATTTGAAATGTGTAAATTTTATCACACTCAGAAATTTGCACATTCTCCAACATATTTAGTTCACTTAAGTTATCTACAAATTCGTTGGTTAAATTCTGGCATCCGAAAACTTCAAGACTTTTTAGATTAACACAATTTCTAAACTCTAAACTATTTAAGTTTAAGCAGTTATCTATAGTTATATTAATTAAATTATTACAATCTAAATAAACATTTTTCAAAAGCATATTGCCCATTACTGAAAAAGCACCTATGCCAACATTGTCCAAAATTATTGATTGTAAATTAGTACAGTTATCAATATTAAAATTACTTAACAAATTAGCATTATACAATTTTATCTCTTTTAAATCATTAGATTGATATAAATTTAGTTCATATAAACTCTCCATATTAGATAAATTGAAAGTTCTTAAATAATCCGACCCCACACTTAAAGTTCTTAGTTTTGTAAAATTATTTAAATTAATGTCTCTAATTTTAGTATTAAATAAATTAATATATTCAAGTTTATACAAATTAGTTAAATTATTATAGAAATTTACACTGATAGATGAACAATCTTGCAACGAAAGATATTGTAAATTTTGTGCAGAATCAATATTTATACCACTTAAATTATAACAATTATTAAAACTTAAACTTGTTAAAAATTTTAATTCACTAGATAAATCAATTTTAACTAAATTAATACAATCATCAAGCACGATATTTTCTAATTTTTCACTTTTTGATAAATCTAATCTTGTAAGCCATTCATTTTTTGAAATAAATAAAGTTTTGAGATTTGGTGCATATAACAAAGTTCTTTCAATTAAATTATCACCTTCTTCAAATTGCATTTTATCTAATTCAAGATTTCTTATATTGTTTGACTTCGAAATATCTAAATATGTAATACTTGGGTTTTGTTGTAAAGTTAAGTTTTTAAGACTACTTACTTGAATAGTTATATTTGATAATTCACTATTATTTTGAATAATCATTGTTGCTAATGTATTTGATGTTATCGAAATATCAATATTTACTAACTTTGGCATATTAACTATTTGAATAGTACTTAATCTAATAAAATTAAACTGCCACAAGTCATTGATAGTCAATATTTCACTACA
Source organism: uncultured Eubacteriales bacterium (assembly GCA_949283525.1). Lineage (GTDB taxonomy): Bacteria > Bacillota > Clostridia > Christensenellales > UBA1242 > CAKVOD01. The sequence continues at coordinate 25,077 of CASDSK010000016.1, forward strand.
CAAAGCGTTATTGCCGTCAAAAATTAATTCTTCTAAATCCGAGAAAGTATTGCTATCTAACTGCTCTTGTCCAGAGATGGACAACAAATATTGTTCTAACTTTTCATCTTCAAATTTTATATTACTTAGTACACTTTGAGTACTTGAAGATTGTGTATCATCGTATGCAAAAACGCTTAATTCTCCAACATTTAATTTTAAACTTTTTGTATTAATATTTAAAAAAAATACAAAGGAAAAGAAAAATAGTAAACTCAAAATGATACTAATTTTTTTAATTTTAACCATATTTCTCCTCCTTCTTTTTTGTTATTTATTGTTTTTATTTCCATTATCTTGCTTTAATTTAATAAACATTATAACTACATATAATATTCCCAATATAGCAAAAACACTAAAAATAATTGCTAACATTCTCCATAACGCACCATTATTAATTTTAATTTCAACAGTGAATGCAGTTTCTTGAGAAATGTCTCCGGTATCACTCACGGCCCTTATCGTTATAGAATAATTTCCACTCTTTTTAAGTTCTACACTATCTTGTGCTATGTATGTATTTCCATTGATTTTGTACTCTACAATATAATTATCATCGTTACTATCGAATTGTATAACTACAGGCGAGTTTATTGTTTTTGAAATATCTAATACATTACCATCTTTGTCTAATACTTGATAAGTTGGTGGTAATTTGTATACCTTTATCACAATAGCATCAAAATTGAGATAAGTTTCCCCTTCTCTTATATATATTTCATAAGTAGCAGGTATTAATGTGCCTTCATCTCTTATTATAGTCGCTTCTTTTGTCGCTTTGTTTACGCAATATAAATAATAATTTTGACTATTATATTTATATATTTTTATTTTTGTATGTTCATTATAACCTTTTTCTAAGTCATATTCTATTTGAAATCCTACTAATAAATCATAATTTATATAGTTTTCTGCAACAAAATCTGTAATTTTATTACCATACAATATAACTTTCGCATTTTGCCCATCTTCTTTAAGATGCAATGAACTCATACTCTCTATGGCATTAAATGATAAATCTACTTCCCCATTAGCACTTAGATTTGATAAATCTACTTCCTTTAAATTATTCTTTTTTGCCTTAAGTATTTTTACACTATTTAATGTACTTATATCTAAAATTTCTAAACAATTCCCTTCTACATTTAATGTTTCTAATTGTGGCATTCCATTAAAAGTTCGAGCATTTATCTCTGTTAAGTTGTTATTTGATAAATTTAAAATTTTTAAACTACTAAAGTCGAATAATCCTAACCCGTCTACACTTGTAATTCTTATATTGTCAAGTCTTATATCACTTAAATCTAAATTCTCTATTCCCACAAAATCTGTAGTTCTTAATTTAACATAATCTTCTGCTTGCAGGTCAGGATAACTTCCATCTCTTATGTACATTAAATGATAATACAGTATAGGGTCCATTTCTTGTATATACACTTCCCTATCTTCTATGTTATTTAACTTAGTATCATATAAATTATTCGCACTTATTTCTTTTGTTTGTAAAGAAGAATTTTGAACCATAATTCCACCAACAAAAATAGAAACGCAAATAATTATACAAAAAGACAAATTCTTAATAATGTTCAAGTGAACCTCCTACATTATTTTGTCGCAAGTACAAAAAAATAAACACAAAATAACAACAAACTGCTAAAATAATTATTTTTTCTATTTAATACTTAATTGTATTAAATTTGACAAAAAAAGTCAACTATTTATGGTTAGCAATGCGAAACTTACACAACTATAACAAAAAATGTTTATTATAAATATAATAAACATCCATAAAACACTATTTTTTATTCATAGCAATAATTAAATCAATTGTTTTGTTAGCATATCCCCATTCGTTATCGTACCAAGCAATTAGTTTAAAAAACTTATCACTCATTTCAATTCCTGCTAATGCATCATATATGCAAGTATGAGAATCTGTGTAAAAATCACTAGAAACAACAGGCTCGTCGGTATAGGCAACAATTCCTTTCATACTGCTTTCGCTTGCCTTTTTTACAGCGTTATTAATTTCTTGTAATGAAGTGGCTTTCTTTGTTTTAACAGTTAAGTCTACTACAGATACATCAATTGTTGGCACTCTAAAACTCATACCCGTAAGTTTACCATTTAAGTGTGGAATAACAGCACCAACTGCTTTAGCAGCCCCTGTGCTAGAAGGTATTATGTTCGCACCAGCAGCCCTACCACCTCTCCAATCTTTTTTACTAGGCCCGTCAACAGTTAGTTGTGTCGCAGTTATTGAATGAATGGTTGTCATTAATCCTTCATCTATGCCAAAGTTGTCATCAATAATTTTAGCAAGAGGTGCTAAACAGTTAGTTGTACAACTAGCATTAGATACAACATCTTCGCCATTATAAGTATCGTCATTAACGCCCATAACAAACATAGGCATTTCTTTAGCAGGTGCTGTAACTACAACTCTTTTTGCTCCTGCTTTAATATGTTTACTTGCCTTTTCATAACTTGTAAATTTGCCTGATGCTTCACAAACATATTGGACGCCAAATTTAGCCCAATCTAAGTTTTCTGGGTCTAATTCATTGGTAAATTCAATTTTTTGTCCATTTACAAACAAACAATTACCTTCACTTTTTAAATCGCCTTGAAATCTACCGTGGACTGTGTCATACTTAAATAAATACTCAGCGTATTCAGCATCAATGAAAGGGTCATTTATTGCTACCACTTCTACATTGTCAAATTTTTGTATTGATGCTCTTAAAATTAATCTACCTATTCTTCCAAATCCATTTATACCAATTTTTATTTTGCTCATTTCTCTCTCCTTAACTATTAAATTATATAACAAAAAATTTAATAATCAAACTAAATTACACTCATAAAAATATTATTTTAATTTATCAATGTTTTGTAATTCTTCAATAACGAATTTACCATCCTTGCGAATTAATACGTCGTCAAACCAAATTTCTCCACCCCCAAACATAGGTGTTTGTATTAATACTAAATCCCAATGAACCGAACTGCGATTGCCATTATCTGCATCATCATAAGCATTTCCGGGGGTAAAATGTATTGACCCAGCAATCTTCTCATCAAATAGTATATCACCAACAGGCTCATTAATTCTAGGATTAACTCCTATCGCAAATTCACCTATGAATCTAGCCCCTTCGTCAGTATTTAATATTCTCTCCAACGCTTCATTATCATTGCACTGTGATTTAACAATCTTTCCATTAGAGAACTCTAATTTAATATCATTAAATTCTTTACCCTCATAAACTGACGGAGCATTGTATGAAATGACGCCATTAACACTATTTAGGTTTGGGGCTGTATAAACTTCGCCATCAGGGATATTACTCTCCCCAGCACAGATAATAGCAGGCATATTACTTATACTAAAAGTTAAGTCAGTACCCTTTCCCAAAATCTTAACTTTGTCTGTTTTCTCCATTAATTCCTTTAAAGGTTTTAGTGCTTTCTCCATTTTTCGATAATCAAGGCAACAAACATCTAATAAATACTCAGCATATTCATCATAACTCATCTTGGCTCTTGATGCAAGGCTTAAACTTGGATAATTACAAATTAGCCACCTTGTGTGATTAACTCTTTGTTTAAAATGGACTTCTTGAGCATAAATTGAATTATAATTTTTTATTTTATTCGCATCTAATGACCTTAACCCTTGAGTGTTCATAGGTGCAGTAATTCCTAAATAACAATCCATTTCTTTCATTTTCAATAAATCTAAATCTTTTTTTAAGTTAACAAAGTCAAGATTATCATAACACTCCATAATTTGCCTATTAATTCTTTGTGTAGACAAATTCAAAAAAGGTAATCCCCCTACATTTCTTATTTGCCTAATAATTTCACATACAAAATCTTCTGGTACATCACTAGCATCTATCCAGATTTTTTCTCCCTTTTGTAATTTTAGTGAATTCACAATTAAATTGTATGCATATTCTATTTCCTTTTGAGATACCATAATAAACTCCTTTATATATGTTTGACTAATTTTATTTTAATATGCAATACCATAAAATAATAAATTTTATTGTTATTTTTTTGAAAGTTAAAGTTAATGATATATTTTTTAACATAAAAACAAAACGTTATATGCAAAA
>CASDSK010000017.1 GCA_949283525.1 uncultured Eubacteriales bacterium
TCCACTATTATACCCAGCAATGCCGCCAACATATGAACTACTACCTGTGTTTGTACCTATAAGTGAGTTCCAGTGAACAACTAAGTTTTTTATTGTTCCACTATTATATCCAAACAAACCGGCATAGTCAATAGATATTGTAACTTCGCTATCGCTATTAAAACTTATGGTATGACCTTGTCCGTCAAATGTTCCTTGAAAACTGTTTGTATCATCAATTCCTATTGGGGTCCAAGAGGTTGAAGTTGTTGTAATGTCGTTCATTAATTTGTAATGTGATGTTGTATCTGTGCCTTTATTTATGTTAGTTGCCATTGACTGCAGATTTGCAAAAGTTTTTATTTGATATGGGTTACTTTCAGTCCCATCACCACCTGAATATGCTTGTGTAACTGATATGTTATTTAAGTTATCATTACGATTTATATTAGTTGCATTCATTAGTGCTATACTTAACACCAACACAAAAAGCCACACGACTAATTGTAGTGTAGTTCTTATTGTTTTATTTCTCTTTGTATCTACTGTGCTTATGCGATTATTCATATTACCACCATTGTTTGCACATTTTAATCTAGTACATTCAATGGCGGCAATATGTGCATTCCTTCCTTTTTTTTCTTTTGTTTGATTATCTTTATTCTTAATTTTTTGATTATTTAATATTTTATTATTATAAAGTGTTATATTCGCTTTTTTATTACAATTTTGCGAAGTTGAAGTTTGCTCACTATGGCTTAATTTAAGTAATTGTTCATTACTTAAATGCCCCCCCCCCCCCCATACTTAGTTTATTTCTTAACATATCTCTTGCACCCCTTTCTTTTGTTTAACTTTCGCACTTTTTTTGTACATTTTTAGTATACCCATTATTTTAATTTTAATCAAGCAATTTACGCTATTTATCGACATTTTATATGTTTTTTTACTACTTTTACCCATTTTTTCATAATTCTAGCAATAATTTTTGAGAATTTATAGTATTTTTATTTTGATTAAAGTTTAATAATTGTTCATTACTTTCCACACCATACTAAACACATCTTTTAACAAACCCTTAACACTTTTGACTTTTTTATAATTTTAGCATATCTATCTTTATAATACTAAAGCGTTTATTATTAATGGCTATTTTATTTTTTCACCTAGTTTTACTCACTTTTCATTTTTAACTATTTACACTTATCCATTAATTTATAATAATTTAATAACTTGATTTTTAGTTTAATTAAAGAAAACAATAATTAAAAAGTGTAATTTTTTTAATCAATTAGTTAATAGCAAAAAAAAAGAGAGAACATATTGATAAATAAAATATGTTCTCTCTTTTTTTGTTTAGTCCGTTTAAAATAAACTTCTTTTTTTATTTTCTTTACCCCTTATACATATTAATTTTAAGGAAAGTTTAAATATATTTTTATTATAAAATTTATTTAATAACCTTACTCTATCGACTGCAATTAAATAATATTTACTTCAATATTTCTTCTATTGTATTAAATAAGTTTTCTTGAAGTCCTTTTGTTGTGATTTGCAAAATTGCGTAAGAAGATTCGCTACCTCCTTCACTTGCTAATCTTTGGAAATAGAAATTAACAGTATTAACTCCGTTTTCATTATTAACAGTAATCCAAACTTTTTTGAATTTAACTACCCCATCTTTGTATTGGCTTAAATATTTAAGTTCTTCGCAAACATAAGGATCGCCATTTCTATACAATGTTTGTTCTTGTGAATATACAAAACCCAAAACATAGTCATTACTTGTAACAATATTACTTAATGTTTTGTCATTAGTTCCTAAGTAATCATATTCAATTTTGTTAAATAATTCTTTTTGGAATAATGCACTTAATGATGATTGTTTAAAACTTTTCTCATAAGCACTTAATAATTTATCGTAGTCTTCTTTGTGTTCATCTGCAAATAAAGTAGTTGCAGGAGTACTTGACCCTTCATAAATAAATATATAATGGGGATTATTATCAGAAAGATGCACTGCATAAGATTTAGGGACAATAGCCATAATGATTGTTACAATTGCCAAAACCCCTAATATGCAAATCATAACTGTTGCTAAAATATTAGTTCTAGAAAATGGTTCTTTAGTTTTTAATACAACATCTTCATTTCTTAAATTATCATTATTTTTACTCATACATTACCCCTATTCATCTTCTTTTTTCGACTTTTTATTGTTTATTGTTTTTTTTGTTTCATTATCGTCTTTAGCATTAACCTTATCAGTATTTTCTTCCTTTTCTGCGTCATCCGTTTTATCTTCTAATTTTGTATCTTCAGTATTTTTGGCTTCTTCACTACTTGATTCATTATTAGTTTTGATAACATTAGTATTATTGACAGGTTGGTTAGGTACAACTCCTGCTTCATAAAGGGCTTTCTGCGCCTTTTCTCTTAATTCCAATAATGCTTGTTCTGCCTGCTTCTCTCTTTCTTGACGAGCAAGTTCTTCTTGTTTTCTTAAAATTTCTGCCTTTTCGTCAATTTTCTTTATAACTTCATCTGCAGTCGCTCCGTTCATAATCATATCGACTTCATCAGTATAAATAGTTTCTTTCTCTAATAGAACGTGTGCCATTACATTAAGTTTATCAATGTTGTCTTTCAAGACTTTCATTGCTTTGTCATAGTTTTCTTTAATGATACGTTTAACTTCTTCGTCTATCTCACCAGCAATTTTTTCGCTATATGAAGCGTGAGATTGATAATCTCTACCCAAGAATAATTCTTGTTCACTACCTAAATACATCATACCGAACTTTGAACTCATACCATATTCGGTAACCATAGCACGAGCAATATTAGTCATATGCTTAATATCGTTGCTAGCACCAACACTTTTTTCGCCAAAAATAAGTTCTTCAGCACATCTGCCACCGGCAGTCATAGCAATTTCATTGCATAATTGTTCATAAGACATAGAATTGCTATCCACAGTGTTACGAGTTTGAGTATAACCGAGAGCCATTCCTCTTTGAATAATCGATATTTCGTGAACTTTCTTGTCTTTTTGAGTAACGTAAGCCACAATTGCGTGTCCTGCTTCGTGATAAGCAGTACGTTTATTATCTTCGTTAGTTGTAACAGCACTACGTTTTTGTGGTCCAAGTTGTACCTTCGCTATAGCCTCATTAATATCGTTCATAGTAATAAAACTTCTATCAGCCCTAGCAGTCAAAATCGCTGCTTCGTTCATAACGTTCGCCAAATCTGCACCAGTGAACCCAATTGTGATTTTGGCAATAGCCTTGAAATCTACATCTTCGCCAATAGGTTTATTCTTTGAATGAACTTGTAATATTTTCTCACGTCCGGACACATCAGGACGATTGACAACAATTTGTCTGTCAAATCTACCAGCACGCAAGAGTGCAGGGTCCAAAACATCAGGTCTATTTGTAGCAGCGATAACTATAACACCTTCGCTACCACTAAATCCGTCCATTTGTACAAGTAATTGGTTAAGTGTTTGTTCTCTCTCGTCATTGCCTCCACCAAGTCCGGCACCACGTTGACGCCCAACAGCGTCGATTTCGTCAATGAAAACTAGACAAGGTGCATTTCTTTTGGCTTGGTCAAATAAATCTCTAACTCTAGAAGCACCAACACCAACAAACATCTCTACAAAGTCCGAACCACTAATGCTATAGAATGGAACGTGACTCTCACCTGCTATCGCTTTGGCAAGTAAAGTTTTACCAGTCCCTGGTGGGCCAACAAGTAACACACCTTTTGGAATTCTAGCACCTAGTCTTGTAAATTTTCTAGGGTTTTTCAAAAACTCAACGAGTTCTTGCATTTCGGCTTTCTCTTCTTCACTACCAGCAACATCACTAAATTTAACTTTAACATTCTCACCCAAAACTGCCTTAGTCTTACCAAAGCCCATATTCTTACCACTAGCACCCATCATACTCTTAAACAAAAAGAAACCTAAGAATAATATAAGTGCAAATGATAAATAAGGCATCAATGTTGTAAACCAATTTTGTTGTGCAACATCATAACTAGCGTCAACTTTAACTGCTGGTGGTTCAGTCTGCCCTTCTAATTTACCATTATTATAGTTATCAATAAATTCTATTAGTTGGTCGCTATTTATGAATGTAAATTTAAAATCTGCTTTGTTAGGAAAGTCTTTCTCATCAATTTTAGAATCACTAGAAAGCACATACCCAACATTCCCAACAGTTGCAACCTCTACGACTTCCCCTGCTACTACTTTATTTTGAAATTCAGTATAGGAAATCTTCTCAATTTTATTATTAAGCCCAACAATGTATATTACCAAAAAAACTAATATAATAGTTAAAACAGTGTATAACCAAACTCTACTCTTGTTTTGAGTCGGTTTTTTGTTAGGGCTACGATTATTGTTTTGTGGATTATTGTTATCTTGATTATCCATTTTCCCTCCAAATAAAAAGACATTATAATTATATTGCCCTTAATCAATAATTATCATACTAAATATACACACAAAAAATAAATTGTGTTGGCAAAAACTAAAATAAATAAATGTCGTACAATATTCTATCATAAAATAAAAAAATACACAATCAATTTTGTATATTTTTTTTAAGTTGTATTCATTTGTCATAATTGCCTCCTATTACTTATTATCGATATATCACTTTTAAAAAAAATTAAACAACTTATTTATTATGAACTATCAATATTTAATAAAATTATAAAATAAATGCTTCATAGTACAAAAATTAATAAAAATTTTCACTTAATTAAAATATTTTATTTAAAAAAGCCCTAATCTACATAATTAGGGCTTAATATTATAAATTTACAATTTCTTCATAAGTTTTTAACATATAATCTGGCATTTCACAATTAAATGTAATATTGTTTGTTTTAATTGATGCCATATTATCATTAATTGAATAAGTCCAACCTTCATATGATTTTGTTACGGTTTGGTTTAAATTACCACCATGACAATGTTGATTTGTATTATTACAATCAGTAGGATGAATTAACCAATTTTTTCGCCACAAATAATTCTTACTATAACTCATCCAAGAACTTAATTCAAATGTATCTGTTGCAGGCACAAAAATTAACAAATCTTTATGCGCTATGAAAGCAGTTGCATCTATAAATACTTCTTTACCTTGTTCATCCATAAATGTTATAGATTGTAAATTAATTTTATCAAACGCATAAGATTCTATTCTATCTATGTCACTACATATAATTAAATTCGAAATATACTTATTATTTTGAACTGCATAATCATATATATAACTATAACCTGTTACAGTATAAGTACCATTTACAAAATTATCTTGTGGTTCTGCACTGGCTGGCAAAAGCCTTAAATATTTAGTATTCTCATCAATTGTTTGTATAAGTGCATTATTAACAACTGACAGTTCCCCATTTCCAAAAGTCGTGATACTCTCCAATTTTTCAAGTCCTGCTAAAGAATCTTCACTTAATGTAGCATCTGCCGGCAAATTATTTATACTAACTATTTGTGAACCACGAAAAGCGTTTGAACCAATGCTAAAAAATTCTGCAAAATCATTCTCTTCAAATGTTACTTTTGTGATTTGACTATTTTCAAATGCGTTATTACCAACGCCCTTAATCTTTGCCCCCTTGTACTGTACAGGAATAGTAATTTCAGTTGCATCTTCTGTAGCACCTACTACAATTGCAGAATTATTTACTATTTCATAGATAACACCTGCTTCATTATAAGTACCATTTTTGAGCGTTTTATCGCCACAACCACAGATAACAAAACAACTCGTTATCATTGTTATAACTAAAATTAGACTACAAAACTTATTTATAACAACACCTACTCATTATTTTCCACAACAATTTTTGTATTTTTTGCCACTACCACAAGGACAAGGGTCATTTCTGCCACAAATTTTATCAGTTTTCGCTTGTCTAATAGGTTCAGGAGAATTCGTGTTTTGATTCTCGTGTTGTGTTTTTGTATTGTATGGATTTACTCTTTCTTTGACTTGTATAACAGGTTTCTGCATTTTGTATAATCCCATTGCTATATTTTTGTTAATTTTCTCAATCATATCAAAGTATAGCATATTGGCTTCCCTTTTGTAAGGGATAATAGGGTCTTGATTACCAAAACCTTGGGTGAGAATTTCCTTTTTTAGATTAGTAATAGTATCAATGTGTTCCATCCAAAAATGATTAACTACCCTAAGCATAATAATTCTCTCTAAATAATCAAAAGGCATTAGTCCTAATTCGTCAAATTCTTTGCGTTTATTTTCAAATCTTGCCATAACCTCTTTTTTAACTAATTCAATAAGTTCTGGCAATTCCATATCTTCAATTTTGTCCTCGGTTATAAAGTTTTCGTCTTTTTCAAAGAAATTTTCTTCTAACTCTTTGTTAATTTCGGTTAAATCCCATTCAGACCAAACTTTATTAGGGTCAATAATATCATTAAGCACATTTTCTACTTGTTCTTCAAGCATTTTGCATACTTGTTCGTGCATATCTATGCCAGAAAGCACCTTGTCCCTTTCTTCATAAATCAATTTTCTTTGTTCATTTAATACATCATCATATTCTATTAAATATCTTCTTTGTGCGTAATTATTGCCTTCAATTCTCTTTTGTGCAGACTCTATTTGTCTAGATAGCATCTTTAATTGCAATGGTTCATCTTCTTGTAATTTGAAGAATGCCGCCACTCTTTTTAGTTTATCGCCACCAAATATTCTCGCTAAGTCGTCTTCAAGTGAGATATAGAACACACTGCGTCCTGGGTCACCTTGACGTCCAGCACGTCCACGTAACTGATTGTCTATACGACGACTTTCGTGCCTTTCTGTACCTATTATTAGTAATCCACCTAAATCTACAACTTCTTCTTTCTCTTTGTCAGTTTGCTCTTTAAATTGCTTATAATATTTATCATATTCTTGACGTGCTTTTTTGATATCGTCATTATCGACTAAGTGATAAGCAGTGGCAAGTTCTATTTGTGCATCATTGTAACCAAGTTCTTTAAGTTTTTGTTTAGCCAAAAATTCAGGGTTACCACCTAACAAAATATCTGTACCACGCCCTGCCATATTTGTTGCAATTGTAACAGCACCTTTTTTGCCTGCTTGTGCGACAATCGCTGATTCTTGTTCGTGATTTTTAGCATTTAATACGACGTGTTTAATTTTCGCCTTTTTAAGTTCATTACTTAACTCCTCAGACTTAGCAACAGATACTGTACCTACAAGTACAGGTTGCATATTCTCGTACGCTTGCTTAATTCTTTCTACTACTGCTTTGTTTTTGCCTTTGATAGTAGTGTACACAATATCGTTCTCGTCTATTCTTAATACAGGTCTGTTTGTTGGGATTGTAACGACGTCAAGCCCGTAAATCTTTCTAAATTCCGTTTCTTCAGTTTTAGCAGTACCTGTCATACCTGACAATTTCTTGTACATTCTAAAGTAATTTTGGAAAGTAATAGTTGCTAAAGTAGCACTTTCGTCTTTAATTTCTACACCTTCCTTCGCTTCAATGGCTTGATGTAGACCTTCACTTAATCTACGCCCTGGCATTAAACGGCCGGTAAATTCGTCTACCAATACAACTTCGCCATCTTGAACAATATAATGCGTATCACGGAATTTTCTAGTGTTAGCAATCAAAGCATTATTGATAAATTGGTTTAATTCCATATTATCTACATCATACAAACTTTCTACTTTGTAGAATTTCTCTGCTTTCTCTATACCACCATCGGTTAATCTAACCCTATCTTTTTCTTCATCAATTTCATAATCGTCTGCTTTCAAAGTCTTAACAAACTTATCCGCCGTCTTATAGTCATCACTAGATTTGAAACCACGACCTGATATAATTAATGGAGTTCTCGCTTCATCAATCAAAATACTATCGACTTCATCGACAATAGCGAACTCGTGCCCCCTTTGTACTTTTTGATTTAAGTCGCCTACCATATTGTCACGTAAATAGTCAAAGCCGAATTCATTATTTGTACCATATGTTATGTCGCACGCATAAGCGTTCTTTTTGTCTTGTGGACTCATACCTGACAAAGTAACACCGACTGTTAGTCCCAAAAATTTATGAACTTTACCCATCCATTGTGCGTCTCTTTCTGCTAAATATTCGTTAACTGTGACTACGTGTACACCCTTGCCTGTCAAAGCGTTTAAGTACGCTGGGAGTGTAGACACCAAAGTTTTACCTTCACCCGTTTTCATTTCAGCAATACGACCTTGATGTAGAACCATACCACCAATTAGTTGGCAATGATATGGTTTCATATTCAAAACTCTCTTAGCCGCTTCTCTAACTGTTGCGAAGGCTTCAGGCAAAATTCCTTCTAACTTCTCTCCATTATTTAACCTTTCTTTAAATATCTGAGTATTATTCGCTAATTGCTCATCTGTCATAGAAGAATATTCTTCGTCAAGTGCTTCAATTTTGACAATTGTTTTCTCTATTTTATCTAACGCTCTAGCGTTATCAGAACTAAACATTCTTTTTATAAAATTCATACATTACCTCGAAAATAAAATTTGCAATGATTATATCAAATTTTTGACAATTTAACAACTATTTAAGCATTGTTAATTAAATTAAATTTTAAAAATCGTCTATACACATTCTTAGTTTATGAAATTATTTTTGTAGAAAATTTTTTATTTAGCAAGATATTAGGAGTACTTATTTGTCTTATCTTAGATTTTGAATGTGCTATAGCCAAACCATACACTTTACTTGCACCCAAAACTTCTGCACAAGCATCTAGTGTCGCACCTGTTGTTATGACATCATCTATTATTAAAACTTTTTTGCCCACAAAAAATTTCTTATCTATGACTTTATAAATTTCGCCCAATTTCTCTCTTTCATCACGTGTTTTATGTGTTTGAGTGTCTACATCTATAGTTTTAATAAGATAATTCACCACTAATGGCAAGCCCACTATTTTACAAAATTCTCTAGCCAATAATTCTGATTGATTGTACCCACGCTTTCTTAATTTATCTTTGTGCATAGGGATTGGCACAACATAATCTACATCAAAGTCGCTTTTGATATATTCTTGTGCCAAAACTTTAGCAAATGTTGTGGCTAAATATGGAGAATTCTTGTATTTAAACTTTCTTATTAACTTTTTTATAAGACCCGTATACAGAAATGGTGCACTTGCCTTGTCAAAATGCCTAGGAGTATTCTTACAATTAAAACAATAGTTGGATAAGCCATAAACGTTCTTGCCACATTTAGCACATATTCGATTATTGTTAAATTCTATTTCCTTTTTGCATTTATCACAGACATCAAAAATATTTAAATTCTTTAAGTCTTTACCACACCCTAAACATTTAATATGTTCTACATAAAGTGCGTCCAAAAATTTATTTTCCATATCACAAAAAAACTTTCTAATATTATTCATATTTTCATTATATCATATTAAAACAAAAACAAACAATTATTTACAAAAAATTATAAATTAATTTAAAATTGCATATTGACAACACATACTTTTTGTGCTAAAATTTTCGCAAGGAGAAGATTATGGATTATAAAAAGTTTGCATTTGATTTAGATGGAACAATCATCGACAAAAAAGGAAATATTAGAGCAGGATTCATTAACTTGATTCAAAAAATAATGACAACAGTAGAAAATCCTCAAATAGTTATTTGCACAGGTAATAATAATAAATATGCTGAAAACATTATAAAAAAAATAAATGAAAGTTTAATAGAAAATTTTGGAGATGACGCCAAAAAAATAGTTCCAACAATTATTTCTTTTGGTGGAGCACAAATTACATACATAAATGGGTTTTATTTACGTGAACCATTATCTTTAGAGTTAGTTCAAAAAATAGAGTATTATTCAAAATTAGTTGACAAAAAAGCAGTAATTTTAATTAATACACAAGATGGATACCACTATAAACAACCAAACTTACTATCAAAAGATAGAGCAACAATGGGAGTTTTAAAATTGGCTATGCCATTACTTGGTGCAAGTGATTTTCAAGTCTCAGCACTTAAAGATGAAGATTATGAAAAATGCATAGAAAATAAAAAAGTTTTGTCTATGGAAATTTTATCATTAGATTTTGGTAAAAAGCAATTATTATTAAAAACTCTTCAAGACCAAATTCCAGAATGTAGTTTTAGTAATGGTACAACTATACAAGTTAGCCCTATCTCAAAGTGTAAAACATTAGAAACAGTTTGCAATAATTTAGAAGAAGTTGTTTATTTTGGTGACGGTTACAACGACATTAATTTATTAGAAAAATGTGGACTTTCATTTGCTTTTGGAGATAAAACTCAAGTTTTGTATTCTGCTGACTATGCTATCAAAGACTTTGATGACGCTAATAATTATCTATTTAATAATTTGCCTTTGACAGAAATTTCACAAGAAACTAGAAAATACGCTGAAATAAATGAAACTAAAAAATTAGAAAAAAGAAAACAAGGTAGAATAAAATACACACTTAGACAAACCAAAAAAGCACTAATAGGAAATAAAGAAAATAATGAAAATAATGAAATAGAAAGATAATAAAAAAATACTTTTGGCTATATGAAGTGAACCCCAAAATGGGTACACAAAATAAACAAAAGTATTTTTTATATTTCTTTTAATACTACGGGAATTTTAAATTTATTAAAAACTATTAATATTATATCCATCCACCAATTAAAAACACAAATAAATCCCAAAACTCCAATAAAAGTGCCACCAAAATAAGTGTACAAAAACCAAGTTTTAGGCAAACACCCTATACATATTGTTAACACTGCACAGACAAGCAATATTGACGCTTTAACATACCTTCCTACATAGAAACAGTGTGCGCCTACCCAACCCAAGAATATACTTAAAAGTAACAATTTAGTTTTGTTAACATCATAAGGTTTATAAGTGCTATAGACAACTTTATCCTTTTGCTTATTTCTATAGGCAATTTTTGCTTGTTCGTTGGATGCCTTTAGAATACTTTCTACCCTTAATTTACAATATAGACAGTACGCTGAATCTTCAGGAATTTTATTTCCACAGTTAGGACAAATCATCTATTATCTCCTTATTTTTACTACTTTTTATCATTATAACACATTTTTTTACGAAATACAAATAATAAAAATTTTAAAATAATATTTACAAAACAAAAATTATTTGATATAATATCTAAAATAATAAAATACAAGGTGAAAAATGAATTATACTGAACAAATTATGGAGGCTAGACCTACTTTCATTTGCGATGACAAAATTCAAGACGTTATCAAAGGTGGTTCTTTGCCTAACAATAATAAAGAAATGGAAGAAATTATTTATTCTTTAAGAAATAATCAAGATTTAGAATTGCAAGAATTATTAAGAACATTACACATTTATAACTTTGCTAATCCTCAAAGAAATGGGATTATAATCGATTTAGAAAAAATTAAACAAAATATTGACAACCCTGACTTTAAATTAATATTATCAAGAGATTTTTTTGTAACTATAATTTCACAAATTTACATAACTTTGCACGCTTCGACTTGTGCAAGTGCAATACGCAAAGATTCAACTCAAAATTTTTATCACGACTTAAATATTATGCGAATAAACTTAGATACATTAAAAACCATTTATAATAATATTATTTCCAATTCAAATAATCTAAGTTTAAAAAATATTAATACAATATTAAACAGTAGCATTGAATATAATAACAAAAAATATACTATTATAAACTTTTCAAATGAAATAAAAAATGATGAAAATGCTTTCTTAAATAGTAATTCAAAACTTAATGTACAAGTATTTAATTCAATTCAAAATATAACCCAAAGGAGTGTAGAAAATGAACGATTATAAACAAAATTATATAGAAAAAATGAAAGAATATTTATATTCAGTACCAAAGATTGAAGTTCGAGGTGACACATATCTTAATGTCGACATTATTAATAACTCTATTATAGACTGTGAAAACACTGTCGATAGTAGATACGATAATTACGACATTATAACATACACAAATGATTTAAGTTTGTTATTGCCATTATATAATAATAGTGAAACACTACAAGAAATATTGGAAATAGACGACCTACTACGTAATCCTAATCACATTAGAGCCTTATCTATATTTAGTCAACAACAACTAAACTTTGATAAGTTAAAACAAGATATTGAGTCGGTAAAAACTAATAAAGTAAGTCTAAAAAAGATATCACGTACACTAGCACGTGACGCGTACGTTGTAAAAATATTAAAGTTCACATATGAAATAAACGCATTAATATCTTCTTGCCTAACACTTGGTGGAAATGAGATGATTATAAATGACAAATTTGATGCTAGAATGTTAGTCAATACACGTGCACAAGAAATGATTTATAACGCTTTCTCTAATGATGAAATGCCTTTTAAATACCTTATAAACAACTATGAATTTGCAGACAACCAAATACACTTTAGTTTAGATGAATATTTACAAAACAAATATGAAAACATAAGAACAAATTTTGTTAATACAACACAAAACAAAAATGAAGAAAGCATACACAAAGCGTTAGAAAAATTAAAACTTCAAGTTAGCGAATTGTACACAAATTTAAATTATACCATTAATAAAATTGACAAATCTTTACAAGCCATAACTGCTACTAAATAATTTAGTATTTAATAAAAAAACTTTAGTTAAAAAATTTTGAAACTAACAAAATATTGAACACCTTAAAGTTTGTTGTTAAGGTGTTTTTTTTATTTTATTGCCTGCAAAATAAAACGAGTATATCAGCCGTCGTCATAAGTTGTTTGTAACATTAGCAATAATCTTTCTAAATTGAATGAGTATAACTACAAATATCAATGCAACATAAATTACTATGAGAAATACAAAAAAATATTTTCAACTAATATTGAAAATATTTTTCTTTTAAAATCTATTAAAACTCGTAGTTTGAAAATAATAGATATTTACAAAACTTGCAACTAAATTTTATTAGTTATATTTTTATATTATTTTATTCAACTATTAATTCTTCACTTTCAAAGATTGGGTCGTCAAAAAACTCTGCAACTGTCATACCTAAGGCACGAATAATTAAAACAACAGTAGTTAAGTTACAACCCTTATATCTTGCATTTAGAAAGCAGTTCATAGTGCCATGGGAAATACCCGAAGTTTGTTCTAATCTATATTGAGTCATTTTCTTCTCAGTTAAAATTTCTCTAATTCTTTTTGAAACTGCCTCAGCTAATGTCATACTTTCTCCTTGTATGTTTTAATATATGTATATTTTAACACTCATTATTTTAGATATTATGTCGCAAAAACATTCAAATATTTAGTTTTTTACAAAAAATGTGTTATAATAAATGTAAAAACATCCAAAAAGGAGATAGTGAAAATGTTTTTGAGCAAAAATAATAAAATTGACGATGTGAAAAATGAATGCGAAAAAATATTTGAAGATTTAAAACAAGTTACATTATGCTTTACAGGACACAGAAGTCAAAAATTGCCTTGGGGATTTAATGAACAAGATAATCGTTGTATTGAAATGATAAATACAACAAAAGAAAAAATAAAACAGTCTATTATTGATGGATATGTTTACTTTATATCTGGTATGGCATTAGGTTTTGATATGATTTGTGCAGAGATTGTATTAGAGTACAAAAAAAAATATCCACATATTAAATTAGTGTGTGCTATTCCTTGTAAAAATCAAGATAGATTTTGGAGTGATGAATATAAGAATAGATATAAAAAAATATTAAGTAAAGCTGATGTTATCAGATATATTACTGAAGAATATACAAAAACTTGTATGTTAGAAAGAAACGATTATATGTTAAAAAATTCTTCAAAGGTTATAGCCTTATTTAATGGTCTTGCTGGTGGAACGAAATCTACAATTTTAAAAGCAAAAAAATTGGGCTTAAAAATTGATATTATCAATGTATCATTTAATAAATAAAAACTACTTTTAACTACAAAGATAACAAAACTATTTCTATTAATTATGTTAAATTGATAATAAAGTATATTAGCAAAAAATTAATTGTGTTTAGAAGTTTTATAAAATAATTTTTAAAATAAATTTTGTGTCTAAATGTAAACTAAAAATTCAAAAAAGTTTAAAAGCATATAATTTAGATTATGCAGATTCGCACAAAAACAATAAATTAAAAATTGGTATAGCAGTAAAGAAGAAAATTTTAGTTATACTTTTTCTTTAGGTTAATATTTTAAATTAATGTAAAAAAAAGAACTTTACATATTTTGTAAAGTTCATTCTGTGTTATATTTGCTTAGTTAAATAATTTAACTTTAGTTTTGAACATTTATTTAACTAAAGTTTTTTAATTTAGGCAACTTTCATTATATCTTGATACAAAGAAGTTTTTAAGTCAAAAATATTTTGTTTATAAAGTGAATTGTATTGATTTAATATCTTATCAATTTCATTATCATTATTAATTAACGCACTATTTACATAATCATAATAAGAATCACTATTTTCAAAATTTTCTAACACATTATTGTATTCATTATTAATTTTGTCGACTTCTTGACTTATTCTTTCTAATAATTCATTATTATTATTTGAATTAAATATTTCTAGATTAGTAAGAATAATTCCAAGTTCATTAGATAAATTTAAGTATTGGTTATACAAAACATCTTCATTGAGTTCATTTTGAGTTCTATCCCAAACATTGTTATATTCATTATATATATAATAATGATATTTCAAATTTTCATTTTGGTCATAGTTAACATAAATTTTTAATAATTCATCAGTTGCTTTATTTTCTACACTTGCGACTGCACAAGCATATTTGTTAGCAACGTCATTGATAAAATTATTTCTATTGATAAAGTAATTAGTAAAAGTATAATCTTCAAAATTATTATTGATATTATTTAGGCAACTATACAAATTGCTTTTTTTGAAAGAATTATTAACTTCTTCACATATTGCAGAAATTTTAATTTCATCTCCAACATTAATCATACCTAATTGTTGTGCATTATTTGCCACATCCATAATAGCGTCATCTATGCTTTCATCGACATAGTCACAACCAAGCAACAAGACTTGTGCTTCTTTATTAAGTCCTTGCTGTTTTACAATGATATTATCATCCGTAACAAATTGTACTTGTGCCCCCATTTCCATTAATACATAAGAAGTCAAATCACTATTTCTCTGCATACTAAAAATTACACTTGTGCAAGTAATACCTAGAACAAAACACGCCATAACAGGAACAAAAACCTTGAACCAACGTTTTTGGTAAATAACTTTTTTTGTATTTGACTGACAAACTATTCCACATTCAAATTTAATGTCATCCAAAATAGATTGATTAGGTTCTATTTTGTTAATTCTCTTTTTTAACAACTTTTTATAGTTCATAGTTTTCCTCCTTTAATGATTTTTTGAGTTTCTTCAATGCCTGTTGATAACGCCAAGTAATAGTATTAATATTACTATCCAGCATTACGGCAATCTCTCGCCTTTTGTAGCCCTTAATTAAAGATAATACTAAAACCTCATATTCTTGTTCATTAAGAACATCTCTGCAATCATTTAATAAATCACAGTCTTTGTGTGGAGATAAGTTTCTATCTCCAAGCATAATAGCGACCTTGTCATCTTCAATATCTGCCGAATCCATTTGTTTTTTTAGAATATTGATAGCCTTATTCTTGATTACAGTATAAATATAACTTAATACGTTATTATCTAAATTTATTTTATCCAAATTGCGATATATACTTAAATATGCTTCTTGCACAGCCTCTTCTGTTAAATCTTTACGTCTTAACACCCCAAACGCCACAGTATAAAGCAAACGATAAGTTTGTTTGTAAAATTCATCAAACATCGCAAAATTGCCTTCTTTAATTTTGGATAAAAGATTTACAATTTTGTCTTGCATAAATATTCCTTAATCTCATTAAATTTCTTAAAATTAAAATATAATATCATATTTTCATTATATATACAATTACTTTATGTAAATTATTGGCCATTCACAAAATTCTTTAAATTTATTACAATGCTAAAAGTCACAAATTAATGCAATTATTAAAATTAAAAAAACAAAAATTTATAAAGCATAAACTTACTAATAATATTTAACTTTCTTAAGGTAGTAAAAAATATTGTAGCCTATAAATGCAATTTAATCTAATGCTACTTCTACTTCGATTTAAGATAAGTTTATGTATACAAAAAAAAGTACAAGTTTTTCTCTTGTACTTTTTAATTTTACTTGTTATATTTTATACTTAATTATCTAAACACAAATAATGTGTAGTTAAAATAATAATATCTACTGCAGAACTTTATAATCTATAACCATAGTTATTCTTATAAATAATTTATTCTTTAAGTTAACTATAATGTGATATAAATTATTTTTACCTAAAATACTAATTTCTTAATTAGTGTGTATTTTAAACTAAATGTTTTGTTACCACTTATTTAACTTCACATCTTTTTCTATAATTGCACCATTTTTATTAATTGGCTTAATTTAATTTTAATAAATAGATAAAATTAAATCATTGTTAATCAATTAATCATTTAAAGCATAACTTAGTAATAGTCATTATGTGCAAAAGGTCGCATATTCACATTTATGAATAATTCATATTTAGGGTATCCAAAGAATATATTATTTTATGATTAAGTTTAGTGATATTATTAAGGCTGTGGCACTTATTACATTATTCTCATTCTTAACGAGAATTTTAGGTTTTGTTTTTAGAATTTATTTATCTTGGGAAATGGGTGCTGAAATGTTGGGCATTTATCAAGTCGCCCTTTCCATAATTGGCGTACTGATGATGCTCGTTTCTAGTGGACTACCCTTAAGTTTGTCTAAATTTACTGCTATTTATGACGCTAAAAATGACAGACAAGCCATTTTTCGTGCGACAACTGCGACACTTATAATTTCTGTCATTTTATCAATTGTATTATGTTTAATTATTTTTGTTTTTCAAACGCCACTTTCAAAAATATTTGCTGACAAAAGAACAATGATTATTATTTTAACCCTTTTGCCTTCTGTTTTGTTTTCTGCCATTTATTCTTCGTTTCGTGGGGCTTTATGGGGCAAAAAAAACTATTTTATTGTTGGTTTAAGTGAGTTCGTTGAACAGGTATTAAGAATACTATTTTTCTTTGTCGTTGCTTATGCTGTTGGGCAGACTTTATCAAGTGGCGTTGTCGCCGGCATTTCATTGTCTATTGCTTGCCTTTTTTCTGCACTGCTTGTAATCATTTACTACTTTGCCAAAGGCAATAGACTAGGCAATCCTAATTATAGTTACAAAACTATTCTCAAAAGTGCTACACCTATCACAGGCGTTAGAGTCGCAACAAGCACATTACAGCCCATTATAGCCATTGTTATACCGATGCAGTTAGTTCTTGCAGGTCTAAGCAATGAACAAGCACTCGCTGAATTCGGTATAGCCGTAGGAATGACAATGCCACTGCTTTTTGTCCCATCTACTATTGTAGGTTCTCTCGCTATGGTGCTACTTCCCGAACTCTCATCTCAATACGCGCAAAATAACAAAGAAAACGTTTTATCACAAATTAATATTGCTTTCACTTTCTCAATATTTATTTCAATGATGATAATACCACTATATATGGGTATGTGGAGCGACATTGGAACATTTGTATACAACAATGAACGAGCCGGTTTGTTTTTGTTATATTCGGCTTGGTTAATGATACCACTAGCACTGTCTAACATATCTAATACTATCTTAAACGCACTTGGTATGGAATCTAAATCATTTATTAATTATATAATAGGAGCAGTTGTACTTGTAGTCATTATTTTAACGCTCACTCAAATTGTTGGCATACTTTCTTTGATAATAGGTACAGGAGCATGTATGTTAATATCTAGTTTATTAAATATAAGATTAATTAATAAAAAATTACAAATTAAACTTAATATTGTAAATAAAATTTTCACAATGACATTATTAGCCGTCCCAAGTTTGCTATTTACAATTTTCACTTTTAATATTTTTGATAGTTTTTGTCCTAAATTTTTTGCTTTAGCCTTTGGAAGTATTAGTGGTGCAGTATGCTTCATATTATTAGCAATAATATTTAAGGTAATAGACTTTAAAACTATACTATTAGAATTTTCCAAAAATAAAACTACTAAAACGCTACCACAAACACAAATACAAAAAAATAGCAAATAATATATTAAACAATATTGATAAAAAAATAGATTATACAAAAAATATAATCTATTTTTTCATTATTTTAAAATAATGATTTGTTGTCCAATAAACAAAGGGGCTATAATGTTGTTATCACTTCTTAATTTGTCGACATCCACACCGTATTTTTGTGCAATTTCATTTAGCGTCTCCAAAGGTCTTACGGTATGAATTGCTCTTGCTTCAAAAGGTATAATCAAATAGTCGCCTTCTTCAACTTCTTTGATGTTATCGTTAGCAGTGCTTAATATTTTGGTAGTTAAATTATACCTTTCTGCTATTTTAGATAAATTTTCGTCATACCCTACTTTAACAATAATTTTTCTCATAATTCACCTAAAATATTATATGCTAACAATATTAATTTAGTCCACAATCATTGATAGTTACAACACTACTTAGTTTTAAACTTATAAATGTATAGTTGATACACTTCGTTTTTAGGCAATTTATACTCTTTCGCAGTTGTCTTTATGGCGTCGTTAGCATCCATAATTTCTAATTGAAGTTTCAAAAAATCTTCCATTGCAATATCTAGTTTCTTTGCATTTACACCTTCAATAACTATTACATATTCGCCACGCTCACAATCTAACTGTATATCACTTAGTTTTCCACGCACTACCGTTTCATATAGTTTCGTTATTTCTCTTACAATTGCACATTGCCTATCCCCTAATTTGTTAAACAAATATTCAATATCTTTTTTTATGTCGTGTACACTACTATAAAATATTAACGTGCAATCTAAATTTATTACATTTTGAATTTGTTTCTCTCTATCTTTGACTTTAGGTTTCAAAAAACCTACAAAACAAAAGTTATCAGTATTTAAACCACTTAATAACAAAGCATTAATACCTGCACACGCACCTGAAATAACGGTATATTCAATATTATTATCTATTAAAGCCTTAATTATTGCATAACCAGGGTCACTTATACAAGGCATTCCTGCATCACTTATATAAGCGATTTTTTTACCACTGTTTAGTTTAGAAATTAATAATTCCAATTTCTTGTCATCACTAAATTTGTGAAAACTTTGTGTTGGTTTATTAATACTAAAATGTTGAAGCAATGGTCTAGAATGAATAGTATCTTCGCACCAAATTTCGTCAACAGTATTCAAAATATTAACAGCCCTGTACGTCATTTCATCAAAATTACCTATGGGCGTTCCTACAAAATAAAATGAATATTCTTTTTTATCCATAACATACCCTTTTAAAATTAGTTATCCACATTTCCACAATCACTATGCACACTAAATTCCACGCCGTCATTCGCACCTAGAACTGCTTTCACTAATGCTAATCTAAATCTATTTTTGCCCAAAACAAAATGTACAACTTTGATTTTCATACCATTTTCGTTTAAAATGTTAGATATTTCAAATAACCTTTCACTCTTACAAATAAAATAAAATGCTCCACCATACTTTAATGCAGAACCTGCGACTTTGGCAATTTCATTAAAATTTGTTGTAATTTCTGCCCTTGCTATCATATCACTTTGATTTTTTTTCTTAAATCCAGCACTTTCTTTCTCATAGGGTGGATTACAAATAACTACATCAAATGTCGCTTTTTTAACATATTGAAAAGTATTCTTTAAATCATCATTAATAGGAACAAAAACATCTTGCAAATTATTTACATTGATATTTTTTTCTAAAACATCAAACAAAGCCTTCTGTAATTCAATGAGAAAGAACTTTCCACGCCCTTTATCTAAATTTTGTTCATTTTCTGCAAACTTATGAATAGACACAATTCCACAGCCTGCACATAATTCTAAAATTGTATCTTTATTTTTGCAATTTACAAATTTACTTAATCTAATGCTATCACTTGTAAATGAATATGCGTCAAAATCTTGATAAATCTTATAATTTTTTATTCCCAAATCATCTTCTCTAATATTCCCCATATCATTGCCCATCAATATCATTTTTGATTACATTACAATTATCTTCAAAATTAATTATTTCATAACCTTTTGGAAATTTGTCATTAAATTGTGCTAATTCTTCTAAAGTAAATTCTTTGTATATACTTTCATCTTCATCTTTGATTTCTACACGCACAATTTTTTTGATTAAATGATTATAATGCACGACGCCACAAGTACCATCTGGCAAATTTACAACATCCCCAATTTTTGGCATAATACTTAATGCTTCAATATAATCATTGTTTTCATACCCCAAACAGCACAAAAGTTTTCCACAAAATCCATTGACTTTATTAGGGTTTAAAGCAATATTTTGATTTTTAGCCATTTTAATTGTTACTTGTCCAAAATCTTCAAGAAAACTAGCACAACAACAAATTCTGCCACACAAGCCTACGCCCCCTAGCATCGCCACTTCTTCTCGTTCAGTTATTTGTCGCATTTCTATACGAGTTTTGGCAAAATTGGTCGCCAACTTTTTGACAAGTTCTCTAAAGTCTACTCTATCATCTGCTGTAAAATAAAATATTATTTTGCTTGCATCATAATTGGCATACACTTTTTTTAAGTTCATTTGCAGATTTAATTTTTTTATATTATCATTACAAACTTTAGTTGCTTGTTCAATTTTTTTCTCGTTTCTTTTTTTGTTCTCCAAATCTTGATTTGTCGCTTTGCGTATAATTTTGTACTCACTATCTTTCTTTGTATCGCTAAGTATTGCAATAATTTTAACAAAGTGAACGCCATTAGCATCTTCAATCAAAACTTCATCATTCACTTTATACATTTCATTGTCTTGCCCTTGCGCCACTTTCCCTAAGATTGTGTAATCAGATTTAACTAAATATTTCGCCATAATTTCCCCTTTTATGTCAATTTTAACATATGTGTAATTACGTATGTTATTTACAAACATATGTGTAATAATATATGTTATTTACAAACATATTTTGCTAACGAACATATGTTATTAGTACTCATATGTTTTAAATAGCCATATGTTCTATAATTAATATTATTTTATTTTCATTTGTAATTTTATAAATATGTCGAAAATGACATATTTAGTTAAGCCAAAATCTTTCAACTTATAACATCTTACATTTACAAACTTGAATAAGTAGTTCATCAACGATTAAAGTTGAATTACAAAATCTACTTAACATTTCAATAAATTTTATAATTTTTTCTTGTAAAATTAAAATTGCTTCTACACTTAATTTATCAACTAAATTTTTAAATTTTAAAGCATTATAATTGCTTTTGCCTAAAATTTTAGTTTTTAGAATTTCCTCTAAAACATCAGCAAATATATTCAAAAACTTAACTAAATTATTTTTATACTCTAATACTTGAACGGTAAATTTTAAAATATCTTTTGAAGCACTACAATTTTCTATAATGTCTAATGACAAATCTACCATTTTTGAAATTGCAGGATTATAAAATGCTTCCTCAATTTTGCCAAGTTCACCCCTGCCATAAAAATTACCTAATTCTAGTAATTTTTCATCAGCAACATTTCTAAAAAAGCCTTTAATAATATCTTCTTTCAATGGTTGTAATTCTAAGATTTGACAACGCGATTTAATAGTGGGCAAAATTCCATCTTCTCTCTCACTACAGAGCAAAAAATATACATTGTTTGGCGTTTCTTCTAGTGTTTTGAGTAGTTTATTTTGTGCCTGAATAGTCGCAGAAGAAAAGTTTTCCAAGATAAACACTTTACAATTTGCTTCTACAGGAAAATAATTTAATTTATCAAAAATTGATTCTACATCTTCCACTTTAAGACTATCACTTTTGGGCAAAAAAAACACATCAGGATGAATTTTTTTGACTATATTATGAATGACAACTTCATCTTTGTCTTCACAAATTAATAAAGATGCAAAATTGACTGCAAATATTTCTCTAGACAATTTATCATTAGACACCAAAAGATTACAATGCGAAAAAGTTTTGTTATTATAATCTTTAAGTAACTTTTGATAAACTTCAGTAGTTTTTATCAAATCATATTTATTCATAAACACACTCTTATAAGTTTTGAAATATTAATACAAGGTACTTGTATTCTAATATTTTAACAAAATATCACAAAAAAATCAATCATACCTAACCTTTTTACATAAATTCATAATTTTTTTAACAACAAAAAAAGGCTTATAAATTTTTATAAGCCTAACGAAATATTCTTCAATAAAAAAATTATAAATCTAGAACACTGTCATCGCTTAACTCTTTCTTTATTTGTTCGTTTTCTTGCTTTTTTAATTTCTTTTTGAGATATAATTTTTGTTTTTTTAAATTTAAATAATGGTTTAATTGCTCTACTGTTTTTTGTGTGTGTTGATTTAAAATTTGCCTCTCAATTTCATTTAATTCACTTGTTGTTTTATCTATTTGTTCTTTATTATTCATATTTATATTATTTGTAATCAAAAGTTTTTTTATTCTTATTTTTGTTTATTATATTACTTATATTAACAATTTTTTATTTTTCCATTGTTTGAATTTACCAACTTTAATACTAAATTTATATTATTTGCCTGAACTAGTGCTTTTTTTACTACAATATAATTTAAGGAATACTATAAAAAAATCTTATAGTACTAACTATAAGATTAAAGTTAAAACAAATTTATTTTGATGTCTTACAAAACACAACAACGACGAATTTGAATGTGTATTTGTCTATATTTATATAAAGCATTCATTTAATTTTTATTTTATACAGTCTAGATTGCATTTATTTTTATAAACAATATTATTAGCCACTATTATAATATTTTAGATGTAATTTTCTGTCATTTTTTATTTACTATTAACGACTTTTGATAAAGCAATTAACTCACAAACTAAATCATTCATATCTTTATTTAATCTCGCTTTATCAAAAATACAACATAACAAATTAACTATTTTTGATAAAATTTTGTTTTTGCTTACAAAATACAATAATGGTCTTTCTATTTCCTGCATTTGTTCAGTTAAATATTTATTTAGCCCATAATCATTATTATAATATTGTTTCAAATCTTGAATTAAATCTATAAGATATTTCCTTTCAGTATCATTTAACCCTACATAAGAAATTTGTGGCGAAGGTGCTATAACCCCATTTAAGTCGTTGCCTTTATTAATAATATTACTATTATTTAGATTATCGTTATCAATAGCATCTACACAAGGATTATAAACAAAGTCGTCTTGCCCAAATATTTTTTTTTGTGCATTTATATCTTCTTTGATTAAATCTTTATTTTCAATTAAAACGCCATTACTATTATTGTACGCATTGGCTAAAGTCTCATATTCTTGTACCGAGAAACCATCTAATCTATCATCAAATTTTTCCATAATAACCTCTAGAATATGTATATTCACAAAAGTTATAAATATGATAACAGTTATAATAAATTTTAATTAAAAAAAGTTACAAACATCAATATCTTCCAAAAGTGTTTTAAAAATTTTAATATGTACACATTCATCTTCTGCTATGGTTAGCAATAAATTTTTTAGACTTTCGTTGTCAACCAATTTAGCAGTATTTCTATAAGCCTCGACTGCATTTTGTTCATCTTGAATATTTTTTCTTAATATGTCTTTGAGATTAGTGTAATAAGCCACACAACAAGTATTAAAAGGTTTACCATCAGCATCAATATAACAAGGCTTACCCCCAAATGCAACAATGGCTTCACCAAGCAACTCCATATGATGCATTTCAACTAAAGAAATTTCTTCTAAAATGTATGCAATTTCTTTATTTGATTTTTTTAAAATATCGTGTTGATATAAATATTGAAGTATTGCCGTCATCTCACTTTCACAAGAACTTCTTAAGTTATATAATAATCTAACATAATATTCATTACATTCAGCATCTACGATTTGTGGATATTCTTTATTCGCAGTAAAATCTAGTTCCATAACTACCTCCTAATACAAATAATATATACACAAATATAGTTTAATGATACTTTTATTTTACAAAAAAAGTACTAATCAATAAGATTAGTACTCATTCTATAGAAGTTAGGATAGACTATTTAAGTTCAACAGTAGCGCCACATTCTTCAAGTTTAGCTTTCATTTCTTTAGCAGCTTCTGGAGAAACGTTTTCTTTGATAGTAGCAGGAGCACCATCAACAAGTTTCTTAGCGTCCAAAAGTCCAAGTTCTGTAATTTCTTTAACTACTTTGATTGTAGCAGGTTTCTTTTCAGCGTCAACAGTTTTCAAAATAACTGTGTATTCTGATTTTTCTTCACTTGCTGCTGGAGCAGCGCCAGCAACAGGAGCAGCAGCAACTGCAACAGGAGCAGCAGCGCTAACACCAAATTCTTCTTCTAATGCTTTAACAAGTTCGCTAACTTGTACTAAAGTCATACCTTTAATAACTTCAACAATTTCATTAATTTCCATTTTAAATTCCTCCAAATAAATTAATTTTTATTAGCAATTGCATCAAGTGCATAAACTAAATTTCTTGTATTTGCAGATAATACACTGCAAAGTTGTTGCGCAGGTGCATTGAGTTGACCAAGCAATTTCGCAATCAAAACTTCTCTTGATGGAAGATCTGCAAGTGCTTTGACAGCATTCTCATCAACAAATGCTTTGTCGATAATACCAAACTTAATCGCGATTGTTGGGTTATCTTCAAGTGCCTTTTTAGCCACTCTTGGAGCATCTGTCTCGTCATTAAAACTAAATGCTACTGACAAAGTGTTTTGTAATTTGTCATCAAAGCCTGTTATCCCAAGTTCATTGAGTGCACGCAAAACAAGTCTATTTTTGTATACTTTGTATTCGCAATTGTTTTTTCTAAATTCACGACGCAACTTAATGTCATTAGTTACATTTAAACCTTTGTAGTCGATAAAAACTATTGATTTTGCTGATTCAACCTTTTGTTTAATTTCTTCTACAATAAGTTTCTTCTTATCTTGATTAGCAGACATTTCCATCCTCCTTTCTATAGTAACAAAAAACTCTATGCCACATCGAGATAGCATAGAGATAAAAGTCCTTCCCTGCGTTTGACTAATTTTACCTTATACATCTCCTCGGCAAGTATGATAAACAATTTACGGATAAACCACTTGCTGTCTTTGGCGATTGTTTTTTGTATGAACATTATACATATATGTCAATACTTTGTCAAGTGTTTATTCAAAATTTCTAAAATATTTTTTTAAGTAATTGTAGCATTATATATAAATATTTAACTTTGATTTATTGTAAATTTTTGTTATGCCAAATTATTAAGTTTCTACTAAATTTCTGTAAATTATTATTATGTAAATTATTTATATTTATTTAATTAATTATTAATTTAATAACCCTAAAAGTATTATTTACATTACAGCCCTATCTTTCATATATTTTATTTCGTTTAGTCAATAATAATCATATAATACAAGTAGTTTATAGTAGTAAATTATAGTAATAAAGTTGACAAAACTTTTGTGCTTATGATATTATATAAAGATAATAGAAGATAAATAAGGTGGGATATGTCAAAAATTAAGAAAAAAGAAAATGAGATTATCATAAAAGAAGAAAATGAAAATTGCAAAATTAATACAGAAAATTTAGATAATCAAAACAATGTTGTTAAAATACAAAACGCCAAAGAAGAATTACCACCTAAATTAGATAAAGCACCAAAAAATAATTTATACTAC
The DNA here is from genome assembly GCA_949283525.1 of uncultured Eubacteriales bacterium. Lineage (GTDB taxonomy): Bacteria > Bacillota > Clostridia > Christensenellales > UBA1242 > CAKVOD01. The sequence goes on from CASDSK010000017.1 coordinate 25,964, forward strand.
TATAGTTTAATTAAAAATATCAAAAATCCCATAATTTATAAAAAAATTCAAAATCTTAAAGTTAATAAAAAAATAAAACAAATAAAATTAAATGGCAAACCTGTTCTAAATAACAAAATCTTTAGTACTTGTACGAACATAGATGATTGTAAAAGACAAGAAAAATATGCCGAAGAAATGGCTAAAGAAGCAGAACTTAAAGCACAAAAACAAAAATCTAAAAAAAGCAAAATGCTTAGTTTAATATTTTTGATAGTTAATATTGTAATTATCGTTGTAGCAATATTGATTTCTGCTTCCAAAGAAGAAGGTATGGTATCTATACCACAAATGTTTGAAGTCGCTAATCTATGGTATCTATTGCTAGCATTTCTAGCATTTATTCTGCTAATGACATTTGAAAGTTTGAGATATTATATTCTAATATGGAAGTCAACAAAACACTCTCGCCCTTTTTTAAGTTACAAAGTGGCAGCAATAGGTAAATATTACGACAATATAACGCCACTAGCGACAGGTGGTCAACCAATGCAAATATACTACCTAAAAAAGCGTGGAATTCGTGCTAGTACGGCTTCAACGATGCCTTTTGCCGTTTATATATTTAACCAATTATTAACTTTCATTATTTCAATTAGCGTGCTAATATTTAGCGAAAAAATTGCAGGTGGGTTATCAACAGGTGTGTATACTGCAGCCGTCGTAGGCGTAGTACTTAATACTTTAATTATGTTATTTGTATTTGTTTTGTCATTTAGTAAAAAAGTCGGACCTGTTATTACAATATGGGTTTTGAAATTGCTTTACAAAATGCACATAATCAAAGATTACACTTCGTTATTCAAAAAAGTAATGCGATTTGTAAGCGAATATCAAAAAACATTTAGGTATTTCGTATCTAACATTTTTAACTTTCTACTAATGGTTATAACTACCTTATTAGTAATATGTACACGTTATTTAATACCGACATTTATAGTATGTATGTTTAGCAATGAAGGATTTAGTTTTGAAACATACAGTGCCGTATTCATTTGGTGCGTACTTATCGAAGCAGTAATATCATATATACCTTGGCCGGGGGCTGGTGGTGTCGCAGAAGTTACGTATACAACTATGTTCGCGTACTTCGCCCTTACAAGCGGTACGACATTATGGGCAATGCTTATTTATAGAATTTTCCAATACTATATTTTCTTATTACAAGGTCTAGGCGTGGTATGTTACGATTTCTTTATAGGTAATAAAAAAATTGAGAAAACTAAAGAACGCCTTAAGAAAATCGAACAAGAAAGAGCAATAAAAAATAATAAAAAAATATAATATTAAATTTTAATTGTAAAAATAAACGTTGCATTAAAAAATTAAAACTTAATCATTGTAGTTATTTAATATTAACTACATTTCATATATTAAAATTATCAAGAAGGAATATAGAAAATCTATCTATATCCCTTTTTATTTTATAGATAAAAAACTTAGTTTTAAGTGATTAAATTAATTTTTACTAAAATACTTTTTTTTGTCCCACTCACACATATCGCTCAGCACAAGGGCTATCCCTTGTGTAAGGGAACTACCCGTTCCCTTACCAACCTTAAAAACACAAAATCAATTAATAGGTACCACAAAAATATAAGCACCATACTTCGCTAACTTACCCAACCATATCGCTCAGCACAAGGGCTATCCCTTGAGCAGGGCTCTTGACTTACCCTATGTGTCCACTTAATTTACTTAAGTGCGTCAAAACCTAAATTATTTGCTTTTTGCTCTCGCAAAAAGTAAAACAAAAAACTACTTCATAGGCACTACAAAAATATAAGCACCATACTTCGCTAACTTACTCAACCATATCGCTCAGCACAAGGGCTACCCCTTGAGCAGGGCTCTTGACTTACCCTATGTGCCCACTCATTTTACTTAAGTGCGTTAAAAACTAAACTATTTGCTTTTTGCTCTCGCAAAAAGTAATACACTATTAACTATACTAACTAAAAAACACAAAATAAAAAAATTATTTTAAATTAAGTGCTACGTAAAAATTAAACGAAAACCTTGTATTATTTCACTAAACTTTTTTTTAGGCGTCAGCATTGCCCAGCACAAGGGCTATCCCTTGCACAAGGGCTATCCCTTGAGCAGGGCTCTTGACTTGCCCTATGTGCCCACTTAATTTGCTTAAGTGCGTCAAAAACTAAATTATTTGCTTTTTGCTCTCGCAAAAAGTAAAACAAAAAACTACTTCATAGGTACTACAAAAATATAAGCACCACACTTCGCTACCTTACCCAACCATATCGCCCAGCACAAGGGCTATCCCTTGAGCCTTGCTCTTGACTTATGCAATATATTACCTTCTAATTTATTTAAGTGCGTCAAAAACTAAATTATTTGCTTTTTGCTCTCGCAAAAAGTAATACACTATTAACTATACTAACTAAAAAACATCAATAATAACTCAGTTTTAAGTAATTAACTTAGTCTTTATCTCGAATACACTTTTGCCCCACCCACACATATCGCTCAGCACAAGGGCTATCCCTTGCCTACTCCTACGCCCAATAATTTTATATTTGATTGCTATCTATAAATATTAATTTATTTTATTTTTTGCGTAGCAAAAAAATAATTATTAATTATATATATATAATGCGTCAGCATTGCCCAGCACAAGGGCTATCCCTTGCAAGGGCTATCCCATAAAATGAAAACTTAATTTTAAGTAATTAACTTAATGTTTAGTAAAATATTTCTTTGCTCCACTCACACATATCGCTCAGCCCAAGGGCTATCCCTTGCTTTTTTTATCTTTGGTCGCTAATGTTTGCGTTACTATTATTATCTTGAAGTTCCGTTACAGAATTATATGGCACACCAGAAGTAGTCCCATTTAATAAAGCGATATCAACTGCGTTCGCTGGTTCGCCCCAAGAATTGTCAGAAAATTGAAATAATGCACTGTCTACTACCCAACCTCGTGTATTAAATACGACATTGTGCGTTATATAACCTGTAGAATTAGGATTAAGGTATCCACTTTGTCTTAATGAATATAAAATATTTCCGTCTATCCAATTATTTTGTGTGTTTCCTTGAGTAACAATCCCCCTATTTATAATCCAAGTATCCGAACCTCCAGATTGAGTAGGTCCATAAATAATATTTTCTCTAACTACATTATTGTTTCCACCAATTTGTATAAACTCTACAGGATAAGGATTATCACTTGTCATAGTTAGTCCCTTTATTGTATTGCCACTGCCTGTAACCACTAACGGAATAACATTAGCCGTCAAAAGCATTACGGCATTAGGTTTACCAATAATAGTTACATTATTTTTTGCTAACGTAATAGTCGTATCAATTGGATAAATCCCGTCGTATAAATAAATAGTGCCATTATTAGCCACCACATTCAAAGCATCTTCTAACGAAGTCAGTGGATTTTGTTGTGTACCAATTCCACCAATGGTATTACTTCTTACATAAATAGAATATGGGTTAAAAACCGTATTGCCAGACGGACCCGTTGCCCCCGTTGGCCCCGTAGCACCCTGAATACCTTGTATCCCTTGATCGCCGGTTACACCTGTCGCTCCCGTTGCTCCTGTTGGGCCTGTCGCACCCGTCGCACCTGTTGCACCAGCAATGCCTGTAGCACCCGTAATGCCACGTTCGCCTTGTATCCCTGTTGCACCCGTTGGCCCCGTTGCCCCCGTTGGACCGGTTGGACCCGTAGCACCCGTTGGACCGATTGGGCCCGTTGCCCCCGTTGCACCTCCATTAGCGCCTGTCGCTCCTGTTGCTCCTCGCTCACCTTGTATACCTGTTGCCCCAGTCGGCCCCGTTGGGCCTGTCGCACCTGTCGCACCCGTCGCTCCGGTTGTACCTTTTTGATTTATTATAATTTTGTTTTTGTTTTGGTCATTGCAACACTTACAATGACAGTATTCGAAATCATTAAACATACGCATCCCCTTTATCTTTACAATATATGATTTTTGTGATGCTTTTGCTATAAAGTAAAATTTCTTGAATAACACATATAATTATTAATAAATTATAAATAAAACACAATAAAAATGAGTTGTCCCAAAATTAGTGTATATTTTTATCTCATAAATTTATTTATACGCTTCAACATATATATAATAATTGTTTTATAAATAAATTACATATAAATTAGCACAAATATTATTTTTAATATTAAATTATTTTTTTATTTATAGGCATATTTTTATTAACTAACTTAATAAAAACTTAACTAAACTTTCTAAATTATTTTATAAAAATCAATAATACCATAGGTTATTAATATATATTAAAATATTAACCAATACCACCAAAAAGACTTGAAATTTAATGAAAAAACAAAAATATAAAAAATTGCCTACCAAATTGATAGACAATTTTAATTATTTATTAATACTTTTGTTATTATCCTTATCCAAACTATTATTAATGTTATTTGTGTTCATATTGCCTTTATTTTCGACTTTTTTGTCTTTGTTCTTTTTCGATTTTTTGCGTTTGACTTCAGGCAATGTCTTATTAAATTCTTCATAAGCATTTATTGCAATTTTAAGATTATCTTCGATTGAATTTGAAGAACTAATCATAAGATTTTGTCGCTCTTCTTTACTGCTTTTATAAATTTTGCTCATAGATTGTTGAACAGAACCCAATGCTCTTGACGCAACGTCAAAACTAAAATCTTTAGTATCATTAAAATTTTGTGTAGTATCGCTTTTAAGAACTGCTACATCATAAATCAAATTTTTGAATTGCCTTTTGTTATAATTATTAATAAAGGTATTATATCTTGGCAATATTTTGTTTGTTCTTTCTACCAAAGAGGCAGTTACATAAAAATTCTTTTTCTTTTTCTTAAAAATGAGAAGGCTTACCAAAATTGCCAATGCTATAATGAATACACAATACCATACTATAAGTTCTGTACCTTGATATATAATGTTTAAATTTAATGTATTGCTAACTTTATCATTAAACTTAGCATAAACATTAAACGCACCACCTTCACTTCTTTGATAGATAAGGCTTGAACCAGTAGTATACTTAACGTCATTTATATACCAATCAATATTGCCATTCAATATTTCTCCATTATTTAAAACAGCATTGATAATTATGGTTTCATTAGGGTCATAAGAACTTTTGTTACTAACAATTTCAAAACTAGAAAATTCGTTTATTAAATTTAATTGCACACCTCTTTTTATTTCTCCTGTTGTGCTTATTACTGAAATAATTAATGTGTCTTCACTTATATTGTCTATATCTAAATAAATTTCATAGACGTCATAGCCTTCAATCTTATTCACTAATTGAATATTACTAATTTCGACACTATTATTTTTGACAACAAAATTAGCATAAGTGTTGTTATCTATCATTGCGACAATTATAATTTGTGAAGTACCTTCTAGATAATTTATTTTTGTATTTTCTATTATAAACTCATTACATAGTGGTATTTGCTGTATTACAAAATCTATACTACCTATAATTTCGCCTACTTGTATAGTCAATTTCGCATTAACATTATTTTGAGAAAGTGCTGAAAAATTAAGCCTTATTCCATTTGCATCCATTTTCTTTACATAAGGAGAAGACATATCCAATAATTGAGAATCATTATTAATAGTCAAAAAGTATTGAAATTCGCCACCATATTTTAAGTTCTCATTGTCATTATAAACTATACTAAAATCATTATCATAATTCTTGTTAATCATATAAGAAGTACTGATTTTAATATTAGAAATAGTATCAACAACGAACTCTATTTCAACAAAAGAATAATTTGTTTGGTTTTCAAAAATAATTTGTGTATTAATAGCCTTATCACTATAGACTACAACTTCGTATACTCCGTCCGTTCTATCATACACTTGAACATCAATGCCATCATAATTATAAGCGTCTAAAGGGCTTGAACTTTGAACAGTATAAGTTACAGCAGTGTTAACGAAAGTAACAAACTTTTGATTTACATTATTTGAATTTTCATAGCCTTCACAAGATACTGAAATAACTTGAGGAGCTTGTGGACTAGCATAAGTGACATCTATTGAGTACAAACCAATTCCTAAAATAATTGCACATAAAAATAGAATAAAATTATTTTTCATTTTTGTGCCCTCGCTTAGTTGTTTTCTTTGTCGCCTTATCTTGAGAAATAAGTGCTGACGGTGTCACAATTACACTACTTGATAAAGCGATAGGCTCTTTATAAGAAATTGCTTTGTTTGAATTACTTTCCGTTAGTTCACTTTTGGAAGTTTTCTTCGTAGTATTTTTTTTGCTTGAAGTTTCATTCTTAGATTTTTTTGTTGTAGAAGATTTTTTTGATTTTAGTTCATCTTCCCTTAACTTAACTATGCTAATGTTGTTAGTAATTTGAATTCCTGCATTGTATAATGCATCTGTTAATTTTTCATACGCTTCAGCATACAAATCCCAATAATCTTCTGATTTTCCCCATATTCTAAACGAAAATAATAAACCGTGTTCATCAAAATTATCAACATTTATATAAATACTTGGGCTTTTGAGTGCATATTTTGCTGTTTTAAAAGCGTCTAAAACTGTATTTTTAACGTATTCTTGTGATGTTCCAAATGGAACACAAAAGTTAATGTCTACTCGTCTTAATGGGCTGGATGTATAATTTATAACGTTACCATTTACAATAGACTTGTTAGGTAATGTTATAATTTTTTTGTCATAAGTTTCTATTTGAGTTGTAAATATCCTTACACTTCTAACTGTCCCTTCTTCTGTGCCCACCTTAATATAATCTCCTTCTACAAAAGGTTTATTTACTAAGATAAGAATTCCTGACGCCAAGTTACTAAGACTATCTTGAAGTGCTAGAGCAATTGCTAAACCTGCTGCAGATAGTGCTGCGATAAATGCTGCCATTGATACGCCCAAAGTTGATAGCACTATAAATAGCAATAATATGTATAGAACAACCCTAATAACCGATAACAAAAACGACGTTAGCCCAACTTCCATTGAAGATGACATAAATGCTTTTCTCGTATAACGCATAATAATTTTTATTAGCAAAATACCAAAAACTAATATAGCAAAAACTTTAATTAAAGTTATGCCTGTAGTTTCCCAAAAATTATTAAAAAAATTAGTAAAATCCATTTTTTCTCCTTAGTTTAAATTATTATTTGTGTTTTTTTGAAGTAGTATACTACATAAGTTTAATATAAATTATAAAGTTTTGAAAATTTGTTGAACTTTAGCCATATCTACTTTGCCAGCAAAATTAGTTTTAAAATATCTCATAACATTGCCTATTGATTTGTCTTCTAATTTGTTTATCTCTTTTATAATTTCATCATCAGATAACATTGTAGGCAAATAACTTTTGACAATATCTATTTGATAATTAATATTATTTACTTCTTCTACATTATTAACTTTAGCATAATTTTCTTTTTCTTCTTCCAATTCTTTTGTCAATTTGGATAAAATTTGCAAGACGTCAGCATCCAAAAAATCTTGATTGTTGGCTCTTTTTTCGACCAAAACAATTTGACATTTAGACAATATAACATTGTAAATTGCCCTAGCAACTTTATCTTGTTGTTTTAAAGCCTCTACATTGGCTTTTTTTAATTCATCGATTAACATTTCACACCTCTAAAAAAAATTTATTTATAATTTATTATATCACACACAATCTAAATTACAAAACACTTTGTCAAATCTAAATAATTTAGTTTAATGTTATCATTAATTATCATAGCAATTAATAAAATAAAATAAGGAGAATTTATGTTATTTACAACTTTACATCAATTTGGAATATTTTTGGCATTTGTTTGGCTTGGTGCAATCTTAAGTGCTATTTATTTAATTATTAAACCACACAAAACCGTATTAAAAAATGTTTTTGACTTCATTTATATTATGATAAGTGGAATATTATTCATACTTTTTATGCATATTTATAATCTAGGCAATTTTAGACTTTTTCTTGTATTTGGAATAATTGTAGGATATATAATAACACAATTTTTTATATCAAAAACACTTGCACATCTTAATTTTTTGTTATATAATTACATAAATTCAAAATATTTAAGTTTCAAAAATAATTGTTTTAATAAAAATAAAACTAAGCAAAATAGAAATTTAAACAATAAACATTTTATAAAATTAAAAAAAATAAATTTTTTTAAAAAAAAGCAAACAAAATAAAATAAACTTATGTATAATAAGTGAGTCAAAAAACAGGAGCAGATTATGAACGAAACAAAATTAAGGAGGATTATAAATATCTCCACCATAGTTGCGACAATAATTTTAATAGCCCTCATCATTGGATTAATTTTCCAATTTGTAAATCGCAGTGTATTGCAAGCAAAACAAAACCAATTACAAGCTGAATTAAACTCACTAAACTACCAAATAAATTATTACGAAGATATAAACAACTACATTAACGAAAACATCGAAGATTATGCGCGCGAATACTATGGTTATGGTAAAGACGGCGAAACAAAATATTCTTATGACGCTTAATTTTTTGACTACATTAATATTCATAACTCATTAAAAAACAAGAAGTAGACTACAAAATGTTTACTTCTTTTTTTTTTCAATTTTTTTCATTCAATTGGTAGACAAGTATTTAAAGTTTAACTAATAATCATTTATTATCTATTTGTGATTCTAATAAACCATTAATATATCCTATGACATTATTTTTGTTATTATTGTCAAGTTTATTAAATAATTGTAATAACTTCTCTTGCTCCATATCAATATTTATTTTTGTTTCATCATTCTTAATATAACCTGTTTCTTGTAATAACCTACCTAAATCATAATTTGTTCTATCACAAATTTGTTTTAAAGTATCAAGTTGAATTTTTCTAACAGTCCCGTCCTTATCTTTATCCTTAAATAAGTCATAAATATATTGTCGTGAATATCCTATTTGTGATGAAAATTCACGCATACTCAAACCAGATTCAAAAAATATTTGTTCTATAACTTGTCCTATTGTCTTCATCTTTCACCTTAACAATATTTTATCAATTTTTATTAAATAAAGTGGACAAGTATCGTTGACAAACATTGTCGAATATGGTAATATATGCTTGACATTTGTAAACTTTGTATAACGTTAATTAAAAACCTTATATTAAATACTAAAATATAACTTATAAATAATTTTATTAATAGTAAAAGGATAAAAAATGAATAAAAATAATTGTAAAAATTCTTTAGTTTGTGATTGTCTCAAAATATATAATATTGGAACTTTATCTAATCTAAAAAAAAATATCGAGAAAATTTGCAAAAAATACTTTCCTAATTGTAGTAATGTGTTTATAAATAGTTGTTATCAATATTTTTACTCTTTACGTGAACTTACCTATTCTAAGCAAGATTTTGATAGACAATTTTTAAAACATATTTAAATGTTCATATAATTACTTTCTATCTTACCAAAGTCCCATAAGGTTTTTCCTTACGAGGTGTTTTGGCTCCTCGAGTAGGATTATTCACGCAGTGCGCACCTAACTCGAGTCGCCAATAAAACAAAATTCCGCAAGTACAAGGCTTACGGGGTATTTGGCTCCTCAAGTAGGATTATTCACGCAGTGCGCACCTAACTCGAGTCGCCAATAAAACAAAATCCCGCTACCATTAGGTAACGGGGTATTTGGCTCCTCGAGTAGGATTTGAACCTACGACCTATCGGTTAACAGGGGTTAAAATTCTTTACTAATAACACTAGTTATTAGTAATTTTTTTATTTTTTCTTAGGTATTTTAGGTGCTATATTTAATCTTTCTTGAGTGCTTTTTATTGTTTCTTTTGTAATATCTTGTTTATTGTTCACTGCGTTTTTTAGTCTCTCGCGTTCCCTTTCTCTTATCATTTCATCATGTCTTATTAAATCATTGTGTTGTGCAATTTTATATATTTCTTCTAACTCTTTCTTTTCCCCCATAAAATGCAAGTTAAACAACACAATAAATACTGCTCCTAGTGCTAAAGCAATGAAGATACCTGCTATATTGATAACAAAATACAATAGTGCACTAACTCCTAATGTTATAAGTATTGTTAAAACATTAATAATTGCTTGATTATTAGTAATATCGTCTAGTTTTTCTTTTACTTCCTTACTCTCTACTTCTTCAAGCATTGTTACATTATGTAGTTCGTCCATTTATTCACCTATAATTAAAAATTTATATTGTTGTTATTACTATTGTTAAATGAATTAAAAATTTTAACTTGTTTTCTTTGTGCTTCAGTTTCAAGGTCTAAAATTTCATCGCCTGATATATCAAACACAATACATAATTTTTGTAAAGTGTTATAATCTGGTTTTGATTTTCCTAATTCCCACAATGATACAGTGTCATGAGTAGTACCCACTTTTTCTGCTAGTTGTTTTTGTGTCAGTTTTAATTCTTTTCTATAATATTTAATTAAACTTTTAATATCCATAATTCGAATTATATCATAATTTTATTTTTTTTGTAAAAAATTCGAAAAAATATCGAAAAATAGTTGACTTTCGAATAAATATCGAATATACTATGGTTGTTCGAAAATAATTCGAATAATAAATAAAAAGGAGTAGAAACACAAAGCTCACCATTAATAATTTTTTGCTTTAGGTGTTATCTAAATAAAATGGAGTAATTAACAATGAATGATTTATATTGCAAAGACTTTTATTTTTCAAATAAAGAAAAGCAAACTGCTTATGATAACCTTAAGCAGTCAATACTTAAGCGTTCTAGGTTAGACCTTGAGTTCTTACAAAGTTTTATAGAGTTTTCTAAAACCTTTGGAACTACTCAATATGAATGTATTAAATATTCACATGTTATTGATAAAGATAATAAGACAATTAACTATATAACTTTTTGTGCTGAGTATTTAGGACTCAGTGAAACAACTATTAAAAGATTATACCTAACTTATGAACGATTTATTATTGAGTGCGACGTCGCACCAAATGAACAAAATTCGTTTTCTTGGGCATTGCCATTATTTAATGATATGACTCTATCTAAAATTTTTGAATTGTTGCCCTGCTCTTTAGAGCAATTACGCACCGCTTATGATAAAGACATATTATCTGCTAATATGACGGTTAAGCAACTGCGAGAATATGTTAAATCTCTTAAAAATGGTTTTGGACAAGCGCAAAAAGTACTTGAACAAATAGAAGAAGAACAAGAACAGGATAAACAAGAAGATACAAGCAACAAACTTGATACTTATAAAAAAATTCAATTAATTATTCAAATATTTGAGTCGCCTATTGATTTGACTAAAGACAATTTAATAAAAAGAATTCTTATGTATTTACATTCTATTAGTGATTGTCTAGTAGATGAATTTAATTTATCTATAGACAAATAAATTTTGCGGGCTGAGTGAACCGCATAATAAATTACACTTAGGGGCAAGAACAACAACCACCATATTTTAATCATTTGTGTTGATTCTCCCTGAAATTTTTGCCTTTGACTCCTTTGTTTTAACATAAACTCTTACTATACAAAGGCAAGCGGGCTGGGTGTCCCGCATTACAAATAGACGCCCACCAACCCGTAAGGGTCTTCTCGAGAATGTATCACTGTGTCGTAGCGATTAAATTTTAAAAAGGAAAGGTGAATTATGGCTTATATGACCAAAAAAGAAAAAAAAGCGTTTGCTCATGGTTGTCGAGTTGGAGCAAGTAAACAAAAGAAATCTAGAAGAAGAACTTATTCTAGAAGATATTATTAATTTTAAAAAAAGGGAGAAAAATTTATGATTACACAAAAAGAAATTTTAGAAAATGTGCGTAGAGAGCGCGCACTACAAATTTTAGGGCTCTCAAAGAAAAAAGTAATAAAGGGGGTAAATAGATAATGAAGATTGAAAACGGACAAGTTAGGTTAGAGCGTGGCGAAAAGGCTTTTAAGGCTGATTATCTCGGCTCTGAAATTATGCAAGGTGTTAGAAAGAGTGATAATAAACCGTATAGTTTTTGCAAAGTCATTTATAAGTTGTTTTTAAATACACGAGATGGCGCCGAATACGCTAAAATGTGTGAAGCAATCTTTGAAGCAGATTATCGTCCTAATGTAGAAGTATATAAGGAATGTTACGTAATCTACAGTATGGGTAATGACCCTACAAAGGCACCACATGTGGTTGGTTTTGTTCCTATTAAAGAAGCAACAACTCTTACTACTCCAGTTAGTGATAAGGTAGATAATACTTCTACCCCTACTTCAGAACTAACCCCCGTTGATGATAACAATATGTCATTTTAAGGTAGGTGAAAATGAATATATTTACAATAGTATTAATAATACTTGCTGGAATATTTTTAGGTCCTTGGGTTTTTGATTTAGTAGGTTTTATTTTTAAAATGATTTCAAAATTATTTTATCTACTAGGTGATGGTTTTAATTTTTTTGGTTTAGGTTCTATATTACAAATTAAAGGAGGCTTAATGTGTCAAATTTAGGAAAAATATTATCCGGAGTAGTTATAGGAATTTTAGTTGTTGCTTTGGCATTTTTTGCATTTAATGCTTACAACAAAAAAGATAGCCCTACTTGGCTTGATGACATTTTTCAAGGTAATGTAACGGTTGACCCCGTTCCAGTAGATACTGGATTTAAAGTTTATACTACAAATAATGGTTTAGTAGTTACGAATCCTTCTAATGGATTAGTTAGTGAAGAAGAAGATACTATTGATTATTCAAAAGCTTTGTATGTCGATATGACTGTAGATAACGGATATTATTCTAATAAAGAAGTTTCTGCTATTGAATATAATATAAATAAAAATGGTTCAGGGTGTTTTCTTTATACTTATCATGATGGTAAAAGTTATAATTTTTACAATCAGTATTTTAGTAATGCAAATACTGCTATTGGTTATATTTATTATGATTCGCTAGTGGCTAAATTTGATAGTATTGAAGTAAGTAATTATTTACGAGATATTACTATATTAAAAGATGGTATTACATACAACTTTGAACCAAAATATTCTGTATACAATATTAATGCATTTCTTTACAATTTATGTTCTTATGCTGTAAGTTCTGCTAATAGTGGTTTTGCAAGTTATGTAGTTATAGTAGATGTAACTGATTATTTTAAAGTAACAAGTAATGGTGAAGAAATAACAAAACCCGTGTTATTTTCTTATACTGTAAATTATGGTAATAAAGATTCTTCTACTTCTGTTTCTGATTCTTATACTTTTGTAAGCAAAGTATTTGAAATTACAACTAATAAATAAGTGTATTATGAATTTATTAAGTATTCTATAGTAGATGATATTAAGATTGTTAATCTAATTTTAATAAATTATTAAAATTTATTAAATTAAAAATAAAACTATAAGGAGATTTATTGTGTTAAATATAAAAAATATATTAATTAGTGTATTATGCATTATATCATTATGTGTGATTACAGTTGCTATTTTATTTACAACAGGAGTTTTTCCATTAAAAGATAAAACAAAATTACCTATAGTATACCCAGATGAAAATATTAATTGGGTAATGAATGAAGATGGAATTATAAGAGGTTCATTCAATGATAAAATTACTTTAACTGATAAAATTACTTTAACTGATTGGTGTATTAATATGCGTGTTCATATTAATGATTTTAATTATGGCGAACCAAACCCTAATTATGTTCAAATTTCATTAAGATTAGCATATGAAATGGGTTTATATGATTTGTATGATGGAAGTATTGAATTTTATGTTTCAGCAGAAGATGGAAGTCTTATAAATTATAGACTTTCTATGAAATTATATAATCATGCTACATTAGATGAAAGAGGCGAAGTAATAGGTGGCGAAGGTTTTGTTATTGAATTTAGTGAATTAATTAATTTAACTGACGGTAATTCACCTGTTAA
>CASDSK010000018.1 GCA_949283525.1 uncultured Eubacteriales bacterium
ATTACCATAAAAGTTTGGTTAATTATTTCCTTATTCATTTATTTCTCCTTTAATTGCTAATATGTCCGCTTCAATCTTTTTATTATTATAATTATTATTGATTGTAATAGCAAGCAATCTAGCAAGTAAACTTTTGCAATTAGTTGTTTTTATGCTGTGTTTATAATCTACTTTTTTAAGATAATTTTTTATAGATAATCTTTCAGATGCGGGTCTTAATCCAAAAGAGCCAACACTATTTATAACTTGATTTTGAGATAAATTTTTAAAAATATCAATATTTTCTTTAGGGAAAAGAAAAAGGGGAGAAAAATAATTTGTATTTTCTTGGTATGGTAGCAAATTTTTTAAGGAAACAATTTCCTTATAAAATTTAAGGCAAATATCCTTTCTATTAGTCAAATAAACATCCATGTTTTTTAAATTTTCTAAAGCTATATAAGCTTGAATATTTGTTAATCTATAATTGTAACCAACCATTTCAAATGAGTTATCAGGGTTATATGATATATAATGATTTCTTAAATTTATTAATTTATTATAATAAGTTTCATTGTTAGTCAGAATATAACCACCTTCACCAGCAGAAACAAGTTTCCCATCCTTAAGCGAAAAACAACCCATTTCACCAAATGTTCCCAGATATTTATTGTTATATTTAGAACCTTGTGCTTGACAAGCGTCCTCAATTATTTTTAGATTGTATTTATTTGAAATTTCTTTTAATTTATGTAAATTGTATGGCAGTCCCCACATATATACAGGTATTATTGCTTTAGTTTTATCAGTTATTTTTGCTTCTAAGTCATTATAATCAAAGTCAATTGAATCTTTTTTACAATCAACAAAAACTGGTGTAGCCCCAATGTATATAATTGGCATAATAGTCATAACAACAGTTAAATTTGGGACTATTATTTCATCTCCTGCTTTAATCCCTAATGCAAGTAAAGCACAATGAATGGCAGCAGTGCCAGATGAACAAGCAACAGCATATTTTGAATTAAATTTAATTTTTAAAGATTCTTCAAACTGTTCCACCCAATTGACATTTTCTATTTTATCTTTATAAAATTCTATAAATTCATTATTTTTCATTTAATATTTCCTCAAAATTTATTAGTTGATATATATTTGAACACTCTTCAGAAAAACAATCACAATCTATAATTTGATTAAATGCTATTTTTTTACTATTTATTATATTTCTTATATCTCTATTAGCAGCATAGCAAGGGCATTGACTAAAAAGTCCGTCAGGCATTAAGAATATAAAGTTATTATTAATAAAACATTTTTTCTGTTTTGTTCTTTTAATACCACTTATCATAAGTTTTATGTATTTTTTATTTGGTTTATAAGTTTTTAATTTAGAGTGATTGATTTTTGTTATTTGGGATTTTAGCGCTTTAATATCTGCATCTTCCAACATTAAACTTTTGCTTAATGGATGTATAGTCGGTAAAGTTATTGGTTGGTAAACATAATAGTCAATATTTAAATTTTCTGAACAAAACTTATATGTATTATACATATCTGGAAGATTGAGTTTTGTAACTACCGTATAAATCCCAATTTTTGTTTTCAAATTGTATGATTTTACTATTGATTTTGCAAAAATAATGTTTTCAGTAACAGTATCCCAACTATTCTTTATTCTTATATTGTCATTATAATCTTTTTTTAATGAATCTAACGAAAAAGAAATGGCATCTAAATTTGTAGATAAAATTTCTTTCCAAAGCTTTATATTTTTTATTAATCCATTTGTGCATAACACTATTTGTTTATTAAAAGATTTTAATTTTTTTATGATGTCAACAATATTAGAATTTAACATTGGTTCCGCACCGGCCAAAAACACTATTTTTATTAAAGGATTTGCTAAAAAGTCCATTATATTTTCAATATCTTTTCTCTCATCTTTTATAATCGGATTATGGCTTTCATCAAAACTTAAATAACAATACTTACATCCATATGGACATTTTTCATTTATAGCCCATAATACTTTTTTATAAGTTTCTTTCATTATCATCCTCTATGTAAACTTTTTTACTATCTCCACTTTCAATTTCTTTGACAAGTTTATCAATAATTTCATTATTATTTAACTCATCAACATTAATTACACAAAACCTATCACTTTTGCGTTTTGCAATTTCAAGGTAAAGGTTAGATGCCATAGATAATATTTGAAGTTCCTCGGATGTATATCTATCGGCATCCCTACTTTCTGCTCTACTTATTGCTTTTTGAATATTACCTGTAAACAAAATAGTTCTATCAGGTGTTAGGCAAAAACCTTTTAGCTTATCATACATTTTTAAAGTATATTCCAAAGGATTATTACCATATTTTTTTGCAAATAAAATTCCTTGATAAATGCAGATAGAGTCTAGTCCTCTATCACTAATCACAGTTTTCCCCAAATGTAACTCTGGAATTATTGCATTTTCTTCATCATTTGCTTGTTTTGCTGCTATTAATAATGTTTCCATTTTGGGGTTGCCAGTATCAAAAAATTTACTTCCAGTTGAATGAAGAATGCTAAAAATTTGTTTGTTAATTCCTTTATGTCTTTCATCCATAATTTCTTTGTGAAATAAATATTGGGTCTTATCTAAAGTATTTTCTAATTGTCTAGAAAAATAAGTTTTTCCAATACCACTAATCCCTTCCAATGTTATTAATTTACCTTTCATATTTTTCCTCCTCCCAAGGGAAAACACACCAACCATTTACCTTTCTACCAATATAGTTAGGCAGTATAAATTTAGGGTTATAATTTGTTAAATTTTGAATGCACACAAATGATTGTATAGTACAACTATAATGATTTAAGTAATTAATTACATAATTAAGTGTTGCACCACTCCCATAAATATCATCAACTATCAAAATGTTTTTGTTTTTTAAACAATTAAAGTTGATGTTTTCTCCTAATAGTGGTGAGTTTTTAATAGCATTTACGGTGTCATCCTCAGTTTCATAAATTTGCAATGGATATACCAATCTAATATTTAATAAATGGGATAATATAACACTTGGTACCCATCCGCCTCTTGTTATAGCGACAATACAATCAAATTTTTCTATATTTTTTCTTGCAAACTCACTACAGATTTTATAAATCTCATCCCAACTAATTTTTATTACTTTTTGTTTTGATATATTCATTATAAGATTTCTCCTTTAATTTACAAGAAAAGCATTCACCACATTCTTTTTCTTTGTTTTCCCAACAGGAATATGTATTGTTATAAACAAAATCTAATTTGCCTAAACTATCCGCAAGAGCCCATATTTCTTTTTTTGTCAAATTTAATAATGGTGACAATATTTCAATATTCGTTTCAAATGCGTAATCAAATAATTTATTAGCATCATCTATGAATTTCTTTTTGCAATCGTTGTAACATTCATAATCATCTTTTGAAAGACCAATAACAATTTTGTTAAAACCATTATTTTTTGCGTATAGAGTTGCGGCTGCTAAGAAAAACAAATTGCGTGCTGAGACAATATTATGATTAGATAACTCGCTTAAAACAGACAAATCAAATATTTTATGTTCTATTTGTAAGTTTTTGCATATATTTTTTGCTCTCTCTACACATTGCTTTACTTGAGAATCATACAAAAATAAAATCGCACATATATCTTTTTTATTAACTTTTGATATAAGGTCTAAAAGACATGTAACACTATCTTGACCTCCAGATAATAGCACTAAGTATTTACTGTTCATTTTTACATTCCTCCTTTTTCATTAATTTATTTCTCAACCTATATAAAACTGGAGTAAATAAAACTTCATAAAGGATTTTTATTGATGCTTGTAATAAAACCATTAGCATTATGTCTTTAAATTCTAATATACCAACAAAACTAATAGTACAAAATATAAATGAATCTAAAAACTCTCCAACTATTGTTGATGTTATTGTTCTAAGCCAAAAAAACTTATTTTTTGTAGCCTTCTTTATAATAATCATTAAATATGAATTTACAATTGAGCCTACTAAGAAAGCACAAAAAGAAGCACAAAAAACTCTTGGGGTATAATTAAAAACCTGACTGTAAGCCTCAGACAAATTCCAGTCGGTAGGTGCAGGTAAATGAACAACTAATAAACAAATGCTAGTTAAAAATAAATTAGATATAAAGCCAATTATTATAACTTTTATTGACTTTTTGAAACCATATATCTCTGTTAACAAATCTCCAATTATAAAAGTTATAAGAAAAACTAAAATTGAAGCTGGCAACTGTAGTGAACCGATTTGAATAAGTCTTCCTGCGATAACATTTGCAACAAGAACACATACAACGAAAATGATAGCTAAATAGAAGAAATATTTTTCTTTTTTATCTTGCATATACACTCACTTTCAAAAAGTATAGCATATTTTTAAAAAAATTTCAATACTATATACAAAATTTTATTGTCTACGAATTTGTGCTTGATTTTTGCAAAGTTTATGAAAAATGTGTTGTTTTGTGATGTGTTTTTATATTTTGCTTTTGTCTAATGTTATATGTTAAAGATAAAAGCCTATTTGTCTTATTTTATAAGGGGTTTAGAGTTTTGATTAAATGATAAAACATGATAAAAAATGGTGTAAAATGAGTAAAATATAACATTTTTAGGTGCTTGCTACGGAACCAAAGGTCAGGAGTTCGAATCTCTTACGACGCACCAAATTTTAATAAGCCACTATGTTATAGTGGCTTATTTTATAATTCAGTTTATTTAATTTGTCTACGCTTAAATTCTCAATTTAATTATGTATAATTATTGTTGAATTTCAATTTCTACCTTTTTTTGTGACCCAAATTTTTCTAAGTTTTCCCGTTTTTGTATAATTAAATTGCATTTTTCATCAAGTCTATCAATTAATTTTTTTGTTAGTTCTTGGTCATCTGTGAATAATGAAATTTCATAACTATAAATTTTTTTGAATTCTTCTATGTCCTTTTTATCCAAAAAATAAAGTCTGTCAAATACTTGTAATAATCTTTCTTTTCTTTCGTTTAATTTTTCCTCTTTATTAATTACCATTTTAACAGCGTTAGACAAGGACAAATTTTCATTAAGTATTTTTTTTGCAGTTAAGCCACTTATAGAATTTTTGGCATATTCCATATATTTATCAATAAATTCTTGTGTGCAATTTTTGGCTTTATAGCCTAGCATTAAATCAAATTCAATAAGTTTAATGATGTTATCTTTTTCGCTAACAGGGATAGAAGGTAATTTATATAAATCTAATACATAACTCAGTCTTTTGAACATATATACAACAAAATTTTTCCATTCAGATTCATCTAATTCATCGTGTGGGATAGATAATAAATTTTTGAAAATCTTTTTGTTATAAGATAATTTACTTTCGTCAAAACCATTAATATGTGCATTAAGTTTATTTTTTAGTAAATTATGCCAATACTTATACTTATCTAAATTATTATTAGATATTATATAATCAGTTTTAAAAATTTTAAGAATTTGTGGTATTGCTTGTCTATTTACTTTGTTATTTTCATAAAGTTCAATTAAGAATTTTGATCTACCATTCGAATAACGCGTGGGAGTGCTTCTAACATATTTCACAAATTTATTAGGGGTTGTTTTGTCTTGATATTCTTTCAAAGTTTTGATATTCTCGTATTGTGTGTAAAATTTATTAATGAGTTCTTCGTAAAGTTTGTTTTCATACCCTTGCATATCAATTATTTGCATTTCAAGTTTTATTGTTTCCATTATATTTATTTTTGTTTTTGCATTGTCATAATAATAATATAATGATACTAATGTATTGAATCTGAATTCAAAATATTCACATTTATACTCATAATCATCACTTAACAATTTATCCACATTAAATTGTGTAGTTCTCATTTTAAAATAGTCTATTTCCATAATGTTTCCTTTTTTATATTATACCATTTTATAAGAAATTGTCAATATCAAAATTTAAAATTTTCTATTTCGTAGATTAAACATAAATATAAATTTATTTATTATTTTTTTGTCAAAACAAACGTATACGAAAATGTTTGATTTTTAATGAAAAATATTATACAATATACAAAGGAGTTTTTATGGAAATATACGGAATTGAACACATAATATATATGATAGTGTCGTTATTTATAATGGCAGGGCTTATAGTGTTATTCAAGTTTTTGATACCAAAAGATAAAAGGTATGTCTTATTTAAAGTTTTGGCAGGGATAGGTCTAATTCTCATAATAATATATAGAATAGTTGTATCAAAATCTCGTGGTGGAACATTTATTGATTTTCTGCCTGACACATATTGCAGTATGATGGGCTTCATAATGCCACTTGTCATTTTGTGTTTTTCGCCAAAGACGAAAATTTTTCAATTTGTTATGTTTGCAGGAATGTTTGGTGGTGCAATAACGTTCTTTTATCCAGATTTTCTGGTATATTTTGATAATATATTCAACATACACCCATTTACAGGGCTATTGTACCATACATTAATGCTTTTTAACTTTTTGTGTGCTATTATATTGGGTTACTTCAAGCCAAATTTCAAAAATTGGGCATCTTTCCCAATAGGGCTTGCTTTTTTGGTCGTGCTAGGAGAGTTTGGTAATAGTGTCTTGGACCAATATAATAATATGTATTTAAACGCACCCCTTTTGAGTGGAACGCCGTTAACTTGGTGGCTAGTAGGTTTGTTAATGATTATTGTTTACACTATTATATTGCAAATATATGAGATGATAGCCTTGCAAAAAAACGAATGGTCTGTCATTAAACTTTATTCACGACTAAAAAATAAAATTTTTATTAAAAATAAAAACATTGCTAATCTTAATGAAAATAATGGTAGCATTAATAATGATGAAAATTATAGTGAAGATAAAAGTATTAGTGATGAAGAAAAACAAACAAAATAGAATATTATAAAAAGAAAACAAAATGATAAAAACATTTAAAATATCAGTTAGAATATTTTAAGCAAAATCACATACTTTTATTGTTTAAATCTTGTGTTCTATTATTTTTGTATAGTTATAATACATCGTTTATTGAAATAATAAGGTATAAAAGTTTAAATTATAAATACAATTACATAATAACAATATTTATACTTGACAAGATTTAACTTTTGATATACAATGACTTAATATTAGGGAGTACGATATGAATAACGTTGAAGATTTAAAACAGAAAATGAATGACAGAAAAATATCTTTCCAAATGGACTTAAGTAAACAAAAGATAAGTGAAAATGATACGAAAAGGGCTGAGAAAAATATTGAAATTGTCAAATCATTGGGGTTACCTTATTTAGAGAAAATGAATACTGTGCCAAGAGATTATGACACTGAACTTTTGGATAAAGAAGAATGTTTACAGGAAATGTTAAAACAATTATTTTTTGCTTTTGAAGCAGATTTTCTTTCTGCTTATCCTGATAAATATAATTTTGTTTGTAAAGATGTTTTCAAAAAAATGGATAGCAGATACAAAATTAGTAAATATTTAGGGGCAGAACAAACACTTTGGGACAAAATAAAAAATAGAGAATTAGATGAACAAGACATCGTTGATTTGACTTGGGCGTACGAGAAAGTCGCTATCTATGAGTATATTCTAGGACTAGGTGATAAGCCAAATTTTGACAGTCAATGTGATGCAATTAGAATGGTACAAAGGTATTTTGTGGATAAAGATTTAAATTATGATAAATTATTACAACAATCTAAACTTATAGATAAACAAGAATTATTAGATTATGCTGATTTGATTTATAGATTAGATTGGGCGTTTGTTCAATGTTATCTAGACCAAAAACCATTTTCACTAGACGGGGGGCTAATAAGACAACAAAAAGATGCTTTGGAGAAGGCATTAAATTTTGACCCATTACATTATTATAAAGAAGGAAGTTTGGAAGTAACTGATAAATAAAATAGATTTGCATTTTGATAATGCAAATCTATTTTATTTGAATACAAATGTTGCTTGAATACAAATGTTGTTTGAATACAAAAGTTGTTTGAATACGATTTTTTCAAGACAAAATCTATTAAAACTAATTTTTTTATTTTTCTAATTGACTACTATAATATATTAATAAATATACTTTATTAACAATTAACTGTTTCTTTATTTGGTTGACAAATAAAATTATGTATGATATAGTATAATAAATTAAAGTTAAACTATGAAATATAGAATTATTTAATTTAGGAGTGTAAATTTTTAAATGGGTTCGCTTATTGTGATATTAGTAGTATTAGTCATTTTGTCTGGGTACTTTAGTGCGACCGAGACGGCTTTTTCGTGTCTAAACAAAATTAGAATTATTAATTGGGCTAATGGTGGAAACAAAAGGGCGAAATTGGTGCTTAAAATAGAAAATAACTTTGATAAATTAATTACTAACGTGTTAATAGGAAATAACATTGTTAATATCTTAGCGACAACTATAGCGACTATAATCTTTAGTCAAGTATGGGTTGACCCTTCGCTTTCTGCGACAATGACAACAGTTATAATGACTTTGGTTATTTTAACGTTTGGTGAGATTTTACCCAAAACGATGGCTAAGTGTTTTCCTGAGAAATTCGCAATGTTTTCGGCACCGATAATATATGGTTTAAGTTTTATATTTTATCCATTAAGTTTTCTATTTATAATGCTACAAAAATTAGTGAAGAAAATATTCAGAATGCCAAAAGAAAGCGTTACTAATGAAGAATTAATTACAATAATTAATGAAGCAGAAAATTCTGGTGGTATAGACAAAGATAATGGAGAACTTATTCGTTCTGCAGTCCAATTTGACGATGTTATTGTAGGTAGGATACTCACACCTAGAGTCGACATTACTGCTATAGAAAAAAGTATGTCGATGGACCAAATTTTTGAGATTTTCAAAAAGTCAGGTTTTTCAAGATTGCCCGTGTATGACAAGACTATAGATAACATTATTGGTTTTGTTCACGAAAAAAATTTCTTTTTGTCAATGATAGAAAAAAGACCTAATATTCTTGACATAATACAGCCTGTACTATTTACTCAAGAGCAAGTTAAAGTAGATGATTTATTAAAACAATTACAAAAAAACAAAGCACAAATTGCTATAGTTGTAGATGAATTTGGGGGTACGGATGGGCTTGTTACAATGGAAGACTGCATAGAAGAATTAGTAGGCGAAATTTATGACGAAACCGATAAGGTAGAAGAACCTATACAAAAACTAGACGACAAAAATTATCTTGTACAAGGCAGTGCAGATTTGGAAATGTTTTTTGACTTATTCAAAATCAAAGTTGATAACTTTGACGAAATAGAATCTAATACTGTTGGTGGTTGGATATGTGAGTATTTAGGGTTGTTACCAAATAACGGTGTTGCATTTGAATTTAAGGGACTTAAAATAGAAGTTGTGGAGAATATTAGACATAGAATTAACAAAGTTAAAGTTACAAAAGAATAAAAATATTAAGGCTAAGGGTATCAAAGCAAGTCAAATTTTTGACTTTATAACCTTTAGTCTTTTTTGATTGTAATTTATTTAATTTATGTGTAGTTTAGCAGTGGAAAGTTATTAATATTCGCCTAAAATTATTGGAGAGCCTATTGTAATTTTGTTATTTACCTGTGCTATTTGGAAATTAATTGTTAAGTTATCTATATTTATGTTATTTCTTAGTTTGGGTGAATAACAAAGATAAGTTTTGATGTTACTATCTATATTTTCTATTTTCAATATCACTGCATCGACCTTATCCAAAAACTCATTAATATCATTTTTTGTGCCGTCAAAACAGAAACTTATTCCGGCAATATTTTTTAGCGTTTTAGCGACACTATTTGCTATAGAACTAGGACATTCAATTATTGCCCCCATACCTATATCTGTTTGCGAAAGATAGTCGGGGACTTTGTTAAGTTTTTGTGTAGTGTAGAAAGACACTTGGCTATTTGGTACGACATAAGCGATAAATGTATTATTGTAGTTTGGCAATAACACTATAAAACTACACAAAAAAACTAGCATTGCTACAAATATGAATTTCTTTTTTGAATTTATCATATTTATATAATGGACAAAATAAAAAAATATTATACATTTAATTAATGTATAAAATATCATTTGTGTATAAAACTTAGAATGCGTTTCAAAATTTTTTACTTGACAAGAACACAAATTTTTGCTATACTCACTGCGAGGTAGTATTATGAATTACGATGAATGTACAAGGGTGCTTGAAGATATTATTAACGCATTTAACTTACGTGTAGAAAAATTGAATGAAGCATTAAATAAATTAAATACAAGGCAACCTAAAGAAGATGATGTCAAAGATATGGTTTTAAGATATAACTTAAATCGTCTTATTGAAAAGTATAGGAAAAATATAACAAAGCAAACTGCTAAAATACAAAAAAAGCAAGACAAATTGTTCAAAAAGAATAAGGTAGATTTATTAGAAAAAAATATTTATAACGCTATACAATTATTAAATAATGGAGATGAGCAATTAATTGAATCTATTAATTGTTTGGTAGATGAAGCAATTAATGATATATATCTAGATAAGGTTAATTTTGCCAAAGATTATGTTTCGCTAATGATTGAAGCAACTTTAGGTCAAATAGATATTTACAAAAAACAAATTGATTTTATCAAAGCACACCAACAATAAGGGAGAAATTAATGGATATAAGTGTATTAGGTTGTGGAAGGTGGGGGACATTTTTGGCTTGGTACTTAGCAGACAAGCACAACGTTACTTTGTGGGGTAGAGAAAATTCACAGCATTTGAAAACTTTAAGAGAAACGGGAAAGAACGAATATTTGACTCTTAGAGAAAATATTAATTTAACAAGTGAATTAAATATTGCTTTACAAAACGAAATCATAGTAATATCTATTTTGACGCAGGAGATGTCAAACTTAATGCAAGAATTAAAGAATTATGATATTACAAACAAAAAATTTGTTTTGTGTATGAAAGGCATAGAATCGACATCAGGGAAACGCATAAGTGAAATTATGATAGAGAACGGCGTAGATGCTAACAATATTGCATTGTGGGTCGGCCCAGGGCACGTTCAAAATTTTGTGAATGGCACGCCTAACTGTATGATTATTCACTCTTATAATGAAGAGTTATCTAAATATTTAGTGGAAGAATTTAAGTCTAATTTAATAAGATTTTATATCGGAAATGACATAATCGGTGGCGAGATAGGTTCTGCTGGTAAAAACGTTTTGGGCATAGCAGCAGGTATGTTAGACGGGATAAATATGTCTTGTCTTAAAGGGGCACTAATGTCTAGGGGCACTTATGAAATGGCGAAACTTACGCAGGCATTGGGTGGCAAATTTATAACTGCGTACGGGCTTAGTCATTTAGGCGATTTTGAAGCGACATTGTTTTCGGCTTTCTCACACAATCGTATGTGGGGAGAACAGTTTGTTAAGGGTGAAACTTTTGGCAAATCTGCCGAAGGTGTTGGTAATATTAAGGGGTTAATGCTTCTATCACAGAAATATAATATTAATATGCCAATAACTAATGCTTTATATAATATAATTTTTCTTAATCACGACCTACAAGATGAGTTTGATAAATTATTTGGTAGAGAAACGAAAAAAGAATTTCAAGAATTTTAAAAGTGCTTATATAGTGTAATAATGCACTTTTTTTGTTTGGTTTAAACAAATATTTTGTAATTTATAATAAAATTTATCATAATTAAGTATATAGTATAGGAGATAATATGAAAATCAATTTAATTCAAGGCAAATTTTGTAATACGTATTTTATTGAAGATGATGTCAATATCGTTATTGATGCTGGTGCTGAATTAGTGCAATTATTGAAAGTAATAGGCGACAAAAAAGTAGATATTGTTTTTTTGACGCACGCACATTATGACCATTTTGCATACTTAGATGATTATTTAAAGAAATTTGATAATGCCATTGTGTATATGTCAAAAAAAGCCTATGAGAAAATGGACGACAACAAAATGACTTGTGCTATGTTTTTTACAGCGAAAAAAATTAATAAAATCAATAAATCTAAAGTGAAATTTATTAATGAAGGGGATATAATAAATGAGTTAAAAACACAGAATAATTTTATTAACTTAGAAGGACACACTGATTGTAGTATGGGACTAATTGTAGCAGATAATTTATTTTGTGGGGATGCAATTTTTGAATATGGATACGGTAGGTATGATTTGCCTACAGGGAGTAAAGATAAAACTAATTTAACATTACAAAAAATAAAAAATCTAGATAACATAGATATGGTTTACGCAGGGCACGGAAATATTTTCAAAAAAAATTAGTTATCAACATATTCTTTCAAATGGTGGATAACTATTGTTTAAACTATTTAATTTTGTAAAATTATTGATTTAATTTATATTTTATGATATAATAAAATAAGGAGAAATACTATGGGAAAGATAATGAGTTTAATTTTGTTTGTCGTTAGTGCTGGACTATTAGTTATAACTTTCTTTTTTCCATTTTTTACTTACAATGTAGGCTCATATAAAGGAGAGTTAGTAATTGGAGAGTTAGCAACTGGGGAAGAAATAGCAATAAACTTTAAGTTCAATGATGAAGTTGTGATTAAAATAGGTGACAATGAATACAAAGGAAAGTATGAGATTAAAGACAAAGTTATTACCATAACTGATTGTCCTGAATCAACAATTATTGGATTTAATAAACTCAAAATGAATAATTTATTTTCACTTACACCTGAAAATATTATCACTGGAGAGTTACTTAAAGTTAAATTGACAAGTATTTTTGGGATAGTTATGACGGCGATATATGGAGTTGTAGCATTTATAAGTTTAGTTGTATTTATAGTGAAACTCGCTAGATAAATATATAATTAATATAATGAATTTAATAGACCTACCGCAAGTGCGGTAGTTTTTGTCTTAAACATAGTGTATTAAATAAACATAAAGGATAAAATATGGTAGATTATGAGAATTTTGATGCAATAGTAATTGGGGCTGGGCACGCAGGTAGTGAAGCAGGGTTAGCACTTGCTAGATTAGGGCATAAAACTTTAGTATTATCAATTAATCTAGATGCTGTAGGATTTTTGGCGTGCAATCCGTCTATTGGAGGTTCGGCTAAAGGACATTTGGTGTGTGAAATGGACGCTTTGGGTGGGCAAATGGGCAGAACTGCTGACCAGACAATGTTACAGATTAAAATGTTAAATGTAGGCAAAGGCCCAGCAGTACACAGTTTGCGTGCACAAGTTGATAAAGTTAAATATCACGAACTTACAAAAAAGGTTATGGAAGAACAAGATAATTTGTATCTAAAACAAGGCGAAGCCAAAGAAATTTTGGTAGAGAATAACAAGATTGTAGGCGTGGTAACTGCTAGTGATGAGAAATTTTACTGCAAAAGCGTTGTAGTATGTACAGGTGTGTATCTTAAGGCGAGAATTATAACAGGTGAGTACATTCAAGAAACGGGGCCTAATGGTTTTAAGCAGGCGAGTTATTTAAGCCAGTCTTTACAAAAACTCGGCTTTGAATTAAGGCGTTTTAAGACGGGAACACCACCTAGAATAGATGCTAGAAGTATAGATTTTCAAAAATTAGATATACAATATGGCGACGATGATATACAACCTTTTTCGGTTTTGACAAAAAATAAATTACCTAATATAAGACCTTGCTATTTGGTGTACACGAACGACCAAGCACACAAAGTTATTATGGATAACATAACTAGAGCGCCTTTGTATAATGGTTCTATTAATGGAGTTGGTGCTAGATATTGTCCGTCTATTGAAGACAAAGTTATGCGATTTCAAGACAAAGAAAGGCATCAATTATTTTTAGAGCCAGAGAGTGCTAGCACAAATGAATGGTATTTACAGGGCTTTGGCACTTCGTTACCTGTGGATGTACAAAGAAAAACAGTTCAAGCAATGAAAGGACTTGAAAATGCTTTCATAATGCGTGACGGTTATGCTATTGAATATGACTGTATAGATAGCACAAAATTATTACCGACTTTAGAGAGTAAAGATATAGAAAATTTATTTTTTGCTGGGCAAATAAATGGTACATCTGGTTATGAAGAAGCAGGGGCACAAGGTTTACTTGCCGGTATAAATTGTGCAATGAAACTACAAAACAGAGAGCCATTAGTGCTAAAACGTAGTGAAAGTTATATAGGTGTGTTAATTGACGATTTAGTAACAAAAGGCACAAATGAACCTTATAGAATGATGACTTCTAGGGCAGAATTTCGTCTACAACTAAGACAAGATAATTGTGATTTAAGATTAACTGAATATGGGCACAAAGTAGGTCTAGTGGGCAAAGAGCAGTATGATTTGTATTTAAATAAACTAAGTAAACTTAATAAAGCCAAAGAATTATTAAAAACTATTGTTAAGCCAGACAATAAAATAAATGAATTTTTGAATAGCGTGGGAGAAACGCCAATAGTTACAGGAGTTATGGTAGAAAATCTAATCAAAAGAGCCAATGTAGATATATTTAATTTAAATGAAGTATTGCATATATTTGATGAATTTAGCCATAATGTATTAAGTGAAGTCAATGTGGAAGTTAAGTACGAAGGCTATCTTAGAAGACAGTTAATTCAAATTAACGAGCAAAATAAAGCCGAAAACCAGAAGTTAGATGCTAACTTAGACTATATGAACATAGATGGACTAAGAATTGAAGCCAGACAAAAATTAAATAAAATAAAACCTTTGACTATTGGTCAAGCGAGCCGAATTTCTGGGGTTAATCCTGCCGATATTTCAGTGCTTTTAATTTATTTAAAGAAAATAGGGAAATAAGCATATAGGTGAATTATGCAAAAAGAATTGTACGAATTAATAAAGTCAAAAAAAGTTATACTTATGGATTTTGACGGCACTATTACCGATACTGAACCATTAAACTATATGACTTGGAAAGAAATACTTAAAATTTTTGGCATAGATTTTACCAAAGAAGATTTTGTTAAAATAGTAGGATTACCTGCTGAAGTAATCGCAGATAAATTGGGCGAAATGTATGGTGGTGGACTTAGCCGTGAAACTTTAGTGCCTTATATTCCTAAATATATTGAAGTATTTTTGGATTTACAAAAAAAGATGAATATTCAAATATTTGATTATGTTATAGATTTATTGAAAGAATTTGTTGATACGCCAAAATACATCGTATCTAATCAAATAGTTGAGATTATAAATGATTTATTGGATAAATGGGGTGTTAGGGATAAATTTAATGGAATTATTTCTTGTTTGCATTTAAATTTAAAAAAGCCAGAAATTTACGTGAACACAAAGCAATATTTTAATTGTGAACCTAATGAATGTGTGCTTTTTGAAGATGCCCCAAAGTACTTATTAGAAGGAAAGAAAAATGGTATGGCTACAGTCGGTATCCAAAATTGTTATAACAAAATAGAGAAAGCAGATTATATAATACAAACAAATACTACAAGTTTTTTTAGTTAGTTATAGAGAAATAAAAATGTCTATTATTTAGGCTTAATAAGTCTTATAATAGACTTTTTTATTTTATTATTAATGAAATAATTATTTTTTTACCAATCAAAAAGTTTATTAAATTACATTAAAGATTTTAGAAA
This sequence comes from uncultured Eubacteriales bacterium, assembly GCA_949283525.1. Classification (GTDB taxonomy): domain Bacteria; phylum Bacillota; class Clostridia; order Christensenellales; family UBA1242; genus CAKVOD01. The sequence goes on from CASDSK010000018.1 coordinate 15,681, forward strand.
TTTTGATAAAGTTAAAAATATGTTTTTTGATTAAGCGATAAGTAAAAATACTTAAATAAATACTATTAAAAATATTTTGACAATCAAACTTTATTATGTTACAATATAGCACGAGGTAACAAATGAGTAATAGAAAGCCTTTTTTTAGGTTTTGTAAATCAATTATAAAAATTTTTAAACGCAAACCAAAAGTTATTAATTATAATGAGAATTTGGAAGAATGTGCTATATATTTATCTAATCATAGTGGGGCAAGTGGTCCATTGACACACGAACTTTATTTTCCTATTAATTTTAGGTTTTGGGGAACGCACGAAATGGTCAGTGGTATCAAAGAAAGATATAACTATTTATCCAATATATATTTTTACAAAAAGAAACATATAAATAAATATTTATCGAAGTTAATTGCAGTAATAGCATCGCCTGTATTATATTTATTTTATAAAGGAATGCAAATAATACCTACATATACTGACGCAAGGTTAAGAAATACATTAAAGGAAAGTTATGACGAATTAAATAAGGGCAATAGTATTATAATTTTTCCTGAAAATTCTAGTGATGGGTATCATCAAGAACTTAAACAATATTTTGCTGGCTTTTTATTGCTTGCGAGAAAATATTATGAGAAATTTAATAAAAATCTAAAAATATATAATATGTATTATTGCAAAAAGCAAAACACATTAATAATAGATAAATATATTGAGTACAAAGATTTAATAGGATTAGACGAGAAAGAAGTAGCAGAAAAATTCAAAAATAGGGCTAATGAATTATACAAAACGCATTGTTTATAATTATAATAGATTTAATAACAAATATATTTAAATCTTTATAAATTAAAAAAATAAATTATTGAATTGTGTTATTATTTATAATTTTTATGATTTCCTTTTTGTATTAAGGGAAATCTTTTTTTATTTGATTTTATTTTGAATATGTTATATGCTTGACTTATTAATTCAAAATAATTATACTTTACTTTAAGGAGAAAGATAAAATGAGAATAAGAATTTCTGCAGATAGTACAGTTGATTTAAGTCAAGAACTAATAGATAAATACAATATTGCGATTATGCCATTATGGGTAACTTTGGGTGATGAAACGAAATTAGATGGGGTCGAAGTATCCACTGATGAATTATTTAAGTATGTTGATAAAACGGGAGAATTGCCTAAGACTGCTTCTCCTAGTATTGTTTCATATCAAGAATTTTATGACAAATTATTGAAAGATTGTGACTGTGTGATACATTTTGTTGTTTCAGGTATGTTATCTAGTTGTTATAGCAATGCTTCTAAGGCGGCAGAAGAATATGGCGAAAGAGTATTTGTTATAGATTCACGTTCTTTAAGCACAGGAATTGCTTTGTTAGTTTTGAACGCTTGTGATAGAGTTAACGAAGGTATGGAGCCAGCAAAGATTGTGGAAGAGTGTAAGTTATTAACAAAAAAAGTTCAAGCATCTTTTGTATTAGGCGATTTAAACTATATGCACAAGGGTGGTCGCTGTAGTGGGGCTATGAGATTAAGTGCTAAATTTTTGCGTATCAAACCTGAAATTACACTTGCTAATGGCGAAATGAAAGTAGGCAAAAAGTTTATGGGCAAACTTAATAAAGTTGTAGAAAATTATGTCGATGAAACAATGGCTAAATATCCTAATTATGATAGAAAGCGAGTTTTTGTAACGCATACGCCTATTGATAAAGAAATTGTAGAACAAGTCAAAGTACAACTACAAGGAAAGTTTGACGAGATTTTGGAAACGCAAGCCGGTGCTACAATTTCTAGCCATTGTGGGCTTGATACATTAGGCATATTATTTATAACTAAGTAATTTTTAATTGGTATTAAAAAAAATATAGAATAAATGAGTTGTTTATAACAATTCTATTTCTATATTTTTTTATTTTAAATTATATTTTAAAATATTGTAGTTTTTTTGTTGCCAATAATTACACCTATATTTTAATTGTTTTTGTCTAAATCAGGTTTAAGGTAATACCAAGTTTCGCCGTCGTTACCAAACAAGGGCTGCACATAATCAATTCTATAATGCACATAATTAACTCTCACTAATTGCTTGAGCACTTGCCCACCGTGGTAGCCGTGTATAACTTTGAGTATCTTGACATCATTTGGTGCGTTTTCTAAAACTTCATTAAGTTTAGCCCACGCCTCATATTCTCGTAGTCCGTGTAAATTTACTTCTATTGTTTTTGTTGGTCGTCTAGCCATTTTCCACCTACATTTTATTTATTATTATAACATAGTTAAATAGAATTAAACAATTATTTGTATACATTTAATTAATTTGTTCAATAATATTAATATGGATATTAATTGTAGAAAATTAAATTGTAAACATAACAAAAAATGTGTTTGTAATTCAAAACAAATAAACATTGATAATTGTTCTGTGTGTCAAAGTTATGATTGTGATAAAAGTAAACCTATTGAAGACTTATCAAAAATAATGTTTACCAAAACGCCACAATATGAAAATTTTAGGCATATTAAAGATGCTAACATTGAATGTTCTGCTCATTGTGTTTTTAATGATAAGGGTAAATGTTTAGCCAATGGTATTATTATAATAGATGACAAAAAAAATGCCTTATGTGGAACGCTTATAAAAAGGCACTAGTTAAATATTAACAAACTACAATTTTTTTGTTTGCAGATAAATTAGTAACAATATTTTTCTTTTTGTATATATTGGACTGTATTATACAATTAGGAAATTTTTTTATAATATCATTTAGTGTAAAGTTATAAAATTTACACATTTTTTTTAGCACTAACATTGTTAATTGAGCGTCGTCGCAACTTTTGTGTAAGTGTAGAGTATTTATAGATATATTATAGTGTTCCAATACTTTTTGTAGTGAAGTTACCGATTGAGAGTTAGTAATGTATTTATGTAATTGTTGAATATCAATGCCTTTGAGCATTAATTGTGGTAAATTATATCTTGCACACGCTAAATTGATAAAATTAAAATCATTTACGATGCTAAAACCTATTAATGTATTGGTAGTAAGTAGTTGGCGTATTTGGTTATAGTAATTGCGAAAATTACCTTGATTATAAAAAATATTCAGTGGATATGATAATTTGATTTTGTTTTCCGTACGTGACCCAAGTCGAAATTTTTTCTCTGGATTTATTATTATGTCTTTTTTTGCTAAAATTTTAAAATTGTCTGTAGTTTTAACGTAGCCTAAACTACAAATATGTGTGCCATCACAACATTCTATGTCAAAAAATAAATAGTTCATTTTGCTCCTAATTAAATAATATTATAGCATTTTTGAGTATGGATTGACAAGCATTTAATTACAAGTAAAAATAAAGTTATTTCTTGACAAAAGAGTGAAGTTTGTGTTATAATCTTACTCAAAGAGAGGGTATTATGGATAATCAATTAAATAATGGTAAAGGTATTGAACAAGAGACTGATTACTTTGTTCAACAAAACCTTTATGATAACTCATCAAAGACTGAAATTAAAAAAGTTAAAGCGAAAGTAAGCGAAACTAAAGTTAATAAAGTAACTGATAAGCAAACTAATAGTGCTATTAATGTTCAGCCACCTAGACAAAGAAAGGACCCAGTCCCTAAACCTAATACAAGTCAAGAAAAAAACACTGAGCAAAAAAAATCTACTTCTAATATAACTACTAAGGTAAGTAGTGTTCAAGATGAAGATAATGAAAAGCAAGAATATGTAAATAAATTAAAAAAATTATTAAAAGAATTTGATATAGCGTGCAATAATATTGCAGATTATGAAAATATTGACATATTATTAGACGATTATATAAAAGATTTCGACTTTGAAATTAATTGGTGCAAAAAGTACATAAAAAAAGTTAAAAATGATGAAACGAGTTTTAATAAAAAAGAATGGGACGACTTTCAAACAGGTAAAGCAAGGATATATAAGGATAAAGATGATATTTTAGGAAGATTTCAAGCGAAAAATGCTTTCCATAAGGATGATGACTTTTTTAATCAAAGTTCACTTGTATTCTTGGATGATAAATATTATCAAATATACAAAGAAAACAATATGGGTTCTCAATATCTTAATGTTAGAGAAAAGTTAAATATAAAAATTAAAGCGAAAAATAGTGGTGAATTAAAATACAAAACATGCTTAGAGAAATTCAATGAATTGGATAAGTTAATTACAGAACTTGAAAAAGAGCACAAAAAACAAAAAGCAAGAATTGCAACAAAATAAAATAAATAAAATATGTAAAATTTTTACATATTTTATTTATTTATTGTAATGAAAGGAGTTTAAAAATGAGATTATCAAAGTTAGCAATAACAAAAAATAAAATTATGAATGAAGACAATGTTTTTAGTCAAGATATTTTATTGAAAATGGGTCAATTATTTCAATTTTGTAGTGGAATATACGCTTATGACCACATATTGTATAAGGTTATGCAAAATGTCAAAGATGTTATAAGAAAGCATTTAGATAAAATTGATTGCGTAGAAGTATGTTTGCCAATTTTACAGCCAGAAAGTATTTGGGAAGCATCTGGAAGGTTAAAACAATATGTTGATGAAGATGTTATGTATAGAACTCAATCTAGCGCGCAAAAATTTTGTTTAGCGCCAACGGCTGAAGAGGCAATAGTAGAATTTCTTAGAAATCGCCTAAATTCTTACAAATCTTTGCCTGTTACTTTCTATCAAATAGGCACAAAATTTAGAAATGAGATTAGGACAAAAGGATATCTTATTCGTGGAAAAGCATTTGAAATGATGGATGCTTATAGTTTTGGCAAGGATATGCAAGATTTATTGATGGATTATGATAAAATTAAGGATGTGTATATCGACATTTTTAGAGAACTTAATTTAGATGTTATTCCCGTAGGTGCCGACACTGGTAATATGGGTGGCAAAAAATCCGAAGAATTTATGATAATTTCTAATCTTGGAGAAGACACTATATTTGTAGATAAAAATTCACATAAGGCTTTCAATAGTGAATTATTAGATAGATTAGATGCTCAAGAATATCTTAATTCTATGTATGGCATTGATGATATTAATAAACTAACAAAATGTCGTTCTCTTGAATTGGGCCATATATTTCAATTGGGCACGAAGTATTCTGATTCAATGAATGCTGGTTATGTTGATGATGAAGGAAATTTCCAACCTTATTATATGGGGTGTTATGGTATTGGAGTTAGTAGGGTGGTCGCTGTCGTCTATGAAAGCAATAAAATAGTTAATGACAAAAATGAAATAATTGGTTTTAGTTTACCTTATAATTTAGCCCCTTACAAAGTCCAAATTATTTATGGCAACATTGGGACGAAAGAAGCACAGGCGAATGAATTTTATCAAAAGTTATTAGATAATGGAGTAAATGCTTTGTTAGATGATAGGCAAGAATTAATGTTTGGTGCGAGAATTAAAGATGCTAATTTACTTGGCACTCCATACTTAGCAGTATTAGGTAACAAAATAGATGACAATATGGTAGAAATAGAAAATACAAAAACAAAAGAAAAACAATTTCTCAAGATTGATGATGCAGTAAAATTCTTTTGTCAGTTAAATAAGTAATCACAAAAAGTAAACACAAATATAATTCAAAACTTTATCTATTGAAGTGGACTTAGTAAGACGCTTTATATTGATAAAGTTTTTTTGTTTATTTTAATAAAGTGTTGATAATTTATTTTGTAGTTAATAACAAATTTTAACTTTTTTATAATTTTTGTCATATATTGAATTGGAGTAAAAACTCCAAGGAGAAAAATATGTTTATTAATAAACACTTAATTATTAACAGAAATAATTTAGAAAACATCTCTTACTGTATGTGTGGGAAATGTGGTTGTGGTTGTTCAAAATGTTGTGATGATAATGGAATGACTAAGATTATCAAAAAAACAGGTGCAACGGGTGCAACAGGCCCAACCGGTCCAACAGGCCCAACCGGTCCAACTGGTCCAACCGGTCCAACTGGTCCAACTGGTCCAACAGGCCCAACAGGAGCAACGGGTCCATCATTAGTTAATGCTGGCGTTGCAATAGAACTGCCTGCTGGTTCAACACCTACTGTCATAAATAGTGGGACTGAACAAAATGCTGTATTTGATTTTGGAATACCAGCAGGCGATACGGGTCCTACCGGTCCAACTGGTCCAACCGGCGCAACGGGTGCAACAGGTGATACAGGTCCAACTGGTCCAACTGGCCCAACAGGTGCAACAGGCCCAACTGGCACGACAGGTCCAACCGGTGCAGGAGATACAGGAGCAACAGGAGCAACTGGACCTACCGGCCCAACCGGCCCAACTGGCGCGACAGGTCCAACTGGTTCTGGTGATACAGGAGCAACTGGTCCTACCGGTCCAACAGGCCCAACTGGCGCGACAGGTCCAACCGGTGCAGGAGATACAGGAGCAACTGGTGCAACGGGCCCAACGGGGCCAACTGGTCCAACCGGTCCAACAGGGCCAACAGGAGATGCAGGAGCGCAAGGAATTCAAGGGCTTCAAGGAGATACAGGAGCAACGGGTGCAACTGGTGCAACGGGAGAAACCGGTCCAACAGGTCCAACAGGTCCAACAGGCCCAACGGGAGAAACCGGTCCAACAGGTGCAAGTGGCGAAACTGGTGCTACAGGCCCTACGGGTGCAACTGGACCAACAGGTCCAACAGGCCCAACTGGTCCAACGGGAATAAGTGCTTATGGTGGTTTATACAATAATGCTACACAACAGCCAACTTTAACTTCGGCTAATTCATTTCAACAAGTGGCACTAAATACTGAAATGCCATTATTAAAAACTACTACATCTTCTAATGCTATTACAGTTGAAGATGCTGGGGTATATGAAGTTAGTTATAGAATAAGTTTAACCACTAATGAGGAAGTGGGATTTGAAGTAGCAGTTCGACAAAATACTACAAATATTGATGAGAGTATAGGTTCTGCTGAAGCCACACAAAGAAGTGATGGTGGCACTGAATTTTATGCGTCAATAAGCGCTAGTGTAATCGTTGATTTGAGTGCTAGTGACCAAATTGATTTAGCAATTGCATCTACAGGTTCTCCTACAGGTGGATTAACCGTTACAATTGGAGATAATGCTGATGCATATTTAACAGTCAAGAGATTAGACGGATAAATAAAAATAGGTGTGAATAAGTGTAAAAACTTATTACATACCTATTTTTTTAATATTTAATTAAAAATTCTTTGTTATTTTAATTAATTTTAATTTCAAATTTTCTTAAATTAAATTAAATTAAATTGAATGATAAGACAAATTTTATAATTTAAAGATTAGATAATAAATAATTTGTATAATAATTAGATTTAATAATTAAATTAAAACTAAAGCAATGTTTAGTAACTTACACATTAATTAAAACTAACTTTTATTAGTTAGTTTTTTTAATATACTTCTATGTGGTTTAGTTTCGCTATATTTAATAGATTTAATTAAGCCGATAACTTCGACATTACCTAAATCGACGTCGATTTTTTGTACTTTCATTTTTTCTCCTTCTATTATAAGAGCAGTTTTACCGATATATAATGTAAGCCCACTTTCATTAGCGCTTTCGACATTAGTAATTCCTGAGATAGACGTTACGTTTCGCGAGTCTACCGTTATTTTGTGATTTTGAATTAAGTTTTCAGTAGTGTTATTTGCTATTGAATTTTCCATATTATTACTCCTATTTTTTTTGATTTTATTAATATAATAAAATATATTATTTTTTTTATCAAAATATGTCAAAAATAGTAGATTTATAGTAATTTTTATGTAATATAAGTGTAGTATAAATGTGATATTTTAGTTGTATTTTTTTTGATTTTATGGTATAATTTTTATAAGAAATATTGTATAAATTTTTATGTTAAAATTACAAAAAAAATTGTGTAATATTTATTAAAAAAAAATTAAATTGAGGGTTGTATGAATAGTGAAGTTGATAACAAAAATATGGAAGAACTTGAGAAAGAATTAAAACATTCTACAAAGTATGATGAGAGTGATATTCAAGTTCTTGAAGGGTTAGAGCCAGTGCGAAAACGCCCCGGTATGTACATTGGTTCAACTGACGAAAGAGGACTTCATCATTTAATTATTGAGATAGTTGACAATAGTATAGACGAAGCGTTGGCTGGATACTGTGATAAAGTTACTGTCATTTTGCACAAAGACGGAAGTGTAAGTGTGAAAGATAATGGGCGTGGTATTCCAACAGGTATGCACAAAACTGAACACAAATCGGCAGTAGAAGTAGTATTGACAAAACTGCACGCTGGTGGAAAATTTGGTGGAAATGGTTACAAAATATCAGGTGGTTTACACGGCGTTGGTTTGTCAGTTGTTAATGCATTGTCTGTTTGGCTTAAGGTAGATATATACCAAAATGGCAATCATTATACACAAGAATACAAAAAAGGCGTGCCACAAGCACCATTAAAGATTGTAGAATCTACGGAAGAAAGAGGTACAAAAATAAGTTTTATGCCTGACGCTGAAATCTTTGAAACAGTAGATTTTAATTTTGATACTTTAAGATTAAGATTTAGAGAAATAGCGTTTTTGAACCGTGGATTAACTATCGAACTAATAGATGAACGCAATGACAAAAAGGCTTCATTTTGTTTTGAAGGTGGAATTAAAGAATTTGTACAACAATTAGTACAAAACAAAAATACTTTATTCAAAGAAGTTTTATACTTACAAAAAATAGCATCAAACTACGAAGTAGAAGTATGTATGGAGTATGACGATAGTTATGCTGAGAACATACATTCATACGCTAATAACATTAATACTATAGAAGGTGGAACACACTTAGTAGGGTTCAAAAATAGTTTAACAAAAATAATTAATGATTATGCAATCAAGAGCAAAATGATTAAAGACGGCGATAAATTGTCTGGTGAAGATGTGCGAGAAGGTTTGAATGCCGTTATTAGTGTTAAATTAACAAACCCACAATTTGAAGGGCAAACAAAAACAAAGTTAGGCAATTCTGAAATGCGTGGTTATGTAGAGAAAGTTATGATAGATGGATTTGGTTCATATCTAGAAGAAAACCCTAGTATTGCTAGAGAACTAATTACTAAATGTCTAACTGCACAAAAAGCACGTGACGCTGCTAGAAACGCTAGAGATTTAACTAGACGCAAAAGTGTGCTTGAGCATACCACATTACCGGGGAAATTAAGTGATTGTTCTGACAAGGACCCAAGGAATTGTGAAATATATATAGTCGAAGGTGATAGTGCAGGTGGAACGGCTAAACAAGGCAGAGATAGACGTTTCCAAGCGATTTTACCACTTAGGGGTAAAATTCTAAATGTGGAGAAAGCCGGTAGTATAAATAGAATACTTGAAAATGCTGAGATTAACAGCATGATAACGGCGTTTGGTTGTGGCATACACGAAGCGTACGATGAGAGTAAATTACGTTATCATAAAATAATTTGTATGACTGATGCTGATGTAGACGGCAGTCATATAAGAATATTGTTATTAACATTTTTCTTCCGTTTTATGCGTCCACTTATTTCACAAGGACACGTATATATAGCACAACCACCATTGTATAAAGTATCAAAGAATAAGGTTGACAAATATTTTTATAGCGACGACGAATTAAATAGTTATCTTGAAACGATTGACCAAAAAGGGATTGAGATACAACGCTACAAAGGTTTAGGCGAAATGAACGCTGAGCAATTATGGGAAACGACTATGGACCCAGAACGAAGAATAATGCTGAAAGTTACTATGGAAGATGCTTTAGCAGCAGAAGAAACATTTGATTTATTAATGGGCGAAAGTCCAGAATTAAGACGTGAATTTATTGAAGAAAACTTTATGTTAGTTGATGAAGTGGATATATAAAAATTATAGGAAATAGCACCAAAAGGTTAAGATTATGGATATTATTGAAAATGATAACAAAAATAAGGTTATAGATGTCCCTGTTGTAGATGAGATGAAAAAGAGTTTTATATCTTACGCTAGAGCAGTTAATGTATCTAGAGCCATACCTGACGTTAGAGATGGACTTAAGCCTGTTCATAGAAGAATACTTTACGATATGAGCGAATTAAATTTATTTAATGACAAGCCATACAGAAAGTGTGCGAGAATTGTCGGGGATGTATTAGGTAAATACCATCCACATGGCGACTCTGCAGTTTATGACGCATTAGTTAGACTAGCACAAGACTTTAGTATGCGTGCACCACTTGTAGACGGACACGGAAACTTTGGTTCTGTTGACGGCGACAGTGCTGCTGCTATGAGGTATACAGAAGCCAGACTATCTAAAGTGGCAAGCGAAATGCTGAGAGATTTGGAAAAGAATAGTGTAGATTTCTATCCAAACTTCGATGGTACACTTATGCAACCTACTGTCTTGCCTAGTAGATTTCCTAATTTGCTTGTCAATGGTTCTAACGGTATAGCAGTAGGTATGGCGACAAACATACCTCCACATAATTTAGGCGAAGCGATTGACTGTGTTGTCGCTATGATTGACAATGCTGATATTACAATAGACGAATTGATACAAATAATGCCAGCGCCAGATTTTCCTACCGGTGGTATTATAATGGGGCAAAATGCTATTAGACAAGCCTATAGAACGGGGCGTGGTGGTATTGTAGTGCGTGCCAAAGCCGACATTGAAGAACAAAATGGGCGTAGTCATATCATTATTACTGAATTACCTTATCAAGTTAATAAGGCTAAACTAATTATGCAAATAGCAGATTTAGTTAAAAATAAACGAATTGATGGTATAGCAGATATCAAAGAAGAGTCTGATAGAACGGGTATGAGAGTTGTAATTGATGTCAAAAAAGATGCTAATCCACAAGTTGTGCTAAATACATTATATAAACATAGTAATCTTCAAGTCAGCGACGGTATAATAATGCTTGCATTAGTGGATAATCGTCCTAAAATTTTAAACCTTAGAGAAATAATTTATGAGTATTTAAGGCATCAAAGAGATATAATCTTAAGAAGAACTAAGTTTGAGTTAGAGAAAGCACAAGAGAAAGAACATATAATAGAAGGACTTGTTATAGCCCTTGCTAACATTGACGAAGTCATAGCAATAATCAAAGGTTCTGCTGACAAAGTAGAAGCAGGCAAGAAATTGCGTGATAAATTCTTATTAAGTGAGAAACAAACTACTGCTATCTTAGAAATGAGATTACAAAGATTAACAAGTTTGGAAGTAGAGAAACTCAAAAAAGAACTTGCTGACATTAAGGCACTTATAAGTGAGTTAAAAAGTATTATAGAAAGCCCACAAAAAGTGGATGCTATTATCAAAAAAGAGATTTTGGAGATTAAAGATAGATATGCTACACCAAGAAAAACTGAGATTAGCATAGACTATGGTGATATTAATATAGAAGATTTAATACCAAAAGAAGAAGTCGTCATATCTTTAACTCACGCAGGATATATTAAGCGACTAGCAGTGAGTGAATACAAATCACAAAATAGGGGTGGCGTTGGTGTAGTCGGCCATAAACCAAAAGAAGAAGATTTTGTCGAAAATATGTTTATAACAAACTCGCACGACCATCTATTCTGTTTCTCTAATTTTGGTAAGGTATATAACCTAAGAGCATTTGAAGTGCCAGAAGCACAAAAGAATGCCAAAGGTAGAGCGATTGTAAATTTACTTAACTTATCGCAAAACGAAAAAATTACTACAATTATACCTATCAATAATAGAACTAATGGTTATCTATTAATGGCAACAAGAAATGGACTAATCAAAAAGACACCTATTACTGCTTTTGAAAGAATTAACAAAAATGGTAAATTTGCTATTAACTTAATTGACGGCGACGAATTAGTGGGCGTAGCATTAACTGACGGTAATCAAGAGATAATTTTAGCCAGCGATAATGGTAGATGTATACATTTTGACGAAAGTCAAGTTCGTGCTATGGGTAGAACAGCCAAGGGTGTGCGTGGTATGAAATTAATAAATGGTGCGAAACTTGTAGATATGGCTATTGTGTCCAAAGAAGATATCGTTTTAGTTATTTCACAATTAGGTATTGGCAAGCGTATGAAAGTTGCAGATATAAGAATAACTAAGCGTGGTGGCAAAGGCGTCAAGGCTGGTAGGTTTAATACCAAAACAGGTAAACTTATTTGTCTAAAGAAAGTCACAGAAGATAATGATATAATGATAGTATCAATAAATGGTACCGTCATAAGAGTTCACGCAAATCAAATAGGAATATTTGGGCGTATGACATACGGTGTTAAAATTATGAACATTCGTGGTGGCAATTATGTTTCTAGCGTAGCAATAACTGATAAAGAAACAGAGAGTGAGTGTGCAGTAATAGATAACGCAAACTTTGAAAAAGTGGATGATAATGACAACATTAAAGATTTCACAAATGATGATGAAATAGAAGAAAATGATGACGAAATAGACGATAACGACAATGATGAGATTGAAAAAGAAACGCAAGTAGAAGCACAGGACCAAACTCAAGAACTAAATGACTTTTTGAACAAAAATTTAAGTGTAGATGATTTAGGCCTAGATTTAGATGACGATAATAGTGATAATGGCGAAGATTTGGATGATAATTATTAATTATTATAGTTATAAATTAAGTTAAAATAAAACTTATGCTAAAAAAAAATAGTATAAGTTTTTTTTAATTGTGCATAAATATTTAATGTTATCAAAATTAAAAAATAAATAACTAAATCGACGCAAAAACAGTATAAGTATAGCGTCTAAAAATAAATATTTGTTAATTAATGTGAATAATATAAATAAAACAACTTTAGTTATAATTTAAATAGTTTTTTCTTTGACTAAAACTAAATTATATGCTAGAATTAAATACACAATTTTGCAAAGGATAAAAATGATGAACATAATCGCAGTAGTTGGAAAATCTGGTAGTGGCAAAAGTACTTTGTCTAAAACATTAGCACAATTATTAAAATGTGAAGTAATAAATATTGATAAAATAGCGCATAGTTTATACATTAATCCAGAATTTATAGATTTTATAAATGAAGTGTTTGGTTCAAAATACATAGATGAAAATGGGCAAATAGTGGATAGAAAAATTATTGGGGAGTATTTATTTACTCACAAAAGTTCAAAAAAAGTTGCACTATTTAATGAAGTATCTTGGAAATTAATGCAGAATGAAATAGACAAACAATTAAATACTATTAAATC
>CASDSK010000019.1 GCA_949283525.1 uncultured Eubacteriales bacterium
TTTGCATCAGACAATGCGGATTTTGTGCGTCTACATTCTAAATATAATAATCCTTATTCAAATGTTCAAGGGTCAGGAGTAATTAAATTTACAGATACAATCAGTACAAAAGAATTAAATGCTAAAATGCTACGCGTATTCTCTAATGAAAAACAAAAACTAGAGGCAAGATTATTAGCCCCACAAGTGCAAGGGCAATATCTAAACAAAAATCATGTGTCCGCTCATTCCCCATATTTAAATATTGAAACTATTATAGAAATGTCTAAGCAAAAGGTGTGACGACACTGTGCGCAAGTATCAAGGGGATTTCATCCACTATAACCCTAGAGCAGGACAAGGGTGATGCCACCCTATGGCGTGGTCTAAAGTTGGTACTAGCACTAACTTTGTAAGTTCTCTCAAAGTGGTGGCCACTGCCGTATGCTAACACTCCTGCACCTGTGGTCTTAGAATGTATCACTAGCCAGCACTAGTACTAAGTATATAAAATATAAATCTTAGTGCTTTGACAAGCACTAAGTATATTACTTAAGTACTAAGTTGAGGCTAGATGCTCAATCTAGACCAATGCCGTACGCAAGTCGATTTGACCTATGGTCTTGGCATCAAGCACTAGCCTACTTTAGTACTAAAAACAATAAATATATACCGTACGCTAGTACTTTAGTACTAAGCTTGGCTAGTGTTACTTTTCAAGCACACAGAATGCAGGACATTGTCCTGCTTTTTATAATTAATGACATAAACCAAAAGTAAAAACTTTAGGTATGAATAATTAATTATTTAATTTATGTTAATTTTTTCTAATCTAATACATTGTATTTAGCATAATTATATTTTGTTAGTTGCTTGTTATCTTATTTAATCCTATAAACAAAAATTAAAAGTAATATGTTGTATTTTTTTGTACATAGTTATTTATTTTAATAAGTATAGTATGCCAATTGTGTTTTCTCCACAATGACTAGAAATCGTTCCACCAGCATTTGTGAAGTAAATATTCTCAAAATTACTATTTTGTATAACTGCAGACTTTGCGTTATCTAAAATTTCTTGTGAGGCAGTAGTGTAAGTTATGAAACAACAGTGCGTGTCATAATTTGGGTATAAATTTAAACAATCTTTAATATATTCTCCAATTGCGTTTTCAAATTTACCCTTATATTTTCTATCTACACCCATTTTACCGTCGTGGACACCTATACAAACTTTGATTCTTAATAGGTTTGCTCCAAACATTTGTACTGCAGAGCATCTGCCACCTTTGTATAATAATTTTAGATTATCTAGTATAAAAGAGCATTGTACTTTATTATCATTGGCTAACGCTTGTACTTTATCTACAATTTCTTTAACGCTTAAATTTTCGTCTGCTAACCTTCTAGCGTAGATAGCGAGCAGGGCTATACCTGTTGATAAATACCTTGAATCAATTACGTATACATTTTCAAAACTTTCGCTAGCAATTTGAGCAAAATTATAACAAGAACTCATCTCGCTAGATATTGTAAAATGAATTATAGCAGTATCTTTATCTAAATTCTTTTCAAAAAATTCTTTGTACCTTTCTACATTAACTGCACCTGTTTTTGGTAATGTATTAGTTTTTTTGATAAATTCAAAAATTTCTTTAGCACTAATATTTTCGCCGTCTATATATTCTTTGCCTCCTAAATTAATAGACAAACCAATAGTTTTAATTTTGTATTTATCTAATAGTTCTTGCGATAAATCAATGGTGCTATCTGCAGTAATTTGAATTTTCATTTTTTTTACTCCTTGCTTTTTTAAAGTAATCTACAAATGCTTCAATAATGAGTTTTTGTCCTTCTTTGTTAGGGTGTATGCCATCCTCACAATAATATTTAGTGATATCATAAGTTTTAAGAAATTTTTCTCTAACGTCAACTAAGTTTACATTAAGTGCTTTAGATATTTTTAAAATTTCATTTGAATATAGTTCTTGGCGTCTATAAATTATTTGTATATCACCTAAGAATTTTTTTATGTTATTTTTGTCATTACCTTGGCTAATTATAAAATCAAAGTACTTATCGGCTATAATAGGGGGTAGTGTCATAAGGATTGGTTTAATATTGTGTTGTTTAATTAATTCTACCATATTTGTTAGATCTTTGCGAAATTCATTCAAATCAGTTTTAGGCAAGTTGTTACCATTTGGGTCTAGTGATACTTGATTCCAATAATAGTCACTATCATTACCACCATATTCTAGTACAATACTATCTATTTTCGGGTTAGAATCTAAATATTTAACTAATTTTTCTTTGCCACCATTGACGCAAATACCCATTTTACTACAATTCTCTATGGATATGTCGAGTTGTTTCTCTATATCTTGCCAATCGACATCTTTTGAAATATGATAACGTTTATCTTCTCCAAAAATTATGCCTTTTAGTATCGAATCTCCAAACAAAGCAATGTTTTTTGTCATTCTTTAGCCTCCGTAATCTAGTATTTAATACTATATTATACCATTATCAAAAAAATGTCAACTACTTTTTATAATTTGTTGCTATTATTTATAAATTATGATAAAATAGAATAAAATATGATATATTATAGTGGAGAGAATTATGGATAGTATTGACAAAGAAGTGAAAAAGTATGAGATGGAATTAAGGAACTATCGCATACCTAGGTATGAAGATTTGCCTGACATTGAATTATATATGGACCAAGTATTAGCGTTAATTAATAAACATTTATCAATAATAACCAATACAGATAATGTTATAACACCTTCTATGGTTAATAACTATGTAAAATTTGGCTTAATTCCTGCTCCTAAGGGCAAAAGATACACAAGAAAGCATTTGTGTTATATGATTGCACTATGTTTTCTTAAACAAGTTTTGAGTATGAACGAGATTAAAGTGCTTGTTACTGAATTTTTGAAATACACAAATGAACTTGATGCATATAATTTATTTTGTAATGAATTAGAGATAGCGTTCAAAAACTGTGGGGATAGTTGTTGTACATTATTGCCTAATACAACAAGTATAAATCATTGTTTGGTATTTTGTGCTAAAGCCATTGCGTACAAGTTGGACGCTCAAAAATACATTAACATAATGAATTCTTGTAGTACAACAGCCGTCAAGGTGGACAAAAAAAATGTAGATAACAAAAAGAAAAATGAAAAAAATACTAAACAAGATAAAAATATTAAAAACGAGAAAGATGAAATTCAAAAAAATAAAAAGACAAACAATATTTAATTGATTTATAAATATCCTTGTGATATAATATTAGGATATGAGAGGTAATTATGGAAGATATAGAAATAATAAGACATTCTATGGCTCACCTTATGGCGTATGCTGTACAAGAATTATACAAAGATGTTAAATTTGGTATAGGACCTGCTATTGACAAGGGGTTCTATTATGATTTTGATGTTAATAAGGCATTTGAACCTGAAGATTTGCAAAAAATTGAAGATAAAATGCGTGAATTATTAAAAAAAGATTGTGCCTTTACAAAACAAGTTTTGTCTAAACAACAAGCACTAGATTTGTTCAAAGACCAACCATACAAAATTGAATTAATTAATGACTTAGATGATAGTGAAGAAATATCCATTTATAGTTGTGGAGATTTTGTAGATTTATGTCGTGGTCCACACGTAGAAGATTTCAAAAAATTAAGAAATGTTTCATTTAAGTTAGATAAATCTTCTTCTGCATATTGGAGAGGTGATGAACATAATAAAATGTTACAAAGAATTTATGCCTTTGCATTTAATACAAAAGAGGAACTTAAAGACCATTTAAAATTTATAGAAGAAGCCAAGGCTCGTGACCATCGTAAACTTGGTCCACAATTAGATTTATTTATGCTTAATGAAACTGCACCAGGTATGCCTTATTGGTTACCTAAGGGTTGGAAATTATTTAATACTCTAATAGATTTTTGGCGTGAAGAACACGAAATGCGTGGTTATGAAGAAATTAGTTCTCCACTTATTAATGCTAAACAACTTTGGATAACGAGTGGACATTGGGCACATTATAGAAACGATATGTTCTCTATCGAAGATGAAGATTTTGCCGTTAAACCTATGAATTGCCCTAATGCTATGGTTGTGTATAAGCGTAAAGTTCATAGTTATAGAGATTTACCATTAAGATACTCAGATTGTGATGTTTTGCATAGAAAAGAAGGCTCAGGAACATTGCACGGCTTATTAAGAGTACAGATGTTTAGACAAGACGATTCGCATAATTTTATTAGACCTGACCAAATAGAAAGTGAAATATCAAGCATTTTTGAAATTGCTGATAAATTCTATCATATATTTAATTTAACATATCGTTGTGTACTATCTACTAGACCAGATGACTTTATGGGCGATATAGAACTTTGGAACGAGGCAGAGAAAAAATTGGGTGAAGTGCTTGACCATCGTTTTGGTGTTGGTGGATACGATATAAACGAAGGTGACGGGGCATTCTATGGGCCTAAGATTGATTTACTTATGAAAGATGCTTTGGGCAGAGAGTGGCAAATGGGTACAATACAACTAGATTTCCAACTTCCACGAAATTTTGATTTGTATTATACTGATAAAGACGGTTCTAGACAAACACCGGTTGTTGTGCATAGAGTTATTTATGGTTCATTAGAAAGATTTATAGGATTGCTAATTGAACACACAAAAGGCGAATTTCCTTTGTGGATAAGTCCTACACAAATAGGTATAGTGCCTGTTAGTGAAGAACAATATGATTATGCTAAACAAATCGCTAATGAACTAAAAAAGCACAAAATACGTGTAGAACTTGATTTGAGCGAAGCAGGTATGGGTGCGAAAGTTAATAATTTTAGAAAAATGAAAACTCCTTATACCATTATAGTTGGTAATGAAGAGATTGCTAATCATAGTGTTTCTCTCAAGATTAGAGGGGGAAAACAAGTTAATAATATCGCAGTAGATAAGTTTATTAACAGCGTTATTAAACAAATACAAGACAAAACTTATCAATTAGTAGAAGAATTTTAACCTATAATATTCATTTATAATAAATCATAAAGTAGGGAAAATAATGAGTAATAAATTCGAAGAAAATAATGAAAAAGATAATTTAGTCATACAAGACGAGAATTCCATTAAAGAAAAAAAGTTAGAGAGTGGTGAAAAATCTAATAAAAAAAGCACTACAAAAAAGAACTTTTTGAATAGAACTAAAGTCCAAAATGACAAAAATCAAACAAAAGTTAAAAATAAAATTAATGAAGAAGTTGTTAATCTTAATAATGATTGCGAGAAAGAAAATGACAATGGAATATCTTTGCAGTCTTTTGTAAATGGGCGTGTAGAAAGGCAAGTTAATAAAATAAAACGCAAAAAATCATTTAGTTATGAGAATGCAGAACGCATTAAAACAAAAGCAGACAAAGGCTTAAATTTAAATCAAGTACAACAGCGTATAAATGATGGCTATGTTAATTTAGTTCACGACAAAAACAAAAAAACATATTTACAAATTTTTTTAAAGAATATTTGTACATTTTTTAACTTGCTATGTTTAATTGTAGCAGTATCACTTATGGTAGTTGGTGCATTTAATAATCTATTATTTATGGTTATTATTGTAGCCAATACTTTAATTGGTATTATTCAAGAAATACGTGCAAAAAAAACTATGGAGAAAATTTCATTAGTTACTGCACCAACGGCATTAGTCATTCGTGACGGAAAAAAATATGAAATACCTGTTAAAGAAATTGTATTAGACGACATTATTTTGTTTTCTCTAGGTAAACAAATAAGCGCTGATTGTGTAGTCGTTTCTGGAGAAGTAGAAGTAAATGAGAGTTTGCTTACAGGCGAAAGTAATTCTATCAAAAAGAAAGTTGGGGATAGACTACTAAGTGGAAGTTACGTTGTTAGTGGAGAATGTACAGCACGTGCAGATGCTGTTGGTGATGCTTGTTATTCTGCGCAATTATCTGCCAAAGCCAAAGAGTACATAAGACCAAAGTCTGACCTAATGAAAAGTATGAGAATTATTATCACTATAATTGGTTTTATAATTATTCCACTTGGCGTGTTAATGTTATACAACAATTATATGCAAGTCGGTGGCGAAAGTATGGAAACAATCAAAAAAACTGCTGGTTCTATTATTGGTATGATACCTGCAGGAATGTTTCTGCTCACAAGCGTCGCTTTGGCAGTTGGGGTTGTTAAGTTAGCGACAAAAAGAACATTAGTTCAAGACTTATATGGAATAGAAATGTTGTCAAGAGTTAAC
Organism: uncultured Eubacteriales bacterium; assembly: GCA_949283525.1. GTDB lineage: Bacteria > Bacillota > Clostridia > Christensenellales > UBA1242 > CAKVOD01. Next base: position 6,291 of record CASDSK010000019.1, read on the forward strand.
GTTTTGTGCCTTGACAAAACAGGAACTATAACTGACGGAACTATGGTTGTTACAGAAGTAAAACCTATTAATAAATCTCTTTCACAAACAGATTTATCAAAAATTATGGGTTCTATGATGCACGAATTAGGCGAAGATAATGCTACGTCTAGAGCAATGCTTGAATATTTTGGCAAAAATGACACTATGAAAGTCGTTGCGAAATTACCTTTCTCAAGTTCAAGAAAGTTATCTGCCGTTTCCTTTTCAAATGGTTACACTTATATTTTGGGTGCGTCAGAATTTGTATTAGACGAAGTATCTAAGGACATAGAAGAGAAAGTTAAAGATTATGCGAAACAAGGTAAACGTGTCGTTTTACTTGCTAAAGTCAAAGGTAAGATTGACAAGGAGAATATACCCACAGGTGCTAAACCACTAGCACTTATTGCTATAGAAGACAGAATAAGAGAGAACGCACCAGAAACTTTGCGTTGGTTCCAAGATAATGATGTCGCTATTAAAATCATTTCAGGGGATAATCCTATAACTGTTAGTGAAATAGCCAAAAGAGTCGGCGTGCCTAACGCATCAAAATATATTAATCTTTATGGACTATCTGACCAACAAGTTATAGATGCAGCAGATAAATACACCGTTTTTGGACGTGTTACTCCCGAACAAAAAAGCGTGTTAGTGAAAGCACTTAAACACAAAGGCCACAAAGTAGGAATGACGGGCGACGGCGTAAACGATATTTTGGCACTTAAAGAAGCAGACTGTTCTATTGCTATGGCTAGTGGCAGTGATGCGACTAGAAATGTTAGTAGCCTTGTTTTGCTAGATAGCAATTTCTCGTCAATGCCTGACATTGTCGCAGAAGGTAGAAGAGTTGTAAACAATATAACTAAGTCTTCTTCATTATTTTTGATGAAAACATTTTTTACAATATTACTATCAATCTTGTGTCTAACAATGGCTATAAGTTATCCATTTACTCCAAATTCAGTAATCTTGCTTGAAATGTTTGCAATAGGAATACCATCATTCTTCCTAGCATTGCAACCTAATAAAGACCCAATACGAGGTAACTTCCTAGTCAATTTGATAGTGAAATCAATCCCCGGTTCTATACTATTATTATTGAATTTTATCTTTTGTTATATATTTGATACAACTTATAGTGACGGAACGCACTATGAAACTATGGCAAGTATTGCAATAACATTTACAGGCTTAATATTGTTAATTAAAGTAAGTAGACCATTAGATTCCTATCGCTTAACACTATTTGGTGCAATGTTTGTTTTGAGTGTAACAGCATTGCTTGTAATACCACAATCATTTTTCGGACACGTGGATATTGACTTTATGAGTATATTATTTATTCTTTGTGTTGTAGAATTTGGTTTCTTATGGTTAATAAGACCAAGTGGAACACCAAAAGAACTAAGACAAAAAAATAGAAAACTTGAAATGCGAATTGACGAACTTGAAGAACAGCAATTTGTATATCTTGAGAAATTAAGAAAATTTTAGAATTTAAGCACCTATCAATAGGTGCTTTTGTTTTTTGGTTATAATACTTATTTTTGTAAATAAGGTGTAAATACTATTAAAAATGCTTAATTATGAAAATAGTCAAAAACGTTATTTATTTTCTATTTATTATGTTAAATAACTGTTAAAAAATTGTGTTATTATAAAAAATATATATTTTGAAACAATATTTGATAGAAATATTTAACAAGATTTTTGTATATTAATGTAAATATAAATTTAGTATAATGTAAATTCTAAATAAAATTGATTGTCATAATTTTTAAACTATAAAAAAAATATTAATAAACAAAAAATGTTAAAAAAGAGTATAAAAATGCTTGATTAAAAGATTTAAAATGGGTATACTAAAGGTAAACAAATGAAAAAGGAGTGCGAGCGCAATGTTAAGAAATAAAGTAAATAGGGGGGGGGGGGGGGCGTACAAGTGAGAGTTTAGCACAATAAAATAAATAAAAAATTAAATATA
>CASDSK010000020.1 GCA_949283525.1 uncultured Eubacteriales bacterium
AATCACTACAGTCTTTTTGACTATTGGTATTCCTGCACACATCAAAGGTTACCAATATCTTAGAGAGGCTATCAAACTGACATTTGATAACCCTAATCTTATAAACAATATCACTAAGGAATTGTATCCTACAATCGCACAAAAGTTTGAAACCACACCTAGTAAAGTTGAAAGGGCTATTCGCCACGCCATAGAAATCGCGTGGAATAGGGGCAGAATAGAAAGCATTAATACTATTTTTGGTATCAAAGTTTATAATAATGCCGACCGCCCTACTAACTCAGAATTTATCGCGCTCGTTGCCGATAAAATGCTTCTTGATAACGCTTAAATAATCTCACACACTTATAACACATACTATATAGATAACATTCAATTATTATCAAAAATTTATAGATAATAGTTAAAATGCATTTGTATAGATTATAAATTTTCTATTATTAAATGCTTAATCTCATTGTCAAACCAAAAAATAGATAGCACCAAAAAATGCTATTTATTTTTTTTGTTATTGCCCATTTTTTTATTTATATACTTTTTTGCCCCACCCACACATATCGCCCAGCACAAGGGCTATCCCTTGTAAGGGAACTACCCGTTCCCTTACCAACCTTTAGGCAAGAGCCTTGCTCTTGACTTATGCAATATATTACCTTCTAATTTATTTAAGTACATCAAAACTTAAATTATTTGCTTTTTGCTCTCGCAAAAAGTAAAACAAAACTACTTCATAGATACTGCAAAAATATAAGCACCACACTTCGCTAACTTACTCATCCATATCGCTCAGCACAAGGGCTATCCCTTGCACAAGGGGTCGTAGGGGAATGTGAAATTCCCCTACTCCTACGCCCAATAATTTTATATTTGATTGCTATCTATAAATATTAATTTATTTTATTTTTTGCGTAGCAAAAAAATAATTATTAATTATATATATAATGCGTCAGCATTGCCCAGCACAAGGGCTATCCCTTGCACAAGGGCTATCCCATAAAATAAAAACTTAGTTTTAAGTGATTAACTTAGTTTTTACTAAAATACTTTTTTGCCCCACTCATCCATATCGCCCAGCACAAGGGCTATCCCTTGTGAAAAGTTTATTTACTATATTTTATTCCTTTACAAACATAAGTTTATTTGTTATAATTTTATAAACAAAAATTCACAATAAAGGACAAAAAAATGAAATCAATATACACATATTATAAAGAACGCTTAATAGAAATAAGTGGTAAAAACCGTAGTTTATACGCAAAGAAAATTAGCAAAAGAAATTCATTCGATATAGGCAAAATTTTTGACGGCGACTATGACACCATCAATGAATTTATAGAATTTTTGTGGCGTGATAGACGTTATAGTTTTCCACTTATCAAAAAGGATGACAAAGAACGTTTAGCCAAAAATTTAGGTGTTGAACACGACATAAACCTTCGTAGACAAAACCTTGACAAACTTGAAGGTCAACAAAAGAGTGAAGAAGCTTTCAAATTACAGCGAGTGGCACGCGAAGAAACCAAAAAAGCCATTTTGTCGCAAGTTAATGACTTAAAAAATCTTAAACGTGATATTGAAGAATTTGCAAAAGAAACAGGTCGCTATGAAATGTACATAGGCTACCCTTTTGTAACCGGATATATCGGTAAAGATTTACAAATCAAAGCACCTTTGGTACTTTTCCCTTGTATAATTAATGTCATTGATGAACAAACGGTAGAAGTAGAATTGAAGCGTGATGAGAACATACAATTAAATAAAGTATTTATCCTCGCATACGCTAAACATTATAGGCTTAATGTAGAAGAATTAGAAATGGAGTTTCGTAACCCATTGTCAAGTTCGTTCAAAAACATTAATGCAATAGTCGAATATTTGCGCAAGTTTAACATTAAAATATCTTATCAAAGCAGAAAAGGTATGTTCAACTTTGACAAAGTCAAAGATGCAAGTCCTAATAATGGGCTAGAAGTTAAACAATTATGCGTGCTAGGTCGTTTCCCTTTGGCTAATTCTATATATAATGACTACACAGCGCTTGAAAAAAGACGTCTAACTAACGAAGCCATTAATGAACTTCTTAACACTAGCCAGCCAAAGAAAAACAAAAAATTTAATACAAATTTATATACTATAAACGACTTAGATTATGCACAAACAAGTTGCGTAAGAAATGTCAATATTGACGGCAATATGGTTATTTATGGTCCACCGGGTACTGGTAAATCACAAACTATCGTTAATATTATCTCCGACGCATTGTGTAAGCACAAACGAGTATTAGTCGTTTCACAAAAAAAGGCTGCACTCGACGTCGTATTTAATCGTCTTGGCACTCTAAATAATAAGGTTATGTTCATTGTCGACCCAGAAAAAAATAAAAACGAATTTTATGAACGAACAAGAACGACACATTTAGAGAATATTAATTATCAAGCATTAGACTTTATGGATAACTACTATAATATCCAAGACAAAATAGCGTGCGAAGAGAAAGAATTACAAATAATTAGTGATACACTTTTTGAGCCAACAAATTTTGGACTATCTCTACAACAAATGTACGCTAATTCGCATATAATTGGTAAAAATACTTATGAATACACAATTTACAAAAATTTACATAATAACGAACAATTACTCAGCCTAACATACCAAGAATTAGAAGAAGCTTTGAGAGTTATTAAAGAGAAAAAGAAAGGCGAACACTATTATAATTATCTTGAAGCCAAAAAGGCTAACCCTATTATAGACAAAATTAAAACTGACTTAAATATACATCAAATTAATCAAGCGCTATCCAAACTCAAAAGTTTAACAATATCTAGAATTGTACCTTTTGATACGGCTAAGTATCCTAATTCGAAACAACTTATAGCCTACTATCTTGACAAAAAGGTTAATAGCGATGATTTGCGACCACTTGTAAAGTTTGTTGCAAAAATAAGCAATGAGAAAGCATACAATACACTACAATCAAGTTATATATTCTTGCCACTTCTACCTTTCGCTAAGAAACGTACAAACGAAATAGAACAAGAGATAGAAGAAAACTTCTATAGAACGCTTGACGCTATTGATGAATATACAAAAGATTATCAATTCTTAGAAGAAGTGCTAACCGAAGAAGGATATATAATGATGATTGATAATATCCTTAATGGTAATATGCTATATTTAAAACTACTTATCAATGCGTTAAGTACTTATGTTGATATTCGTGACCTTAATAACGCTCTTAGTTCGCTAACAGACAATGAGAAGATTATTCTTAATTTTGCTTACAAAACAACAGAAACTTATGCTAGATTCAAAGACACTCTAGATATGTTAATGAGTGTGAGAATTTACATAGAGATTGTTTTATTAGAAGAAAAATACAAGATAAATCTATCCAAAATTTTAGATTACGACAATACAAAGAATAGAATATTATCTCTTAATCACGACTTAAAAGATGTTTGTCGTAACATTTGTGATGGAACATTCAAAAATGAGTATATAGAAAGATATAATAATGACCAAGAAAACAAAAACTTTTTGTACCAAATATCAAAAACACAAAATCAATGGCCAATACGACGATTTATGGAAGTATATGGCGATTATATGTTTGACTTATTCCCTTGCTGGTTACTATCGCCAGAAAGTGTTAGTACTATAATGCCGTTAACAAAAAACTTATTTGACATAGTGTTGTTTGATGAAGCATCACAAGTATTTGTCGAAAACACATTGCCTGTAATTTATCGTGGCAAAAATATTGTTGTAGCCGGCGACTCGAAGCAACTTCGCCCTACTTCTACCTTTATGAAAAGATACTTGGGTGCAGACCCTGACGACAACTTAGATTATTCTACACAAGCAGCACTAGAAGTAGAAAGTTTGCTTGATTTGGCTATGACTCGTTATAAATGCACGCATTTAACTTATCACTATAGAAGTAGAAATGAAGAATTAATAAATTTCTCTAACCACGCTTTCTATGAAGGACGATTACAAATTTCCCCTAACACTACAAAGAACAAAGGTCAAAAACCTATAGAAAGAGTTTTAGTTGACGGGAAATGGATAGGTAGACGAAACGAAGCAGAAGCCAAAAAAGTTGTTGAAATTGTCAAAAAGATTTTCAAAACAAGAAAACACAATCAATCGATAGGCATAATTACTTTTAATACTGAACAAGAATCTGCTATTGAAGACGCATTAGATTTAGAATGTTCTAAAGACCCTAAATTCCGTGACCAATTCTTATTAGAAACAAATAGGAAAGAAAACGGCGAAGATACAAGTTTATTTATAAAGAATCTAGAAAATGTACAAGGTGATGAACGAGATATCATAATATTTAGCATAGGATATGCAAGAAATGAATATGGTAGAGTTGTCGCTATGTTTGGACCATTAAGTGTCGAAGGTGGAGAAAATAGACTTAATGTCGCTATAACTCGTGCTAAAGAAAAAGTCTATGTCGTTACGAGTATTGAGCCAGAAGAACTTAATGTGGAAAATAGCAAAAATGCTGGACCAAAGATTTTCAAAAGTTATCTACAGTATGCTCGTGCTATCTCAAACGGAAATAACCTTGAAGCAGAATTAATACTCAAAAGTTACGATAACGTGGAGACCCCAAAAAATTCATTAATTAATAGTGCTTTCGAAAATGAAATAAAGAAAGAACTTGAAAAATTAGGTTACACCATCGCAACAAACATAGGTAATACTGACTACAAAATTAGTTTGGCTATTTATGACAAGACATTAGACAAATATTTAGTAGGCGTCGAATGTGATTACACTGCATACCAAAGTAGTGATAGCCTAATAGAAAGAGATGTATATCATCCTGCTTTCTTAAAAAGTCGTGGTTGGGAAATTATTAGAGTGTTTAGTCGTGATTGGTGGTTACATAAGTCTAAGGTAATTTCTCAAATCACCAAAACAGCAGAACGCACTAAACAAAAATATTTAAGTGAAAATAATACAAAAACTACTAAATCTAGTACAAAAACTACACAAACAAATACTAAATCTAATACAAAAACTACTAAATCTAGTACAAAAACTACACAAACAAATACTAAATCTAGTACAAAAACTACACAAACAAATACTAAATCTTCAACTTTAAAAAATAGTAAACAAACTAATGTAGTTAATAACAAAACGGGTAATACAAATAAAACTAATATCAAAAAGACAGTTAACTCATCACAAAATAAAAAATAATTTAGTTAGCAAGTATTGGAGAAACAAAAATAAATGATAATTATTAATCAAAAATTGCGACAACAATTAAGTATATTTCTATTAGGAATCTTAGCAGGTATCGCTATCTCAATAGGTGGCGTATGCTACCTAAGTTTAGACTCTAAAATTGTGGGTGCTATACTATTTACTGTTGGGCTATTTACTGTAGTAACTAATGGTTTATATTTATTCACTGGTAAAGTTTGTTACACACTTGACAATCGCCCTAGTTACCTTATAACACTACTATTTTCGTGGCTGGGCAATCTTGTTGGTGCAGTTATCGTTGGAAGTATCTTAAAATTAACACGAATTTCTAACATCTCTACTAAGGCACAAGCATTATGTGAAACCAAACTCAATGATGACATATGGAGTGTACTAATTTTATCTATTTTCTGTGGCATAATGATGTATATTGCAGTTGTGGGGTTCACAACAAACAAACACGAGTTTGGAAAATATCTGGGCTTATTCTTCGGTGTAGTCGGGTTTATACTATGTGGTTACGAACACTGTGTCGCTAATATGTTTTATATAACAATAGGCAACGCTTGGTCTTGGCACGCATTACTATACTTAATCATTATGACTATTGGTAACGCCATCGGTGGCTTGTTATTCCCCGCCGTCTTTAAACTAAGTAATTACCTACAATCTCCTAAACCTAAATTAAATGATACGCAAGTTATTGATAAGTCTAAAGACGAAAACAAGATTATTGATAATACAAAAAAAGACAATTAAATATATGATAGTTTAATGTAAACCAATTAATCTATACTATCAATTATTAACAACTAATGTTATTTAAGCATTATATACAAAAAAGTTTATCAGGTAGAAAATTAATTCATACTTGATAAACTTTTTTTGTTCTTTAAATTCTTTTTCTTTTTTAATTTTTTTAATTTTGGGGTTTTAGCAGTAGGCTTATCGTCAATAAGCACTTTAACATTATCGTCTAATTTAGCACCAAACTTGTCATAATCACGTCTTAATTGTCTAGCAATCTTTTTTGGCAATAAATGAATATCTTTCAAATGCTCAATATTAACTAAGCGTGGCTCATAATAACCTTTGTCGGAAATAGTATTAAATTCTTCGCCGTTGCCCGTACCAAAAATTCCATCGACCCACTGACATAGGAAGAAATGCTGGTGTGCACTCTCGCTAATAAACTCATAGACTTTTTTGATAACTACAATATCTATACCAAATTCTTCTTTAATCTCTCTAACTACTGTATCTTCTAAACACTCATTTTCTTCTTGCTTGCCCCCTGGAAAAGCATAAAATTTATGGTTATTTTTTCGTCGATACATAAGGCCAATTTTGTCACCTTCTATTATAATTGCCCTAGCACTAATTCTTCTCATAGATTTATAATACCACAAAAAGCATTAAGTAGCAACTAATTTGCATAAATAAAATTTTTTATAAGTTATTAGAACTGTGAATTATACAATTCAGCATAAATTCCGTTCAATTTTAATAACTCGTCGTGCGTGCCACTTTCTACTATTGTGCCGTTTCTCATTATCCAGATTTGGTCAGCATTTTTGATTGTAGACAATCTATGTGCAATAACAAAACTTGTTTTGTCTTTCGTCAATTCGTCCATCGCTTTGGCGATAATTAATTCTGTACGAGTATCCACACTGCTTGTCGCTTCATCTAGTATGAGTAGTGGAGCGTTACGAACCATAGCACGAGCAATAGTTACTAATTGCTTTTGACCAGCACTAAGCGAAACAGTATCATCTAAGATTGTTTCATAACCATTAGATAAAGTCATAATAAAGTGATGTAGCCCTACCTTCTTGCAAGCGTCAATGGCATCTTCTTTTGTTGCATTCGGTGTATTAAATATAATATTGTCTAATATTGTTCCGTCGAACTGCCACGAGTCTTGTAATACCATACTAAATAAATTGTGAACATTTTCTCTTGTTAAATCTTTAATAGACACATCATCAATTTTAATATCTCCGTCATCTATTTCATAAAACTTCATAAGTAAATTAACTAAAGTAGTTTTACCTGCACCCGTTGGTGCAACTAATGCTATTTTTTGCCCAGCGTGTGCGTGTGCTGTTAAGCCATTAATTATTAATTTATCTTTGTTATATCCAAATTTAACATTTTCAAACTTAACATCTCCAACAACATTGTCTAATTCCAAAGTTGCTTGTTCTTTTGGCATCTCACTTTCTTCCAAAAATTCAAACACACGACTGCTCGCAGCAGACACAGACTGCAAACTTGATATAGATTGCGCTATTGTAGAGAGTGGTTGCGTAAATAATTTAATGTAGATTATGAAACTTATAATCGCACCAAACTCTATATGATTGTTTAAATACAAAATGCCACCTACAACACAAACTGCCACATAACCTAAATTGCCTACAAAATTCATTACAGGCATCATTACACCAGATACAAACTGTGATTTGTATTGTGATTGATATAATTTTTTGTTTGTGCGTTCAAATTTGTTTTTCATCTTCTCTTGTGCATTATATACCTTAACTACATTATGCCCTGAATAAGTTTCTTCAACAATTCCATTTAATTCGCCTATTTGTGATTGTTGGCTAAAAAAGTACTTTTGTGAAAACTTTAATAACAATGATAATAAACCCATTCCAATAGGTACGCATACTAACGCTACTAATGCTAGTTGCCAAGCAGTTACAAACATCATAACTAGCGAACCAATAATAAGCGTTCCTCCAGATAGAAGCATTACTATAGCCTGATTGAAGTTTAACCCAATCGTGTCTACATCATTTGTAATTCTACTTAATGTATCCCCAAAAGTATGTGTATCATAATATTTCAAAGGTAATCGGCTAGTCTTAGCATAAATTTCATTTCTCATTCTCTTAGAAGATTTTTGTATAACATCTGTCATTATATATCCCTGTAGATACGATAGAACTGCACTAATTAAATACAATATTACAAGGATTATCCCTATCCTGCAAATTTCATCTAAGTCTATGCCAACTCCACTTATAACACCTTGTTCTATTATTGTTGTCATATCGCCAATTTTGTTAGGGCCAATTATGGAGAAGACTGTGCCCACAATAGCAAACAATAGTGCCACTACTAGCCAAAAATAATAAGGTTTAAGATATTTAATTAATTTGGTCATTGATACCCTAAATGAAACATTACTCTTGTTCATAAATCTCCTCCTTACTTAGTTGTGAATTGGCTATTTCGATATAGACTTCACAATTATTCAATAAATCTTTGTGCTTACCCATACCTACAATTTCACCATCATTTAGCACTATAATTAAATCGGCGTCCTTAATAGTACCTATTCTTTGTGCAACAATAATTTTGGTACTATCTTTCATTTCTTTTTTGAGTGCTTCTCGCAAATTTCTGTCAGTTTTATAATCAAGTGCCGAGAAAGAATCATCAAATATACAAATTTTAGGCTTATGTGCTATACCTCTCGCTATAGATAGTCGTTGTTTTTGACCACCTGATAAATTAGAACCATTTTGTGCAATTTCTGCTTCTAGCCCACCAATTTTGTCTACAAAGTCCTGCGATTGAGAAACCTTTAATGCCCAATTTATTTGTTCATCCGTTAAATTGTTATCTCCAAAATCAATATTATCTCTTACACTTGCCTTAAATAACATTGCTTTTTGTGGAACATAACCCATTAATGAATAGAGTTCTTCAAAAGTATAATCTTTAACATCTACATTATTAATTAATACTTGCCCTTCTGTAGCATCATAGAAACGTGGTATAAGATTAATAAGCGTACTTTTACCACTTCCTGTAGAACCGATAAATGCCACTGTTTGACCAGCGTAGCAACTAAAATTAATATCCTTCAGTACACTTTCTTCAGCGTTAGGATATTTAAAACTAACATTTTTAAATTCTATAATAGGTTGCTTATTTTTTTCATTTTTTACACTATCTTTACATATTTGAACACTTTCGTTATCATTTTCTGCACTATAGTCACTATTTTCACACCAATTGCCCTCCGTTATAGTTTCTTTCGCGTCTAGCACTTCATACACTCTTTTGAGTGAAACGCTGGCTCTAGGTATCATTACAAATATGACACTTAATAACAAAAATCCCATTACAACTTGCATAGCGTACATTGTAAATTCTGTTATAGACGGTATGTCTATTGAGCCATCTTGTACTAAGTATGCACCCAGCCATACAATAAGTAGACTAAGCCCATTCATAATTAAATTCATTGTAGGACTAAGTATACTCATTAATCTACCAACAATAGTGTTCTCACGCATTAAATTGGTATTAGTTTCTTCGAATTTATCTTTTTGATAATTCTCTGCATTATATGCTCTAATTACTCTTTGACCTATTAAATTATCTCTATTAATGCCATTAACTTTATCTGTCAATTTTTGTATTCTCTTAAATCTTGGTATTGCGAATGCAAATATTAGTATAATTACTACAATCAAGCATACCACCGATAAACCTGTTGCCAAAGATATTTCTGCTGACTTATCTACAATTTTTAAAATTGCTAGTATTGATATCATAGGTGCGTATATTAAAACTTTCAAACCCATTGATAATGCTAGTGCTATCTGCATAATGTCATTAGTGGAACGAGTTATCAAACTTGCTGTAGTAAAATTATTTATCGTGCCTTGCGACATCGACTGCACTTTATCAAAAACTTTGCCTCTCATTCTCATAGCAAACTTTGAAGCAAGTATTGATGCTGTTATGTCGCACACCAATAGTATTGTAATTGACGACAAGGCTATCCCTAACATCTTTAAGCCCGATATTATGACTTCATTCGTTCCTGCTTTGGCTAAAACCAAGTTCACTATGTCCCCCATATAGTCTGGTAGTGCCAAATCTACAAATACTTGAATTATGTTTAGTGCCGTTAATATAATTAAAAATAACCATTCGACACCCTTAAAATATTTCAAAAATCTAAACATTTTATTCTCCTATTATAAATAATAAAAAACCAATACTTTTTTTTGGCTCACTTAATAATATATAATTTTTGTTCCTTAAGTTCTTAAATTATACTACATAAATAAAATATTGTAAAGTAATTTACTATTTTTATTTACTTAAACATTATATTTTTTGTCTTTTTTTTGTAATTTTTATATTTAATTTGTTAAAATAGTATTGACATTTTTTTATTTATAGCATATACTATCATTGCAGTGGCTGAATATTACTTGACGGTAATAAGGCACGTATACTTGGAGGGGAAGTTCCTGTTGAGGTTGATTAGCCGAACAAGTATATGGTAGAATTCTATATATGCTATACAAAAGTATAAATGCGACTCGCGGAAACAATCTCCCTATCTGACTCGGAAGGTGTAGATTGTAGAGGTCTCCGTTAGTGGTTGAACCCTTGTGAAAGGGCTATAAGAGTTTGGCGTTTATTAGCGAAGTATAAATCCACACATTGTAGACCAGTCAATATTTCGCTTGTAGGTATAAAACTCCTACTAGACACCAATTATAGAGTCGCTCTCTATAATGTCTATGACTGAATATGTAATGTATATGTAGACTTGTAGCACTTGGTAAAGGGTGTTGCCTGCAACCAATAAGGACGAATATTTAATTCGTCCTTTTTGTTATAATATTATAAATTTTGTTATATATAATTTAACTAATAATTATGGTTTATAAAAAAACTATTTATTTTTTATTTAATACCTTAGATTTAATGCTATTTATAATCTAATAAACTTTGTACCAATAGACAAAAAGTCTTTTTCATTATGCGTGACACAAAATGTTAATTTTTTGTTTTTGTCGTACTCTTTTTTTATGTTATTTATAACAATAGTTTTTGTGTTTTCATCAAGGCTCTTTGTTGGCTCATCAAGAAGTAATACATCATAATCTCTATATAACGCCATTATTAGGCTTACACGTCTTGCTATACCACCAGATAATTGACTAGGATATTTGTCTATGCTATCACCAATCTTGAATTCATCACAATATTTTTGTATAATATCTTTAGATTTATTTATAACAAGCATTATGTTTTCGAAGACTTTTAAGTTTTCTAACAAAATATCATCTTGAAATAAATAGGATACTGATTTTACATTGCACACATCGCCTTCATAATCTGTTAAATTCGCTATGATATTTAATAATGTAGTCTTACCTACTCCACTTTCGCCCGTTATCACAACAAAATCATTGTCGTTGCACTCAAAATTAAATTTATCAAAAACAACTTTTTTATCAAACTTTTTTGTTATATTTTTTAATTCCATAATGATACCTTATTAATTATTTGTAATTTTGACTTTGAATTTTATAAACTTACATAATTCCATTATTTTTTGTAACAAAATTGCTGTGATAATAGTAACAAATGCAAGTGCCAACAGTTGTCCCATTTCAAAATACACACTAGCATTATGCATAAGCCCACCTAAACTTAAATATGTATTAGCCAGCACTTCACCTGCTACCATTATTTTAAGATTAAGTGCTAGACTTGAAGCGAAAGTAGGCAATAACTGTTTTTGGACTTGTGGCACTATTACAAAACAAAAATACCTTCTGCCTACAATATTATTAATTGCACAAAAATTTAATAATTTCTTATCAATATAGAAACTTTGTAAACTAGCGTACAAAATTGGCATAACTATTAGAATAGAGATTATGCTTGGGGCTATTATGCTATTTGTCCAAATAAGTAATAATAATATTATTGCAATAGTGGGTACGCTTCTCAAAATTGAAACAATCATATTTATAAAACTAGCCATAAATTCACAAGTCTTGTGTAACATATAAAGCATAATTGCCAATAAAACTGCAATACAAAATGATATTAATGTTCGTATTATTGTCAACAAAAATGATTGATAAAAAATTTTTGACTGCAACTGTTGCCCAAAGTCTATTAAGGCTTGATTAAATGTAGGAAAAATTAGTTCGTTATTGACAAGCATTGCAATAATATCCCATATAATCAAAAGTATGAGTATTGACAGCACTACATATAATATTTTTTTGGTAAGTTTGTACAGTCTATAAATTTCTTTATTATATTTCATAGTACGTGCCCTCTTGTATAAAATCTGCACAGTTATCATCCAAAGATTTTAAATTTGTTACAAAATTATTTATCTCATTTTTTTTGTTAATTGCGAGTTCGAAGCCGATATTACACCTATTTACTAAATCTAATGATAGATTGTTAGATGATAGCGAACTCACAACGCCCTTTTGTAAATGTGCCTGAATAATATCATACAAACTGCTTACATTATTTTGCACAAACTCCAAATTCCCTGCTAATTTATTACACAAACTTTGCACTTGCGATTTTGTAAACACATTTTTTTTGACAACAAGCACACTTTGTGGATAACTCCCCAAACGCATTTGTATGTCGTCAATAACTTTTAAACTAGCGACTTTCGTCAACATCATACTTAATGCAGGCTCAGCCACCAAGGCGTATTCTACTTTTGAACTCAAAAATCCACCTAATATTTCATTAGCAGTTGCGCCAACTATTCTAATGTTGTCATCTTTTTGTGTACCTTCGGTATAATTAATACCTAAATTATTAAGCGTAAGTTTAAGTGTTAACCCTGCTACATTATTTAGATTGATAACACTCATACTATGACCTATGGCATCATATAAACTTTCCCCACTTAAACCTACAACATATAGATTACCAAAAGTCGTTATCCCCAAAATTTGATACTCATCCTGACATAATTTTGTAGCCAAATTTAATGGCAATATTGCTAAGTCTGCCTTTTTTGTAACAACAAAATTTCCTATATTCTCAGGTGCCACTATTTCATACTTCGTTGTCTTATCACCAATTTTATAATTCTCACTCATAAGAGAAGCCACACTCAAACTTGGTGCACCGTCAGGCATTACGAATAATATGTCATTATTTTTGTTATTACAGCCACAAAAAAACAATGAACTTACTATAATGATTAATATAATAGACAAAATTTTCTTCATAAATATAGTGTACCACAAACAAATATTTCTATCAACTAAATCTTAATATGCAATTTTATTTTGTTTTTTGTTTAATTCAAATAATTTTGTTATTAAATGAATTTATATAAAATGAAGCACTACAAAATTTAAAATGCCCACACTTAGCCTATTAATATAATAAAAAAAACTTTACAATATGTAAAGTTCCTTTTGTTATATTAATTTATATAATTTAACCTAATTATATTTTCAGTTAATCCTATCTCATACTTTCTAGTTCTAACACTTTTTTTTGGCCAAATTCACTAATATACTTTTCTGTTCTTTTCGCTTCATTAATCACGTATTTATTACTTGACTCACACGCTAATTTATAAAAAGGATAATATTCAGCAATCACTTCCAAATATTTTTCTTTTATTTTATTATTCTTAGGTGCTCTTCTCATATTATGTATTAAAATTCGTATTTTCATACAAGATTCGATTAAAAATAATTCTTCCTTAGATATCTCTTTAATTATCTCCATAGTATTGTATCTTGTCATAACCTTTACCCTCCATTATAAATATGCTATTTTTCTAATGACGCTTCTACTCGCATCCACCTATCATATTTTAATAAGTAGTTCCTTGTAGACCTTACTTCAGCACACACAAACTTATTTTTTGATTCACAAGCAAGCACATAAAATGGTTTATATTCTTGCATAACTTGAAGATATTGTCTTCTAAACTTATCATTAAATTTTGTGTATTGAATTTTCTTGGCTAATTCACGCATCTTAATACAAATGTCAATCAAAAACAAATCTTCTCTACTAATAATGCCTTTCTCACAAAGCGTTTCATAAGTCGTCATATTTTTCCCTCATTCTATTATAATATCTTTTTTGTTATAAGTCAATATCAAAATAAAAATTACTTCAGTAATCATAACCAAAATATTTCTTAATTCTCTATTAATGAAATTTAAAAAAAATAAAAATTAAAGTATAACTAATTATTTTTTGTCAATGATATAGTTTAAGGAGATAATTATGAACTTTAACAAAACAAAAACTTACCAAAATTTAGCCCGTGCTTACGCTGGAGAATGTCAGGCTCGCACTCGTTACGAATTTATCGAGTACGGTGCTAGATATAATAATTACAAAAATATTGCAGACGTTATTGATGAAATTATTTATCAAGAGTTTAATCACGCTAGAATGTTTTATACATTTTTGCAAAAAGGCGAAAACAAACAAATAGATAATATAGAAATTAACGCTGGCTACCCATTTAGAGAAAAATGGGACTTGCAAGAAAACCTAAGACTAGCAAGTATCGACGAAGATAACGAAAGTATTTTATATGACGAATTTGCCAGTACTGCCGAAAAAGAAGGCTACCCAGAGATAGCCAAATTATTTTTGGATGTCAAAGCCGTAGAAGAATATCATAGAGAAATTTTTAAAGAAATGTATACTCAAATGAAAAACAAAACGCTTTATAAAAAAGACGCCATTGTTACTTGGATATGTGCCGACTGTGGATATACTGCCACTTCCAATCAAGCGTGGGATGAATGTCCACTATGCAAAGCCAAACAAGGTTCTATTAAATTAATTCTTGAATCTAAAATCCTTAATACCTAAATTTCTTGTAATTTGCCACAACGATAAACTAATTATAAATAATAAACTATCAAATTATACTATTAAACAAAACAAAAACGCATTAAGAAAATTACTTAATGCGTTTAATTAATTTATAATACTTTGTATTTTATTATATACAACTAGAATTCCAAAATTTGTTTATATTATTTATAATATGTAAATTAAATATTTTTAATTTATAAAATTTTCAACTTAACACAAAATAACATTAATTTATACTATAATCGTCGTGTCTTCTTTCATTGTTTGGCATATAAACTTGATTATCTTGAATAGCGTTCTCAAAACTTTCTTTAAATGTTTTAGCCACTTGATCATTCATATCCACCAAATTTTCGACAAAATTACTTAATTGCTCTTGTAGTTCATTTATATACTTTTCTTCACAATTACTCATTAAAGCAAATTCTATTATTTCGTCAAAAATCATCATAGGTAACGCTAAATATTTTGTTAATGCTTCTTCTTTTGTCAAATTAGTCGTTTTTGTTATCAATCTTCCTTCAGTTTTTGTAAAGAAATCTTCAACTGATAACTCCTTCATAATTTTTGTATAATGCAATAAATTCGTTTGATGCATCGAATAAATAAAATCTGTTGCAGTTGTTATGCTTTGTAATATATTAATCTCGCCACTGCCATATTCTCTATCAATATTTTTTTCAAACAAAGCCAACAATTTACTTTCAATTAATTTAATATTGGCTAGTTGAACTAACGATTCAAAATTTTCTATGAATTCTATACTTATGTCATATTTGTTATCATTATTAAAATTTCTAACACATTCATCTAGAACTTCATAGTTTAGTTTTAGCCCTTTTTGTATAGCGTCTTCTAGTATGCAATTCTGCTCTTTTAACATACCATAATTTGACCAATAAATAAAATCGTCTTTTGTAAATGCTTTGTTAAGTTTAGCATTAACTACGCCAACATTAACTGAATTTTTAAAGTTATAAAACAAAACTTGTTCAACTAAAATATTTTCTGCAACGTGAGAAGTATGTCCACCTTCTGTTTTGATATAAGGGTGCTTTGACAAACATTCGCTTACAACACCTAATCCAATTCTTGATATCATAGTTCACCTCGTTAAATTTATTATAGCATATTAAATTTATTTGTCAATACCCATTATTTTCTCACTAATAATTACAATGAATATTAAAGCAATTCATAAATGCTATAACTCAGTCTTGACAAATTACACAATATTGACAAACAAAAAAATTATGCCTTGGTATAATTCCTTTTAATTTTTGTTCTGCAAATTTTGTAATGATTTAATCTATTAATGATTTATTGCACTATTAGATTAAATCTATTTATAACAACAAACTATAAATGAATTATTATTAACAATTTTGATTTTAAACAACTTATAATACCCTAAATCATAGGGGATTTTTTTTTATAATCAATATTTTTTGAAATTAAACCAAACTAACTAACAACTAAACGTATTTTAATTATCTTATAATCTTATAGGTTGCAAAATATAACATTATATGCTATACTAAAGTACTTAGAATAAATTGGAGGAAATATGATAACAGTAAGCAATCTAGAATTAAGATTTGGGGGGCAATTATTATTCCAAGACGTAAACTTAAAATTTGTAGCAGGTAATTGTTACGGCATTATTGGTGCCAATGGTGCTGGCAAATCTACATTTCTCAAAATACTCTCAGGCGAAATAGACAGTTACAAAGGCGATGTGGCTATAGACGACAAATGCCGTATGAGTGTACTACAACAAGACCACTTCAAGTATGACGACTTCTCAGTTTTAGATACCGTCATAATGGGCAACAAAAAATTGTACGATATTATGAAAGAGAAAGACGCCCTATACGCTAAACCCGACTTCAGCGAAGAAGACGGTATGCGTGCTGCCGACCTTGAAGCAGAGTTCGCCGAAATGAACGGCTGGGATGCAGAAACTGAAGTCGCACAATTACTTAACGGCTTAGGACTTAATGACGGCATTTTGTATAACGAAATGAAAACACTTAAAGAAAGTGAAAAAGTCAAAATAATGTTAGCGCAGGCATTGTTTGGTACGCCTGACATTTTGCTTTTGGACGAACCAACTAACGGCCTTGACTTAAAGTCTGTCGAATGGCTCGAAGATTTCTTGATTAATTTTGAAGGCACAGTCATAGTCGTTTCACACGATAGACACTTTCTTAATACAGTGTGTACACATACTGTCGACATAGACTACGGCAGAATAACTATATACGCAGGTAACTATGATTTCTGGTACCAAAGTAGTCAATTAAACCAACAATTAATGAAGAACCAAAACAAGAAAAAAGAAGAAAAAATAGCCGAACTCAAAGCCTTCATACAACGCTTCTCAGCCAACAAAAGCAAATCAAAACAAGCCACTTCCCGTAAGAAAATCTTAGAGAAAATTCAAATAGAAGAAATGCCAGCGTCAAATAGAAAATACCCTTATGTCAATTTTAAATCTGAAAAACCACTTTCCAAAGAAGTTATGCAAGCCAATAATTTAACAGTGTATAATGACGAAGGTAAAGCAGTTATCAATAACGCAGAATTTAGAATAAACAAAGAAGATAAAATCGCAGTTATTGGCGACGACATATCAGTAACGGCATTCTTTAAAGCACTCGCTAACGAAAGTAAATACGACGGCAATATCTCTATTGGTGCGAACACTAAATTGTCATATTTGCCAAATGACAAAAATTCATACTTTGAATGTGAACTAAATATCGTTAATTGGCTCTCACAGTTCACAAAGGAAACTGACGAAACATTCATTCGTGGCTTTTTGGGTAGAATGTTATTCACTGGCGAAGACGGACTAAAAAAAGTTAAAGTACTATCAGGTGGCGAAAAAGTTAGATGTATGCTATCAAAAATGATGCTAGAAGCAGGCAACTTTCTTATGTTAGACCAACCAACTAACCACTTAGACCTAGAGAGTATCACAGCACTCAATAATGCACTTATCGACTTTGACGGCGTCGTGATTTTCGCTTCGCACGACCACGAATTTTTGTCAAGTATCGCTAACCGTTTGTTTATAATCAAAGACGGCAAATTAATTGACCGTATGGAAACATACGATGAATATATATCCAAAATGAATAATAAATAATCAATGTTTCAATTAATAATTAACCAAAAAAATTAACAATTAATAATTAGCAATATAATACTGATTAATAATTTTAATATATTACAATAGACAATATTAATAAGCAATGCTAATAAACATTTAATAATTGGTTAATAGCCATTTACTTACACTATAATGTTAAACAATAAACAACAAGTGATAATTAATACATAAACATTTGTTTAGATAGTAGACAATAATTTAAACAAAAAAGTTGAAATTAACTACAATTGCGATTAATCAGTTTGATAATCTCTTGCTCAGAATTAGGAAATAAATGACTGTATGTATTCAGTGTTTGTTGCGTATTGGTATGTCCTAACCTTTTTGAAACGAGTGCAACATTGGCACCAAGATTAATAAGTAAACTTGCGTGTGAATGACGAAAGTCGTGTATCCTTATTACCTTGATGCGTGCTAAACTACTATATTTTTTTAGTGCCAATGTGTAACTATATGGGCTTAAAGGAGCATCACCACCAAACAAAAATTGGCTACCAACATTGTATTTTCTTTTCCACTCCAAGAACTGCCTTAATGCGACCACTAATTTGTTAGGCAATGATATTTTTCTAATACTAGATAAATTTTTTGGCGAAGTAATCTTGTATTTGTCATCATTAAGCGTTTTGCGAGTCAAAGACTTATTAATATCAAGCGTGTTATTATATAAGTCAATATCATCATCACTCAAAGCCAAAATTTCGCCTACCCTAGCACCCGTATAATATAAAGTACAAAAAAAAGCGTAGTATAAAACTCGCTTTTTTTCGTTTTTGGTACGATTAATTTGATATAGCAATTTCTTAAATTCTTCGAAATCATAGAAATTCATTTCTTTAACCTTTTCATTGCTTTTTTTAAGCGGTTTTATATTTAAAACTATGTTCGGTAAATCATAATACTCTTGCACAAAATTAAGATAGGCACACAATTCAGCCCGAATGTTGTTTATGTATTTAATACTAAATGGCTTGTTGGTTTTGGGACTAACATATCCCAATAATTGACTACGCCAGTTCAAAATATCTGTCTTTGTTAAGTCTTGAATGTATTTCTCTTTAAAATACGGTAATATGTGAAGTTGAAAAATATTGCGTTTGTTGTAGATAGTCGCACCCTTTAATGTCCTTTGCATTTTAGTAATGTATTCGTCAAAAATTTTTTCAAAAGTTTTACTTGAAAGTGCGTTATTTTCACTAATAAATTTTTTATACCCTTGCTCAGCATCTTCCCTATTACAAAAGCCCGATAAACGTTTATTAATAACCTTGCCATTGATTTTGACTTGAAATCTAACACTCCACTTGCTGATAAGTTCAGTCTTATTTCCACAAAAACTGCAAACATCTAACCTGCTAGCACAATGACAATTAGGGCATTCTCTCCTTTCTCGCAATGAATAACTTGGCATATTTTCCTCCTGTGTAAATTTAGCACATTATAGCACCAATTAAATATAAACACAATAAACCAAAATAAACAATTTAAAATTTATAAAACCTATAATACAAGAAAAATTATAAAAAAACTAGCACAAAAAATAACAAATAGTCAATAGGCAAAAATAAAAGAATTTTAGTACAAAAAAACATACTAAAAAGCCTAACTATTAAGTTGCAAATACTGAAACAAAAAAAAGAGAAATTAAAAAGGAGAGAAAAAATGCAAAAAATTTCAAGAAAAAGCCTAGCAGTAGTAGCATTATCAGTATTACTTGCTATCTCTATGGCATTAACATTCACCTTCGCTGCTTTAAATGCAGAACAAAGAACAGCAACTGGTACTATTACATTCGCTGGTGGTTTAACAATTACATTAGCGCCTGGTGAAGGAGTGGATGGAACCAATGGTATTACTATTGCATCTTCAGGTCAAGATTTAACAATTACAATCACAGATGTAGCATTTGAATACAATACTGATAAATTTGTATTGACTGCAGCTGCTAAAGCAGATTTAGCAAAAGCAACTGTTAAAATTACTAGTGCTACAGAAAAAACATTCTATTGGGATGCTGCATTAACTGATACTGTTGGTGCAACTTCAACTGTAAAAGCTGGTACTGAAATTGGTACTGATAAAGAATCTCTTAATGGTGCAGAAGTAAGCAAAACTTTAGCAGATTTCATTTCTGATATTGAAATTACAGGTGCTGTTTCTACTGATAACACATTTACTGTAACATTTAATGCAGATTATGCAGCTTAATAGCAAACAAAAAAATCTTAGGTATTTGCCTAAGATTTTTTTGTTGTGAATTGCTACAATATAGAAATATGTTTTAAGAAAATAAAACAAAATATAACAAAATATTTTTAACTTTTTACAAAAAACATACAAAACATATCTACATTTTAACAAAAAAATCATAAGGACAATTCCTTATGATTTTTGTTTGTTATTAAGCTGCTTCATAAATTCCTGTTGGTAAAGCTTCTAATTCACCTTGGTCAGAAACAACAACAACATCAATTTTTAATGTGTATGTAATAGATGTATCTGTAATTGCATCTGCAGTAGTGCCTGTTAAAGTCAAAAGGTCTACTAATTCTAAGGTTGCAGTTTGAGTATTTAATTCTAAATAATATTGTGTTCCAGACGTAAACCCTTTTGCTGTAACTAAGTCGGCATTCCCCGATGTTTTAGTCAAAGTTAATGTTACACCTAATTTTTGTGCATCTGTAGTTGCTATTGCAAAATTTGCAGTGTTTTCAACAATACTAAATGTAACATTACCATCTGGTGCATAACTAGGGGCAATAGTAAATGTGTAATCTGGATCAGTTCCACCGAAACTATTTGCTGTTAATGTAAAACCACCAGCGAAAGTAATAGTACCTGTTGCTGTTTCAGAATCTTTCAAAGCAGCGAAGGTGAATGTTAATGCCATAGAGATAGCAAGTAATACTGATAATGCTACTACTGCTAGGCTTTTTCTTGAAATTTTTTGCATTTTTTCTCTCCTTTTTAATTTCTTTTTTTTGTTTCAGTATTTGCAACTG
>CASDSK010000021.1 GCA_949283525.1 uncultured Eubacteriales bacterium
TTTTATTGATAAGCCATACTCACTAATATCTAACCCATTGTATTTCAAATCAACATTAACACTTCTTCCCACCCATAACTGTGGATTTAAGCTGTTTATTGCTTGTTCGCTACTATCCATTTCACTGATAACAGTTGTAAAATTTGCAATATTTAATTCTTTAACAATTAAAGTAATTGTGCACTTTTTTTCACCGTCTTCTGATGTTACTTCAAATTGTATAGACTGATTATAATTTAATTGTGTAGGCAATATTACTTTAACCCTACCTTCATAAGTAACAAAATCAATTAAATTGTTATTAAAAATAAAAGGCTGAACCGTTTTAATATTTTTGTTTGAAGCAAAATTTTTGTAATTAAAGTACATATCTACATTAACTCTACTTCCCCTATCAACATATATTGTTTGATTTTGCATTGACGTAACAGGAATTTTGATTGTGAATTGTTTTGTATTGCTATATACATTATTGGTAGATTTTAATCTTACGCTTATATTCAAAATATTTTTTTGTAATTTTTCTAATTCATAAATTTTTTTAACAACAATAGAATTAGTTTTTATCTCTATAGCATCCAAATCACCACTGACGCCTTCTACGACAAAATGATTTTGTGTTGTATATTGTCCATCTAAGACTGCAGAGAAATTTACTACATCATGTGGCCAAAGATAATCAGTTGGTGCATCTGTTGTCATTAAAATTGTTTGTGTATTGTATTCATCTACTGTAAGTTCAATCTCTCTAGAAATGTCTTCATTTTGTATGACTAACCTAAATTTTGAATTATCAGGTGCTTCATCCTTAATAGTCAATAGACCTAAACTATTAATACTAGCAAATTTTATAGGATTCCACATATCATCAACTAAAGAATATTGCAAATTTTTTGAACTAGCATAACTAGGGTATACTTTAGCAGAAAAATCGTATGACTTAAACTGTGAAACCACTGCTATACCTTCACTATTGACCAATTCTATTGCTTCAGTTATAATATATACTTCTATGTAAATAGTGTTTGATTCAACTCCATCCTGTTCAGCCCATATAGGTATGCTTACTGCTTTATTTATTCCCTTGTTAATATGTAGCACATTATTTTCTATACTACAATATTGTGTAAATCTAGAATCAATTACATATGTTGGATTAAAGTTTGTTACCACTCCATTAGGATGGACATTAAGAGAAATATCTTGACTTTGTGTGGAAGAAATTTTAGCCTTATAACTATTTGCAGTCAAAGTCATATTTTTGACCGGCACATAAATTGACAATTCCACTTCATTACTAACTTTGACGTAATTTTCACAAGTCAATGCTCTCACAACTACTTTCGCATTAGCGCTATTGATTGTATCTTTTACTTTAACTTCGCCTGTTAGTTCATTGATATTTGCATATTCTTGTCCTTCCACAATTTCAAACTTAACGTCTTGAAAACTTGCAGTAGTAGGCAATAATTTCTCAACATATACTTGTGCCGTACCACCTTCTCTAACAGTCAGTATATCAGCCCCAATTTCAAATTCTTGTACTTGCGTTTTTTGTATTAGTATTTTGACTTTATTGCTCCAAATATCGTTAATGCACGCTTGCACTATTACTTCTTCGTACGCTTTAGCATTGTCGTTAATTTGTAAAACGTCATTGTGAATTTTAGCGTAGTTTTTACCACCGACTATTTCATAGTTAACATTTTTAATAGTTTCAATAGCATAACTAGGTAAAACTTGAAAACTAAATATTACTTGCTCGCCTGCTTTAGCGCTATATCTATTTGCACTTAAATTGACTTCATCTATCTTAATTTCTTCCCTATCAAAAGGTATTTCGTTTTCTTCACTCAATAATTGTGCTTGAACTGTCAATTCTTTTTGCGTTACATTTAAGCAATTAACTGCAATTAGCAAGCAAACTATCAAAAATGCACACATAGTAGCATATTTAAGTATATTAACCCCATACTTTTTCATAATTATACCCCTTGAACCTTATTTTCTTCAATTAAATAATCTGTTATATCCTTTGTTCCAGAAAATATGTTAGATATTAATATAATTCTACCATTAACTATCCTAAAATACCCTTCATACTCTTTATCATTAATTTTGATAGTAGCAATTCCATTATTAATTAATGTGATAACACATTGATTTTGTTCTTGAGTAATTTCATCTATATAATTAAATTTGTAAGAACCTATACAATCTTCACTATAATAATTTTTATAACACGCTTTGTCTTTGATTAGCACAACTGCAAAAAAATCTATGTTGATTCCAAAATCATCCTTTTCTAAATAAAATGCATTGGCAATCATAATGTTATCTTCTACATAATCTAAATTAAATGAAATATCGTATCTTCGTATGATTTGGTAATCTCCCAAAGTCTTAACCCAATAAATTTCTAGTTTGTTATCTATAAATCTATACTCGCCTTCTAGTTCAATATTTATTTCATTATTACTATAGATTTGATAGTTATATGTTCCGTCACTATTTAATAATAATATAATATCTAATATTGAATTCTTATAACTTAATTTACTACTCCAAACTCCAACAAATTTTTCACTATAATTAACTTTGTCTTGTGGCAGTTCAATATTTTCGTCAATTTCCCAAACTGCATACAAATTCATATCTTCAGCATTATTCTGTACTATAATATTTAAGTATTCATTATTCAAAGGTGTTCCATTTTTTTCTAAAGCCCAACCTAAGAATATATATCCTTTTTTCTCTAGGCTTGGCAAGTTATCAGTTAAAACATATTGCATTTCATAATTAGGAACAGTTATTTGCGAAACTATTTCATCATCATTTAATGTTATTATAAATTCTTGTCTGTTAGGTATTTGTAAAATAGTGTCTTGTACTAATATTTGACTTAAATCAAAATATTTTTTTAAAGCGTTTATGAAATTTATTTCTTCTTCATTTTGTTTAGCAAATTCAATTAGGGCATCTTCAATACTTTGTCTTCCCACAAGATTAACATAAGTTTTTTGACCTTCATTATATTGTATTACTAAATCAAACTCATTAAATTCTTGTACAACTACTACTTTGTTGTTATTTATATCAAATCTTATATTCGATAAATCTTCATAAGTTTTCTTTTGTGATTCAATAATATAATAATTTATATAAGTTCTATTCTTCTCATTATAATAATTAGCAATATCACTTAAACTTCTTGTAGAGAGTTTATTATCCACCAAAGCATACTCGCTTACATTATCGCCATACACAAATATTGCATTATCTACACTCGGAGTCTTGTTGCTTTCTTCTATTATTGTTTCTACATTTTTTGTTTTAACGGCTATATTAATTATCCTACTATCTTTTGTATCAACTTTTGTTATTAAACTATCATTCAAATAAAATTCTATTGAAATTTGTTTTGTTAAATTATAAATAAAATTGTTTATTTCTTGATTTAATAAATTGTACTCAAATACCACACCATTAAACCTATTAATTTCATACACTCCAATCTCTTGTGCTGTTTCATAATTTATAAACTTCAATTTCACTTTTTTTGACAATTCAAAAACTGCATACAAATTTAAGTCATTATCTATATTTTCTAATTGTGTAATTATATTGCCGTCTTCATTTTCCCAATGCGAAAAATCATAACCCAAATCATACAACTCTTGAGAAATAGCATTTTTTAATTTCACTTGCCCATAAGCATTTTTGTATAGAAGTTGGTTTTCGTGTTCAAAATCATAATCGCCGTTTTTTAGAAAATAATTAATATGGTACTCTTTATTTAAAATAAGTTCTCTTTCTTGTTTAAGTTCTTCAATTTTGTCTAAATATTTTTGTAGTCTAGTAATTGCATTTATTTTCTCTTTTTGTTCTTGCGTTAATTTATTTATTTCATCTTCTAAATACAAAATTGCTTTCTCGTGTTCTAGTGTTACCTGTTCGACTGCTGGCAGTAAATTAAATAGTTCAATTACTTTCTTTAATTGTTCATCTTCTAAGTTTTTATCTAACACTTGGATGTTAATTTTTGTGCTAAGTGTTACATTTCTCTCAGTGTAACTAATAATTATATATTTATCATCTTTTGTCAATGGAATATTAAATTTATCAATTTTAATGTCTTTCGGTTCAAAAGACTTAGCATTATCTTGACAATTAACCAATAACTGCAATCCTTCCATATTAAAAAAGTCGCCAACGAAATACTGAGTTTGTTTTGGTTCACTTGTAACAACTAACTCAGTAATAATTCGTGGCTTGACTTGTATATTTAAAATTGTAGTTTTTGTAACGCCTTTTTCTGTATAAGAAATAATAACATTGTTGGATTGGGTCGTTAAAGGAGAGTCAACAAAAATTTCGAAATTTTCGACTTCTTTTTCTACACCAAAATTATGATATTTAGCAATAACTTTGATTCCTGTCGAATCAAATTCTTCCGTCTCGTAATAAATCATCTTGTTGGGGTTAATCTTGATATAAATTTCTTGTAATGAATTAATTAGAAAGCCAACACAAACACAAGCAATACCCCCAATTAATAATAATCCTAAACTTAATGTTATTATTAATTTTATACGAAAAGCCTTCTCCAAAATAAACTCCTACCTGTTTATTTTATTTATACAATAATTTATGCAGTTTGTCAATACTTTTTATAAATTTTTTTTAAAGTTTTTTTAATGTTTTTTTAATGTTTTTTTAATGTTTTCAATGCAAATAAAAAAATTAATTGATGCTCACTATTTCAAAATTTCTTATTTATTTTTTTTAATAGGCTTCAAATATGTTTATCATATTATCAATAATGTATTTTTTAACTTTGCATTTTTTGTAGATTATTTAATTTTCTAATCATAAAATATTTTATTTGTTTTCCAATCTTTCAAATAATAGGTCGTTGTTTTGTATTTGTATATCTCCGTTTAGTTTAATTTCTTCCCATTTTGCTTCTTCATTTAGTTGAAGTTTGTTTTTTATTTTTTGGCAAGTTTCAGGTATAAACGGTGCGAATATGTTTGATATGTTCGCTATCATATACATACAAGTATATGTTGTATTATTAAATTCTTCTATATTTTCATTAACTTGTATCCAAGGCTTACGCTCATCATAATATTTATTGCCTGTGTTTACGTATTCTATTGCTAACTCTATGGCATTTCTTATCTTACCTTTTTCTATAAGTTCACCCACTTTTTGATATGTTTCACAAGTTAATTTTATAATATCTTCGTCAACTTTCGCTTGTTTTACTAAGCCATTAAATTTTTTGTTAATGTATGAACAGTTTCTATTAACAAAATTACCCAACACTCCAACTAAAAATTTGTTGTGAACTTGTACAAAATTATCCATTGTGAAATTAATGTCTTTTGTTTCTGGGCCGTTAGCAAGCATATAATATCTAATTGAATCTTTTGGAAATAATGACAACAACTCATTTATACTAATTAAGTTGCCTTTACTCTTAGACATTTTCTCGTTGTCCATATTAACGTATTCACAAGAAATGATATAACTTGGCAAACTTATTTCACTATCAATAGCCATTAATAATGCAGGGAATATAACTGTATGGAAAGGTATGTTATCCTTGCCGTGTGCGTAATAAGAAATTAGATTTTTGTCTTTGATAAATTCTTCAAAATTTATATTTCTACTTTCTGCAACCTGCTGTCCAGCAGTAAGGTATCCCAAAACGGCTTCTATCCATACATATATTTTTTTGTCTTCAAAATTCTTGAAAGGAACGTCTATTCCCCAAGTTAATTGTCTTGTTACTGCCCTGTCTATTAAACCTAAATCAAGGAATTTCTTTGTTTCATTAACAGCATTATATCGCCACGTGTTTTCGTTTCTTTTCGTTAATTCTTGAATTTCTTTTTGAAATTGTGAAAGTTTAAAATACAAATGTTTATTTGGCTTCATAACTGTTGTGCTACCACAAAGACTGCACTTTTTGTCTAAGACATCTTCAGTATTTAGTGTATGCAAGCAACAATCGCACTGGTCGCCCTTTGTCGCACCACCACAAAAACGACAAATACCTACAATCTCTCTGTCAGATAAAAAATTATTACAAACAGGACAAAAATCTTGTAATTCGTCTTTCTCGTAAATGTAGCCGTTATCCATAATTTTTTGTAGGTATTTAGCCACTTTCTCGGCGTGGTATTCTGTCATAGTGTTTGTGTATAAATCATAAGAAAAATCTAAATCTTCAAAATTCTTCTTAAATTCATTGTGATATTTTGTTGCTATCTCTTTAGGCGAAACATTTTCTTTTTTGGCTCTCACTGTGATAGGTGTACCGTGGCTATCAGTACCAGATACATAAATGACGTTGTCCCCATTTAATCTATAATAACGGGCTATAGCGTCTGCTGGTAAAAGTGCTGCCAAATGTCCTAAATGCAATGAGTTGTTAGCATAAGGCCACGCCCCACCTATAAAAATGTTCTTTGTCACAACTACCTCCTACTATACTAACTTATTTTTTTAATGTTATAAATTTTTAATTGCGTTTTTTTTTAATTTTCATTAAATAAATTAGTATTTATACTTAACATAAATTTTATCAAAAAAAAGTGCAATTGTCAATTAATGCTAAAGCGAACATTTATAAATAAAAAACATTTTAATTAATTGTATGTGTTATATTTTATAATGAATAATATTTTGACAATTATGTTTTTTAGTCGATATCTAAAGTTTTTCTATCAAAAAGTGAATCTTGAAAAAACTGTTCAATTGACATATCAAATCCATCTGCAATTTTAGCAATTGTTGATAGTTTTATATCTTGATTTCTTTCATCAATAATATTTTTTAAAGTTTGTTCAGGCATAACAATCTTCTGGCAAAGCCTATATCTAGTCATATTGTTTTTAATTAACAAATCACTAATTCTTAAAGCAACAGCCCTTTGTAATTTCATAAATATTTCTCCTTTATAATTTATTATTTATAAATAAATATTAATTTTAACTATATTTTTACATTTTGAGGTTTATTTTTACAATTAACATAAAAGAAACTCTACCATTTTATAGAGTTCCTTTACTTTATTTTGTTAATTTCAAAAAGTTTTAGCACTTACCGTAAATTTTTTTTATTTAATTTTAAATACTTTCAGGCATTTTCTCTGGATAACTTGCTAAATCACTAGGATAGGTTATCGTTCCGTCAAATGGTACCATAGAAATTGAGAAGTCTATTGTCGTTATGACACCCATCATATCAATATCAATAGCAAAATCATATTGAACACCTGTTAAGACATTGTTTTCAAATACAAAATAAAGAACAAAATTTCTTAATTCAAGCAATTCTGACGATTCTGATTTGACATTAACTTTAAATTTTGTTATATCACCTTTGGTATAAGATGAATATTCCAAATATTCAACATTATCAGGGCTTTGTATGAAAGCATATAATTCTTCTATTGTCATAAAACTATCCATACCAGTTAAGTTTACATCACTCACATTAGCGTCTACATCAATTTTTTCTTTGTATTTTTCTATTTTACCTCCCGTAGAAGAATTCACATAAGAATAGAATATTTCTCCTTCTTTAGCAATATACCCTTCTGCTGAGCCAAGGTCAGTTTCAGTTATAAATTTAGCACCAGCCAACATATCGTTATTTATTAGCGCCCACATATTTGTTTCAGTTTTCACTGTTTCTGTTTTGGTAGCGTTAGAAACGGTAAAATCCATTTTCATTTTTCCTTGAAACCCTGTTTCAAAGGTCGCAGTTGTATTATTTGCACTAATATAATTATTAAAATCTGCTAAATTAATTGGCGTATAATTACCACTAATATCAATGGTCTTTTCTTTTTTGTCTCCACAAGCACCCAAAAATAGTGTTAATGAAATAATTGTTATTGCAATTATAAAATATTTAATTAAGGTTTGTACTCTAACTTTTTCCATAATATTCTCCTTGTTAATCTGATTGTAACAAATTATTTAACAAATAGCAACTGTTTGAATACATTCTATATTTTTGCTTTCAACTTTTTGTATAATTGTTAATGATATTATTAGCAATTTTGTTAAATTTACCAATAAACTTAAAAAAAAATTTCAAAAAGTTGTTATATTAATGATTGTATGATATAATAAAAAATAGACATTAGGAGAAATTATGGATTATAAAAAATTAGCAGATTTACTTTTTCCAAAAATAGATAAAGACATAAGTTATTATTTAGATTTATACAAAAAAAGAAATCTACCACAAAATGCACAAGTTACAAGAATTGCACCTAGCCCAACTGGTTTTTTGCACTTAGGTACGGCTTATGGCGCATTAATAGATTATCTAATAGCGTACAAATCAAATGGCGTTTTTTATATGCGTTTAGAAGATACTGACCAAAAGCGAGAAATTCAAAATGCAGGACAAATAGCCTATGATATGCTATGTTATTATGGAATTACGCCTAGCGAAGGTTATGCCGGAGATAACAAGCAGTGTGGAGATTACGGAGATTATGTACAATCGCATAGGATAGAAATTTATCAAACTTTCGCTAAATATCTTGTTTCCATTGGTCGTGCTTTCCCTTGTTTTTGTGAAAAAGCAGAGAACAAAGATGATATTATAGAGCGTAGAAGTGAACAGTTAGAAAACTGCGACAATATTGAAACTAAAGACCCTTGTAGAAATTTATCTTATGATGAGATAGAACAAAGAATTAAAGAAGGCAAACCTTTTGCACTCAGGTTATTGTCTAAAGGTAATTCACAAAACACTTTCGAATTCTATGACCAAATTAAAGGTCAAAGAACTATAAGAGAAAACGATAAAGATTTTGTTATTCTCAAAAGCAACGGAGTCCCACCTTATAGTCTAGCACACGTCGTCGACGATACACTTATGGGAACTACCCTAGTTGTTAGGGGCGAAGAATGGTATCCTTCTCTTTCGGCACACTTAGAACTTTTTGACGCATTTAATTTTACTCGTCCACAGTATGCACACACCCCTGTCATCTGCAAACTCGATAACGGCAATAAACGAAAACTTAGCAAACGCAAAGACATCGAAGCAGATGTAAGATTCTACATTGTAGAAGGGTACCCTAAACTAGCAGTTATAGACTATTTGCTTAATTTATTAAATAGTGACTTCGAACAGTGGCGTCTTAATAACCCTACAACAGATTATCACGAATTTAACTTTGAAATATCTAAAATAGGTAGCAATAACCCAATCTTTGATATTGTAAAATTGCAAGATATTTCCAAAAATATCATTAGTTACTACACGCCTGAACAAATATATGATAATGTAGTAGCGTGGGCAAAAGAATATGATAATGAATTTTATAATGTCCTTATAAATAACAAAGACAAAAGTATAGAATTTTTCGGTGTAGATAGAATTAATACTACTAAACCACGTAAAGACATTAGCAAATGGAGTGATATTTCCAAATTGTATGATTATATGTACAATGAATTGTATTGCCCTACCTTAGCACAATACGAGTTTGATGACAAATTCGATAAGGCGACTATTATTAATGTTTTGAATACTTATACGCCTTTGTATAATGAGAACGATGACAAACAAGTTTGGTTTGATAAAATCAAAAGCATTTGTGAGCCATTAGGTTTTTGTGCAGATATGAAAATTTATAGAAAGAACCCAGAAGACTATGTCGGCAGTGTAGCAGACATAAGTGGCATTATTAGAGTAGCAATCACTACGCGCAAAAACACACCCGATTTATATTATATTTCTAAACTTTTGGGCAAAACAGAAATTGTCAAAAGATTTAATGATGTAATTGATATGTTAACAAAATAATATAATTATTTATTTAATTTAGAAAATTGTCAACTTAAATGCAACACCCATAAAAAATTTCTTTAGGAGTTTTGTAACCCAGTCTTTTTCGTGGTCTATTATTTATTTCTTCTACTATCTCATCTAATTCTTCTTGTGTTGTTTGGTTAAATTCAA
>CASDSK010000022.1 GCA_949283525.1 uncultured Eubacteriales bacterium
AACATGTGATAAATAGGATGTTTTACCTGCTCCTGTTCCGCCAACTATCAAAACAATTACTGCCATAATTTACCTTTAAAAAAACATTCGACATTAGTAAATTATAAATAATTTTGTTGCCGAATGTTTTTTTAAAGGTAAATTTTGGCAGAAATTGTTTTGATAGTTGGCGGAACAGGAGCAGGTAAAACATCCTATTTATCACATATTGCTTGTGAATTTTTAACTAAAGATGACGAATATGATTTATGCTTAGATAAAATTAATTCATATAATTCAATGGGATATAATCTGTCAACTCCCAAGCATTTAGTTTTTAGTGATTTTAAAATATGTTGTAATACTAAATTTGGCCCGAAAGAGAGTTATTTTGCAAACGGATTTTATTTAGGGATGCCAAATGCACAACACCCTACTATGTTTCTTCCGCCCTATTCTAAGATTTTTCTTTGTGAAGGGCAAAGATACTATGATAGTCGAAAATATAATTCATTTAGTGATTTTGTTAGTCAATTTTATGAACAACACCGTCATTATGGCTTATCAATATACATAGATTGTCAGCGCCCTGGCCTAATTGATTTAAATATTCGTGAAATTGCAATCAAAGTTTACTATATAGAATCAATGATAAATGATATTGATTCTTACGGTAGAATAATTGCTAATCATTGGAATATAAGATTATTTTCCAGTGTTTTCGATTGTGAAAAATTTATTCAGGGTGACAAAACTTTAGGCAGTCCAATAGTTATATCTCATAAAACAACAGTTACTTGTTTTGCTAATTTAAAATTTTTGGACAGTCCCAAAATTATACAATCTAATTACAGATTGCTAAAAAAAGATAGCGAATTATTAGTTCCAAGTAATATTTTTGATAATTATAATTCTACAAATAAAGAATTAGCATTTTTGCGTGGTCGTAAGGGACATGATTTTAGTTTGTATAATCATCCAACAGATGATATGTATATTAATGATTTAGATGATATTTATTCATTTGAAGCCCCACGAACTTTTTACAAATTACCTGATAAGGAATTACAAAAAATACCAAAAGGGAGAGTACTAACTAAATGATAAATAAAAATAGTAACTTTGACGAATTAACCGAAGATTATATAAATAGATTTACTAATCTTGCGCAGTCTTCACAATTTGTTACACAAAAATTTTTTAAAAGTTTAGAAAAAAATGTTAATCATAGATACAAAACTGAATCTAAATATATGAATAAAATTGACAAATACCGTTTTAAGAAATTAAAAAAAGATATTGTTAAAGAATTTGGACTGTGGGCTCGCATAAAACGCGCGCTTGGCCTCGCTCCGCAATTATGCGAGCCAAGCGAAGTAGCGAGCCCACCAGATAATTTATGTTCGGTTGAAAAATTGACAGAAGAACAAGTTTGTATAGAGAAATTAAAAAAAGAATTGCAAAATTCTAAATTAGAACTTGAGCAATTGCAAAAGCAATTAATTCAACAAAAAATTAATCAATCTATAGGGTATGAAGAAGAAGATTTAGAATAGCGTCAGCAAAAAAAATCTTGTCTTGATACTATAGAAACAAATGACGTAAATTTTAGACATTAAATTCATACTTTAGGTGGTGAGAATGAATGAAATATGATGACTTTATAGATAAAAATAATTTTAATAAAAAAGTAATTGCTCCGTCATTAAATAAATATGGTTATTCTGATATGGCTACTAATATTTTAAATTGTAGTAATAGAAG
>CASDSK010000023.1 GCA_949283525.1 uncultured Eubacteriales bacterium
GTTAATCTAATATCATTATCATTAGTTTGAATTAATATACCTTCTAATATAGGCATTGTTGTTCTAATAGCGACAGCTTTTGTTACGGAATTAAGTGCTTTAAGGATTTTTTCCTTCTCACAAATAAGTTTCATCTTTCATTTCTCCTTCTTTATAATATAATATAAATATATTTAGTAGTAGTAGTAGTAGGTCCTGTGGATAATGTGGAAAACTATCTCAAACCCTTCAACCCTACGGAAACTCGGTGTGGATAACTCTGTGGAAAACTTTAAAAATTATCCACACAATTCAAAAAGTTATCCACATTTTGAGTTATCCACATGTTATCCACAGGTTTTCCACAGCCCCCCTGTGGATAACCAATAGAGCTGTTCCGTAAGAAGAGATACGTGTTCTAAAGTCAAACATTAATTTTCCAAACAAAGATTTTACTAATGACTACTTTTGTCAGTTGTTGCAACTATTTGTCGGAAAGTAGTATGTTTTGCACACTTTCCACAATTAATCTTGTGTTTGAATTAGTCTTTATTTCCTTTTCGATTTTATTGACTGCATGCATTACTGTTGTGTGGTCTCTTTTGCCAAAATCAATGCCGATTTGAGGCAAAGACATTTGAGCAACATTTCTACATAAGTACATTGCAATCTGTCTAGGAAATGTGATGTCATTAGACCTTTTAGATCCTCTAAGATCTGCAGGAGAAACACTAAAATACTTCCCTACAACATCTTGAATATATTCAGATGATATAACTTTATCTTGTCTTTGGATAATATCATTAATTGCTTTTTCTGTCATTTCCATTGTAATAGGACTGTTTGTTAGTGATGCTTTAGCAACTAATTTATTCAGTGTACCCTCCAGTTCCCTAATGTTTGTGTCGACTCTTGTAGCAATTGTGGATAAAATTTCATCATCTATAATTATATTGTCTAATTGTGTCTTTTTTCTAAGAATGGCAAGGCGTGTTTCAAAATCTGGGTTAGATATGTCAGCTATTAACCCCCAGTCAAACCTTGATTTTAATCTGTCTTCTAATAATTCTATGTCCTTAGGAGGCTTATCACTAGATAATACTATTTGCTTTCCAGCTTCATATAGAGTATTAAAGGTGTGGAAAAATTCCTCCTGTGTACTTTTTTTGTTTGCAATAAATTGAATATCATCTATTAATAAAACATATATATTTCTATATTTTTCTCTAAATTTTTCTGTTGCTTGGTCACGAAGTGCATTAATAAGCTGGTTTGTAAAATTTTCTGATGTAACATATAAAATATTTGTATTTGGGTTATTCATTAATATTTGATTACCTATTGCATGCATTAAGTGAGTTTTGCCCAATCCTACTCCACCATAAATAAAAAATGGGTTATATTTTGAACCGGGATTATCTGATACACCTTGCGCAGCAGCTTGAGCAAATTTATTGTTACTTCCTACAACAAAGGTTTCAAATGTATATTTAGGATTTAACCCAGAATTAATAAACATTTTGTTGCCTGCCATATTTGTATTAGTAGGCATAGATATTTCTTCTTCGTCTTTTAATTTTATAATAACGTTACATTTTTTATTAGTAATGAAATTAAAAGTATTTGTAAGAAGTGTTAAATACCTAGATTCAATAGTATCTTTTTGAAATGAATTTGAGGCAACTAAAACAATAACGTTATCTCTAACGCTTTTAAGTTCTAATGGCTGAATCCATGTTTGATATGTAATTACAGTTGTTTCTTCTTTTAGAAGCTCTTTAGCTCTGCTCCATAGTTCGTTTAAATTTTCATTTGACATTAATTTTAGCCCCTTATTCTATTCAAAACAATTATAATATTTAGAGCAACATAAAAAAGTTATTTAATATCCACAATTTGTTCACTAACTGTGGATAAAGACTTAAATAACTTTTCTTTTGTGGATAAATATTTTTTATAAAATGTACACATATAATATCAAAAAATGCCATAAATAGTCAAGTAAATTAATATAAAAATATAAAAAAATTTAAGGCTAATCTATTGACATAATTGGCAAACTTAGGGTATAATAGGTTGTACGATTGAGAATTAAAATTGCAATAGAATTGGAGGTGCAATATAAATGAAAAGAACTTATCAACCAAAAAAGAGACAAGCTCAAAAAGAACATGGATTTATGAAAAGAATGTCTACTAGACAAGGTAGAAATGTATTAAAGGCAAGACGTGCAAA
>CASDSK010000024.1 GCA_949283525.1 uncultured Eubacteriales bacterium
TAACGCGGGGTAGAGCAGCTTGGCAGCTCGTCGGGCTCATAACCCGAAGGTCGTTGGTTCAAATCCAGCCCCCGCTACCATTTTTTATTTGGCGGTGTAGCTTAGCTGGTTATAGCGTGCGGTTCATACCCGCAAGATCAAAGGTTCGAATCCTTTCACCGCTACCAGCCTCGAGGGCTTCATTGCCCTTAATGGCCCTATGGTCAAGTGGTTAAGACATCACCCTTTCACGGTGGTATCGTGGGTTCGAATCCCGCTAGGGTCACCAAAAATATTTAACAAAAAAAGACTTCTATAAGTCTTTTTTGTTATGTAGAAGTATAATAAATTATTATTAAATATTCTATAATTTAAACTGCAATTAATTATATAATATTAGATAAATTAGAATAACTCATTATGTTATGATAATACTTGTAGTGCTATTAGGCTTATGATACAATTATATAATTATAAAATTAAAATAATTCAAGTTTGTACTTGAATTATTTTGTTAATGTATCTTGTTTTAATTTAATAAAATTTTTAGTTTGCTTTTTAATCTTGTCTATATCAATAGCGAGAGTTTCTATAACTTTAGCATTAATTATTTTTTTACAATTTTTATTGTTTGAGTTTTCTATATTTAAGATTTGACACTTGATTGGGTGCAAAAGTACTTCATCAGGTTCATTATGTAGTAATAATTTATCATACCTTATTGCTGGAATGCCCTTAGGTACTATAAAGCGAATTTGAATAAACTCATTTCCATCTCTATAACTATTATTATGTGGATATAAGGATGTGGATACAAATGATTTCATTAATACTATTTGTTTTTCAACAAAATTAGAGTATTTTTTGATTGGTATATTTCTATATAAAATTATATCTTCGTCTAATGAGACCATACAATTTTGAATGTTTTGTATATCTGCAATGGTTAAATTTAGTATTCGTTTAATTTCGTCAATTTTATTTTCATCAAAAGTTCTTTTTTTATATTGATTATATCTATCAATAGCATCTAAAGTGTCTAAACCAAAGCGTTCTTTTATTCCAACTTGTTTTGCTTCTAATAATACTCCTTTAGCGTCGTTGCTAGAATTTAAGGCTCCACTAAATGCTTTTGCGATTTCGCCATACATTAAATTATTAATGGCTAAATAACTATTTATTGTATAAAACCTTAAACTTTCTTCTTGTTCTTTTGTCATAAATTTCTCCTTGTGTTATACCAAATTAAAGATTAATTTTATATTTGTTTATGTTGTTTGGCATATTCTAAAACATATTTTGTAGTATTAATGATTTCGCTTCTAACATCTTCTAGTTGCATACCCAATGTTTTAACAGCAATCTGTGGGTCAATTAGAGCGTCTAATTTTCTAAAATCTATTATTTTTGTCGGGTCAATTCCTTCTTCGAGTCCCATTTTTTTGTAAACTTTCTTTTTTCGTCTTTCGCTAATTATATATAATAGAGTTTTAACATTAGGCACATAAGGTTTCATATTTAATGCTTCCATAATTAATTCATTAATTTCTTTGTATTTTAGGTTATCTCCGGCTATGGCTATCGTGTCCCCGTGATTTAATTTTTCTAATGCTCCACATACTGCTTGTGCCACTTGTCTAGCAGTTATAGTTGGAATACTTCCTTTAAACGCTGAAAAATCATTTGACCTATACATTTCCATAATATTTTCGTATTGAATAGGCTTACGGTCAGGAACATATCCCCAGATTTGTGATGCTTGTAAAATTATAACATTAAATGAAGTTGTGTTATATTTTCTAGCGACATTTTCTTGCTCTAAAGTTGCCTTAATATATGGATGATGTTTCTCTAATCTTAAGTTGTTTAAATTGGTATTAAAATATTCATAGGCATTACTAATTAGCACGACTTTTTTAACTTGTGCTTCTTTGGCTAATTTTAAAATTCTTTCAGTTGTTAAAATGTTATGGACTTTATAAAATTCTTCTGCTGGTGCTTTAACTAATTCCAAAGCGTTGGTACTGCACGCATACACTACCCAATCAGCACCTTTGATTAATTTTATAATTTCACTATTAGACATATCTTCAATATTGCCTTGAGTATAATTAATTTTTTTAGTAAGTGAACTGTTTTTCGGTAAATTATCCAAGCCTATACTATAGACTTCGTGACCTCTAGCCAACATTTCTTTTGCTGTGTGATAACCTATTAAACCTGTTCCACCGAATATAAATGCTCTCATATGTTCACCCCTTTTATTTAGTATAACAAAGAATAGAACATTTTTCAATTATTTTAATAATTTTCAAATAAAAAAATACTAAATAACATTGAATTAGATAAGAATTTTGAAAAAATAGTTGTTAAATAACAAAAAAAAATATATAATATTAAGTATACTAATTTAGTTTTAAAGGATTTATATGAATTATAAAATATTTTTTTTATCAACAATAATGTTTATTATTATATTATTTTCAGGATGTTCAAGTAATGTATCAGTTGGACTTAATGTTATGCCTGATGGAAGCGTCGTTCAAAGTTACAGTGTTAATTTTGATAAACAAGAGTTATCACAGTTATATAGTGATGAAGAGATTGATACCATATATGAAGTAACAAAGACTTATATAAATGATTATTTAAAGACCACATTATTAAGCGTCAAAGAGTTTGCTTTCGAAAATGGATACAATGAAATTTCTTGGGCGTTAAACCCACCTGTTAAATGTGAGTTAAGCGAGAGTAAAGATACACTGCAAATCAAAGGTAATATTATTTTTATTGATGTTAATTTTTATAGGTCATACAATAAATATTTAAGCGGGGATGAAGGTACGGATACAGAAACGACAAGCAATACAACCATAGAAGGATTATTTTATGACAAAATAATTTTTATGGAAAGCACTAATCCGGTAGCCAATAGTGATACATTAAATAGCGTGTATACACAAATTCAGCAAAGATTATCTATAAAAGGGATAGATTTTACATTCGACGTAAATGACGCAACTGTGTATTACGATTATGCTGTACCATATAGTGACGCACAAGTAAATAGAATAAAAAGTAATGCAGACAAAGAATATCTCACAAGCGAAACTAATGTCAATAATGGTGATTCATACATAATGAAACATTTTGTATGGAAATATAATAGCGATGGAGATAACACAATAACTTTGTATGGATACAAAATTAATTCTGTTGCGTGGTATTTAACAGCACTTATTATGGTAGTTATTTTTGGACTTATATTATTAGTAATATATTTTACAAAAAAGAAACTAAATAAAGTCAAAATTGATAATGGCACCAACAAAAATGATGATGTAAATAATGAAATTAAAATTAATTAATCTTAAGGAGTTTGAATGTCAAAGGAAGAAATTCAACCGTTAATAACTGAAATAAACGACAAAATGATTAACATTGACAATCATTATGACTTAGAGCATATCAAAGCAGATATTGTAGATTTGCAACAAAAAATGAGTGAACCTGATTTCTATAATGACAACAAAAAAGTTATGAGTGTAGGTAAAAGGTTAAGAGCTCAAGAAGAATTATTGCAAAAAATTGAAAAATTAAATGTTCAAGTCAAAGAGTTAAATGAAATCATTAAAAACATTAGTGATGAAGATTATAATGAAATTGAAGAGAATATCAACGAAGAAGTGCAAGCAACGCTACACGACATTAGAGAATTATGGATAAGTGCATTATTAAGTGGAAAGTACGATAATTGCGATGCGATTTTAACAGTGCATAGTGGAGCAGGTGGTACTGAAGCGACAGATTGGGCTGATATGCTTTTTAGGTTATACAAAAGATATTGTGAAAGGCACAACTTTAGTTTCAATATTATTGATGTTCAACAAGGCGATACAACAGGCATTAAGAGTGCCACTATTGAGATAACAGGCGATAAAGCATACGGGTTTTTAAAATGTGAGAAAGGCGTGCATAGATTAGTTAGAATATCACCTTTTGATTCTAATGCTCGAAGACATACATCTTTTGCTAGTGTAGAAATTATACCTGTTATTGAAAGTGAAGAATTGAAAATTGAAGAAAAAGATTTAAAAATAGATACCTTTAGAGCAAGTGGAGCAGGTGGGCAACATATAAACAAAACTGATTCTGCTGTAAGAATAAAGCACATACCAACTGGGATTGTAGTGCAATGCCAAAATGAACGTTCGCAGATACAAAACAAGGCAACTGCTATGAAAATATTAACAGCGAAGTTGGCAGAATTGAAAGAGGAAGAAGAACAAAAAAATTTAAATACAATTCAAGGGCAACTCAAGAAAATTGAATGGGGCAGTCAAATACGCTCTTATGTCTTTCAGCCTTATACAATGGTCAAAGACCATAGAACCAATTATGAGACGGCGGACATTGATAGTGTAATGGATGGTGATATTCAAGAATTTATTAATGATTATTTAGTTAAGTTAAATACCAAAAACTAAGTTAAAACATTTAAACTATATAAATGTATAGTTAAACATACAAATTAAGGCATTTAAGTGTAAAAATTCAAATAAAAAAGAGAAAATATATGACATACGAAGAAAGAATGAAACAAAGATTGCAAGAACTAAAACAAAAAGAGATAATTAATGTAATGGGGATAGAAAGTAGTTGTGATGAAACAAGTATTTCTATAGTACAAAATGGACAAAAAGTTTTGTCTAATGTTATTTCTAGTCAAATACCGATACACGCAGAATATGGTGGGGTGGTGCCAGAAATTGCTAGCAGAAACCATATAATAAATATTGATTATGTTTATAATCAAGCACTCAAAGAAGCCAAATTAACCAGTTTAGATATAGATGCTGTAGCCGTAACGTACGGCCCAGGTTTAGTTGGGGCATTGCTTGTTGGGTTAAATTTTGCTAAAGGGCTTGCATATGGCTTAGATGTTCCACTAATACCTGTTAATCATATAGCAGGACATATTTGTGCTAATTTTATAGACTTTGTAGACTTGAAGCCACCATTTGTATGCTTAATTGTTAGTGGTGGTCATACTGCTATAGTGCTACAAAAAAGTTATACCGAACATAAGGTGTACGGGAGCACGTTAGATGATGCAGTGGGCGAAAGTTTTGACAAAGTTGCTCGAGTTATGGGGTTAAAATATCCTGGTGGTCCACAGGTAGATAAATTAGCGAAGTTAGGACAAAACAATATAGTGTTTTGTAAAACTCACAATTTTGAAAATCCTTATGATGTGTCGTATAGTGGACTTAAAACAGCAGTTATTAATTATGTACATAATTGCGAACAAAAGGGGCTAAAGTATAATATAAACGACGTGTGTGCTAGTTTTGAAAGTCAAGCGTTTGATGATTTAATAAATAAAACAATTCAAGTATCAAAAATTACAGAAGTTAATAAAATAGCTTTAGCAGGTGGAGTTGCTGCAAATTCTTATCTAAGGCAAAAGATGACTGAGCGTGCAAAAAAAGAAGGAATAGAAGTGTATTATCCAAATATGTCGTTGTGTGGCGATAATGGTGCTATGATAGCATCTGCTGGTTTTTACAAATTAAAATATAGCCAACTACAACCCGATTTACAAATTAATGCACAACCAACTTTGGCTTTGGACTTTACAAAATCTTTCCTTGCTTAACTTATTAATTTTATAAAAAAAAAATGAATAATAATGTCAGTTTGTTGACTTTTTTGTAATAAAAATGTATACTTAATTAGAAAAATGTGTCTTTGCTTCTTTTTAAGTGCAATGAACAGTTTTTTTACTAAAGAAGGAGGGCATATGGACAAGGAATATCAAGACATAACGATTGTTTGTCAAGATTGTGG
This sequence comes from uncultured Eubacteriales bacterium, assembly GCA_949283525.1. Lineage (GTDB taxonomy): Bacteria > Bacillota > Clostridia > Christensenellales > UBA1242 > CAKVOD01. The sequence continues at coordinate 5,830 of CASDSK010000024.1, forward strand.
CCAAGAATTTGTGTTTACAGCAAATGAGCAAATTTTCTATAAAGAAAAAGGCTTACAAAACCAACCTAAGCGTTGCAAAGAATGTAGACAAAAAAGAAAATTAAACAAAGCCAACAAAATGGAAACTGGCGAATATATAATAAATAATAATGCTGAATCAAAAAGAGAATTTTAATTCGCATTATTAATTTTTTTTAAATTTTTTTACAAAAGGGTGATAATAATATGTCAACTACATGTTATGAAATGTTGTTGAATGGTTGTGATTTACAAAAAGGCAGTATTTTATTTAATAAACATAAGATTTCTATGGCTAGATTTATTCGCAATATTGACTCTTTAGCAGATTCTTTATATGATTTAGGATTTAGAAAAGGTGATGTGCTAACAATTTATTTGCCGACCTGTCCTCAATCGTTGGAAGCCTTTTATGCTTGTAGTAAATTAGGGGTTATTGCTAATATTGTGCATCCATTGTTACCAATGGATCAGTTAAAAGAAAATTTGCTTGCGACAAAATCAAAAGGCTTAATGTATTATGATATTTTGGTCAAAAACCATAAGGAACTTAACAATCTTAATCAAATTTTGATAAATTGCTCCGTTTCAAATTATTTAATATTTAGAAAATTATTTTATTATTTGTTCGCTAGGTCTAAGTACAAAACAAACAAACTTAGTTTGAATTATTCTAAATTAATTAAACCTAATAAAATTTACGAAAATGTAGATATAGAAGGTAAAGGTTATAATATTGTTTGTACTATGCATAGTGGTGGTACGAGTGGTGAACCCAAAATCATAAAATTATCTAATAAGGCACTTAATAACCTATCAGTATCTTTAGAGAAAATGTATACTCGCAAGAATAGAGAACACGAGTTTGGCTTAGTAGCATTGCCAATGTTCCACGCATATGGCTTAGGTGTCGCAGTACATACTTGTTTAACTAATAAATACAGTTTAATTTTGATGCCTAAATTTCAGCCTAAGAAGATGAACTCATACATTAAATATCACAATGTAACATTTATAGCAGGAGTGCCTATAATGTTTAGGAAAATGCTAGATTACAAAAACTTTTATGGAAAGCATTTAAGGAAATTGCGTGATTTGTGGTGTGGTGGTGATGTATTAAATGAAACATTTGTTGAACACATAGATACAATCTTAGAGAAATATAAGTCGCCAGCGAGATTGATGCGAGGCTATGGTTTAACGGAAGTGTCAAGCGTGTGTGCAGTTAACACACTTGATAATTACAAGAAAAATAGTTGTGGTAGGCCAATACCTAACACAAAAATAGAGATTTGGGATGATAAAGATAATAAATTAGGTGCTAATACAATTGGTGAAATAGTCATTGATTCTCCTTCAATGATGACGGAGTATTTAGACAAGGAACAAGGCCAAGGGTTTGCTATTAAGAATAAGAAAAAATACATCAAAACGGGCGATATGGGTTATTTAGATGAAGATGGATTTTTGTTTATTGTTGATAGAAAGAAGCGTTCTATTAAGATTTCAGCAGTTAATGTATTTCCAGCAGAAATTGAGAAAGTCGTCAAAGAATTATCAATAGTAGAAGAAGCCTGTGCTGTCTCTTATCATTATAATGAGAAAACATATATACGTTTATATATATCACTAAATGACAACCAATTAAATAAGAATAAAGCCCAAAAAGAGATTTTAGAGCAATGTCAAAATAAATTACTCAAATATTCTATACCTAGAGAAGTTATTTTTGTTGATGAGTTGCCTAGAACCAATATGGGTAAAGTAGATTATAAAAAATTACAAAACGTAGGGAGTTATGATGAAAAAGCGTGAACAAATACAGAATGACTCAAATACAACTAATCTAGAAGATAATAAACAAAATCTAAATATAGATAGCAATATAAATGTGAATAATAATGACAATCAAAATTTTTGTGGAAATGTAGATAAAGAAACAAAAAGAATAAAAAGTATAGATAGATTTCGTGGCTTTTGTGTATTTGCAATGTTAATATTTCAATTTCTAAAAAACTTTGAAAATCTAGGAATTTTTTCTAGGCTTGCAGATCATAGTTTGGAAACGGGAATTGTTATCTTACCAGGGATGACTTTAGCAGATATAATAGCACCAGCGTTCATATTTGCCATTGGTTTAACATTTGCATTGTCATTTAATAAATGGGAAAAGTTGTATGGACTAAAAAACGCTATTATACATTATTTTGAAAGAGCGTTATCAATAATAGGTGTTGGTACATTTTTATACTTATGTCGTCTAGTACTTGATTCTTTTAGTGGTGCGTATACATTAAATGCTTTTGATTGGTGTGTTTTTGCTGTATCAATAATAGCATTAATTGGACTAGCACTAAGATTGTTTGGATTGATTCCTAAAGCGGCAAAAAAATATAAAATAGTTGCAGAACAAGTTTTTTATATTGCATTGTCAGTACTAGGTATAATGAATATTATAATTACATTTATAGATTATGTAAATATTGTTAATCAAGTTGCAACATTTAGATACGGATATTGGGTAACGTTACAAGGTATAGGATTTGCGATATTAGTGGCGTTTCCATTTGTCAAAGCGAAGTCGTGGGTTAAATTTTTGGGAGCAAGTGTAATTTTTGTAGCATTTACAATATATCATCAAATTGGCAATAACGCAGTGTTATTAGATGAAATTGTGCACGGGGGCGTTGTTGGTGGTTTTGGATGGGGCGCAATGTTAATATTTGATATGTTCATTGCAGACCTATATTTTAAATGTAAACAAGATAGCCTAATTGCTTCAGCGTATTTCTTTGCGATAGGTGTAATGGCGACACAATGGCTTGGGGTTATTAATATGGGAAGTTGTAGTCCAACATTTATTTTAGTGAGTGTAGGACTAAGTGGTGTATTATTCTATGTATTTGATATGTTAGACAAATATCATAAAACTAAGTTTGACCCACTTGTTTGGTGGGGCAAAAACCCTATTATTATGTTCTTAGTAGAATTCTTTGTATTAGGAAGTTATGGAGAATTAATAATACCTATGTTTAATTTGGCTACTTGCCCTTGGTGGCTTGCAGGTATTCAAGGTATTATGGCAGTAGTGCTATTAACAGCATTTACCTATCTATTATCAAGGGCAAAAAAGACTATAAGTTTATAAAGGGAGAGGAGTTATGAAAAAAAATCAAAAAGATAACAGTCAAGAATTACAATTAAATAATGAAGTAATTAATGATGAAAAAATAAAAATAAATGAAAAAGAACAATTACAAAATAACCAAAATTTTAATGTTCAAACAGAGAAACCAAAAGAAAGAATATTATCAATAGATAGATTTCGTGGAATATGTATGTTTGCAGTTATCTGTTCATTTATGTTAGGTATATTCCCAGCATTTGCAGGCTTAAAGCCAATTTTAGGACACGGAGCAGATGGATTTCAAGTTTTACCCGGTATTTCATTTGCTGATTTATTTGCTGCTATGTTTATATTTGTAATTGGTTTAACAATTGTACAAAGTTTTAAATCAAGAGAGAGAAAATATGGAACAAGAAAGGCGTATTGGCAATTAGCAATTAGATTTTTGGGCATAATTGGTATTGGGGGATTATTAAGCAGTTTTGAAAATGGTTGGTCATCAGTTTTTATTGACGGCGAAAAATTTAGTGAACTATCAGTATTTTTAAAATGGCTTGGCATTTTATTCTGGATTGCTATAGCATTAGTTTTAAATTTAATTATATCAGCATTTATTAAATGCAAAAAATATAAACAACTTTCAAGTGCTTTGCTAAGATATTTGCTTGCATTTGCAGGTGTGATGACATTATTCTTTATGATAATAGGAATGGGAGAAATCTTTACACCACGTCCAGAAGGCTGGAGATACGATTGGGAATGGGATATTCTACAAAATATTGGATTGACAGGATTAATTGCTTTACCTTTTATTAAAATGGATAAGTGGGGCAGATTAATAATTGCTTCTATAATTTTTGTAGTGTATACTTTATTATTACAAAACGGTTTCTATCCTTATGCATCAAGAGTAATTGAAGGTGGTCTAATAGGAAGTTTTGGTTGGTTAATATTATTGCTTTTGGGCAGTGTATTTGTAGAACTTAAAGATGACAAATTATATTGGATATTAACATCATTATTTTTGCTTATTAGCGTTGTTGCTATTGTTGGGTTAGAATTTACTGCTGCCAAAAGAGGTTGTACTCCTGTTTACGCATTATTCTGTAGTAGTGTTTCTGCTATGGTATGGGGTGGTTTAAATTATCTTAATAATTGGAAACCTAAATTTGGCTTCTTTGAAGTTTGGGGTTCTAATGCGATAGTAAGTTATGTGTCTGGTTACATTTTAATGCTCATAATGGGTGGATTGTTCGAACCTACTTTCGCAAGCATTGGACTTGGTGGTGCAATACCAATTGTATTAGCAGTTTTAATAGTATTTACATTATGTAATTGGTTATTAAAAAGAAAAAATACATATATTAGAATGTAACAAAAAAATCAATGTAGGAAATCTTACATTGATTTTTTTATAAATCATTGATAGTTTATATACAATATTATTGAAAATACAAATGTTTTATACTTTGTAACATAAATCTTTATTTTGTTTATAAAAATTTAAGGCATCTAAATTGTCTAAAGCAAATGATTTTGCTTGTTCTTTTAATAATATTTTTCTTCTATTTTGTATTTTTTGTATTTCGGTTTTGGGTTGTCCAGTCCCTCCAATGCAACCACCTTGACAAGTCATAACTTCAATAAATTGATAATCGTTCAAATTGTGTGATTTAAAAAATTTTTCTACATTTTGTAACCCAACAATTTTGGCTACATTAAGATTAGCACAGTTTGAAATATTAATGCTTGCTCGCCAAATATTATTATCTATAACTTCATAATTAAATAAATTTTGTGTAGGGTTCTTTTGTAAATAGATTGTATACAAAGTATTAACTACACTTTCTAGTACTCCACCTGAAGCACCAAATCTTAAACTTTTGCCATTAAAATCATCGCAATTTTCGTCAGCAATATCATCTAAAGATAATCCACATATTGTCATTAGTTGATAAAGTTCATTTGTAGTGATAACAGCATCAGTTAACTGAATATTATTATTTTTGGCTTTATTATTAATATTAGGACAAGTGAAAGTGTTTTGACAATTTTCATTACAGTTTTCATTGTAATTTTTTAATTTGTTTAATAAATTTATAGTCTCTTTTGTTAATTGTTTTCTAAAGGGCTTTGTAATGCTTGAAATATTACTATTTTTGGATATAAAATCATTAAACTCTTTGTCAGTAATAAAGTTTTCTTTAATTTCCAATTTTTTTGCTAAACAAGGTGTCAAAGCGACTATATAAATATCTTTTGGTGTTAAATTATGTTTTAAAGCGAAATAAGTTTTAGTGTAAGTTGCAATTTGAGCAATAGGTGTTTTAGCAGTACTAAGATTATTAGATAATTCCTTATTAAAGTTTTGAATATATTTTACAAAAGCAGGACAACAAGAATTTAATAAAGGTAGTTTATTTTTTTGTAATAATCTTTCGTAAAGTTCGTATGCTTCGCTAATTGTAGTTAAATCAGCCCCAAAAGAAGTGTCAAAAACATAATCTACGCCTAACATTTTCAAAAAGCCAACGATTTTTGATTGTAGGTTAGCATTTTGTAAATTAAATAATTCGCCTAAAGCAACGCGTGGAGCAGGGGCAGTAGTGAAAACAACCATTTTATTTGGGTCTAAAATATTATTTATAATCTCGCTTAATTGTTGAATACGGCAAACGCCAATACATAAATTATTTTTATCCATAACATTAGTATAACACATTACAAAAAAACTAAAAAGCATTTTAAATATTAATTTAAAGTATTAACAATAAATGTTATAAACCACGAAAATATACACTCGTTTCGTGGTTTATATTTGAAAAATAAAAAACAATTGATTTTTTGAATAAAATGTAATATAATATAAGTCATAAGGAGATGTATCGAAGTGGTTATAACGAGACGCACTCGAAATGCGTTTGTCGTGCAAGCGACACGTGAGTTCGAATCTCACCATCTCCGCCAAAATAAAAAAGCACAATATTTAGTATGATTATTTTTTATAAACATACTATATATTGTGTTGTTTTTATATTTAGGCACATTATTAATTGTTGCTTATCCATAAACTGTGTAGATTGCAGTAACTATAAGCACATATAGGGGTTTCGTTTTGTGTTAAACAAAATTCAACTATTGGTTCAGTATTTGGGGATAAGTGTTTAACGTAGTATCCTAAATTAGTTTGTAATATGATGAATTGAATATAATGTTCGTCAGTCATTGGATGAAAATTACTGCCAACAGTTATTTTTACATTGTTTTCATTTTCTAAAATAACTGGTACGTGCTTCTCCATCGCTCCGTCATTGGTGTTAGGAATAAGGGCCTGCATAGGCTCCCCACAACAAAATACAGGAACGCCACTATCTATTAATTTAATACATATATTGCCACAATGTTGGCAACGAAAAATAACCAATTTTTTCATATTTTTCTCCTTTTGGTAGTTCATTATTAATATTTTATTATTTTAACTTGTTTTTGTCAAACAAAAATTACAATTTTGCATTAACTTATTTCTTTATTTGTTTTATTTATATTTAATTTATATTTTCAAATTATGTTCTGCAATTTCTTGGTCGATTTTGTCTGCATAATGATTAATAATATTTTCTACTTGAATTACAATTTGTTCTATCGAATTCATTATATTTTCTGTTTTATCAAAGTTGTATGAAATGGTGCATATCTTTTCTTGTTGAATATTGTATTTATTTTTTGTATTTTTCTCGTTATGTATTGCGAATTTAATTCTAACAGGTTCTTTTCTAATAAGCGTTTCATAATTAGCATTCAAAGGAATTAATTCAAAATGTATCCCTGTACTGCCTTGATTTTCCCAATGTTGTTTATAAACTTGAATATAAGAATTGGTAGGGTGGACTAAAAAACCTTTAAATTTATTTTCTAATGCTTTAACCAAAAGATTGCGAACATTCTTACACTGTTCATTATAGTTTTTTATAATATTGTCTAAACTTTTTTTATTTTCAATATAAAAATTTATACTATCATCATCTAAATTTAAGTATTTCATCAAATAATTCTCCATATGAATAATAAAGTCTTGCAAAAAAACATAAGCGTTTTGATTTGTTAAATCATTTATGCTAATTTGACGCATAATATCCTTTAAATTTTTGTAATACAATGTATGAAAATTTCTGTTAGCAGGAATTGAAGTATTGTAATTTGGTTTTAAGTAAATAAAGAATACAGGCACTTTATCTACATTTAACTTATTAATATCCTTTTCATATTCTATTGTTTGATTAGCCTTTGATTCCCAAGCAAAAATTTTATTCTCTATAATAACCCAAAAATTATTATATCTAATAAAAATGTCAAGTCTATTTGATTTGGATATTGCAAACTCGGTATCAATATTAACAAATTGCGCATCTTTTGTAATTTCTAATAAGTTTTCACTTACATTAAGCGAACTCAAAATATTAAATAATATTTTTGAAGTCGTGTTTTTTTCATTAAGTAAGTATGCTAAATATTTTGATATCAAAACTTCATCTGTAGACTTATTTAATATGTTCAAAAATGTTTCTTGTTTTTTTGTATTAGGTAGTTTATCAATTTGTTTTTGTAAACTTAATAAAATTTCTTTCATATTAATCCTTTGTAATATTTATTTAAATATATGTGTTTAGTATTTTTATTGTAGTTAGTTTTATAAATATCCTTGTTTTAACACTATATCGTTTTGTAATGGTACAATTTGTATAATATTAGTGGTGCAGGGGAAGGGATTTGAACCCTCACGATATAAATCACTAGCGTCTGAAACTAGCACGTCTGCCGTTCCGTCACCCCTGCGTATTATTTTTTCGTATAAAATTGCATTATTTATTATAATAGTTAAATAAAAAAATTATATTTTTAGTTTACAATCTCAGTTTTATGTTGTTGCTTTTTTATTATATAATAAATATTAAAAAAAAACAATATTTTGTAGCAGATTATAAAATTTATTTAACTATGTAAGTAAATTATTTAAACAAATATGTATTTTATTTAAGTAAAAAAACAGAATTCGTTTATTTTAAGAGTAATTATTGTTATTTATTTTTGTAAAATCTATAAAAATGCTTTTTTATTTAACAAATTTATAGTATAATAATTATTATTAAGATGTGTTAAGGTAACATATTATAATAATTAATAATATATAAATTAAGAGGTGAGTAAATGAGTAATATGTGGAAAAAAGTTTTTGTCTTGCTTAGTGGTTATCTAAGCATTATAGCGTTTGCTGTTTTGGGTGGGCTTGTCTGGTATAAGAATGACGAAAATGAAGATGTTAAAAGAGTTGTTAAATTAACTTTAATAGTAACATTAATATTTACAGGCATATCTGCAATATTAGGACTTTATAACTATATAGGTAGTTTATGGAATTATTATTACTCTAGTCCTGCATATGAAGCATATAGTATTATGAGTTCATTAGTTTCTATTGCGAAAATAATAGTGTTTGCAGTGTTAATTATTAAAGAATTGGTAAATGGACGCGAAGAAAAAGAAACATTAACAGTTAACAAAAATAATAATAAGCAAACATCAACAAATAAAATAAATAATGAAAATAGTAATAATAAAATTGACACTAATGATGACGAACTTGACGAAATAGAATAAAATGATATTAATAAAAGACTTTGAATAATTAAATTAAGACAAGTACAAAACTTCTATGTGATTATGCATAGAAGTTTTTGTGCTTTATATAGATTTATTAAAAAATATTAATAATAATTGTCTTTAATTTATAGAAATAGTGCTTGTATATCATATGTATTATATTTAATTAATAAATAGCAATGTGGTTATTAATTATCTTATTTTCTTGTTTATTTTAATTCTTACAATTATAAATCCACTATTCAATAACTTACTAAATGAAGTAGCACATTTTATATTTTGTATTCGTGTAAAGGTAATAAAATGTATTTTTTTAATAATGCGTAAGTATAGTAAAAATTTCTAAAAAAAACATATGAATGTTTAAAATACAAAAAAACTAACTAATATTATAATAAAACAAACTATATAATAATAGGTAGCAAACAAAAAGCAGTATAAAGAAGCAATATATGTATAATACATATATTTTATTTATTTATTTTGTATAAAAATGTCGAAAAATAGTGTAAAATTGCTTGATTAAAATTGAAATAATGGGTATACTAAAATTGTACAAAAAAAGTGCGAAAACGAAACAAAAGAAAGGAGTGCGAGCGAAATGATAAGAAATAAAGTAA
>CASDSK010000025.1 GCA_949283525.1 uncultured Eubacteriales bacterium
AAAGTAGTCTTACCATGGTCAACGTGACCGATAGTACCAACATTCAAGTTTACTTTGTCTTTGACAAACTTTTGTTTAGCCATTTTATTCTCCTTTATAAAGTTTGATAGCGCTATTAACTTAACTGGTATAGAACTTTCACTATTTTAAGCAATTATCCAATGTCGCGATCATTGTCTAATAACTTAAAACTGCTTTAATTTCATTGTTTTTCGCTAAAACTCGCGAATTATAGCAAAAATTAACAAAACTTAAGCGAGTAAAAGCACTCCACCAATTAAAAATTGTAATGGATGCTATCCCAGTATTAAGTATAGCGAAATTTTGATTTAATGTCAAATGTTTTATGCAGATTTTCTCAAATTCTTAAACGTAATTACGTGTTTAATTTTAAGAAAAATTGCTTTGCTTTAGCGCCATTTGACAAATCACCAAAGCAAAATGTTTAATTTCTATAATAATTAATTATTCTTAGCCTTTTCGCCAATGATTTTGTCAGCAACGAATTTAGGAACTTCAGCATAATGGTCAAGCGTCATTTGGAATGTACCACGACCTTGTGTAAGTGAACGCAAGTCAGTAGCATAACCAAACATTTCTGCTAATGGTATTTCAGCATTAATAATTTGTTGTCCATCTCTGCTTTCCATTTCTCTAAGGTTACCACGACGACGGTTAATATCGCCCATAACGTCTCCAAGATATTCTTCAGGAACTTGAACATTAGTTTTCATAATAGGTTCAAGGATTACAGCATTTGCTGTTTTAGCACCTTCCTTGAAAGCCATAGAACCAGCAATTTTGAATGCCATTTCTGAAGAGTCAACATCATGAAATGACCCGTCTACGACAGTTACCTTAAAGTCAACTGTTTCATAACCTGCAAGAACACCATTCATTTTGGCTTCTTTGATACCATTTTCTATGGCTGGAATGTATTCTTTTGGTATTGAACCACCAACTGTTTTGTCTTCAAATACAAAACCTTCTCCTGCTGGTAATGGCTCCATTTTGATTATACAATGTCCGTATTGCCCTTTACCACCAGATTGACGAATATACTTTCCTTCAACTTCAACAGGCTTTTTGATAGTTTCACGATAAGCAACTTGAGGTTTACCAATATTAGCCTCAACTTTAAATTCACGCAATAATCTATCTCTATAGATGTCTAGTTGTAATTCACCAATACCAGCCATAATTGTTTGGCCACTTTCTGGGTCAGTATAAGTTTTGAAAGTTGGGTCTTCTTTAGCAAAACGTAATAACGCTGCTACCATTTTTTCTTGACCTTGTTTTGTTTTTGGTTCAATAGCAATTTGAATAACAGGTTCTACAAAATGCATTGGTTCAAGTATGATAGGTTTTGAAGCATCACATAAAGTATCGCCCGTAGTTGTATCTTTAAGACCAACAATTGCAGCAATATCCCCTGCTCTAACTTCATCTATTTCTTTTCTATCGTTAGCGTGCATTTGCACAATACGACCAACTCTTTCTTTTTTGTCTTTTGATGAATTTAATACATATGAACCACTTTGAAGCACACCACTATAAACACGAATATAAGTAACAGAACCATATGGGTCGTCTGCAATCTTAAAAGCAAGTGCACTAAATGGCTCATCATCGCTAGTTTTTCTAATCTGTTCTCCATCAGCACTAACAACAGGTGGAATATCTACAGGTGATGGCATATAATCCACAATTGCGTCTATAAGTTTACGCACACCTTTATTTTTGTAAGAAGAACCACATAACACGAGATTTAATTTGTTTTCTATAACACCTTTTCTCAATGCACTTTTGAGTTCTTGCTCACTAATTTTTTCGCCACCAAGGTATTTTTCGAGCAACACATCGTCGCATTCAACTGCTGCTTCAATCATTTTCTCACGATATTCTTTGGCCATATCTAGCATATCAGCAGGAATTTCTTTGATTGTTGGCTCTTTTGTAGCATCTTCTTCATCATAGTATGTTGCATCCATTTTCACAAGGTCAATGATACCTACAAATGTATCAGCTGCACCTATTGGTAATTGTATAGCAACAGGATGAGATTTTGGCAATCTCTTTTTCATCATTTCAATAACACGTAAAAAGTTAGCGTCATTGGTGTCCATTTTGTTAACATACGCAATTCTAGGAACATTACAATCATTCGCTTGTTTCCAAACGTTTTCAGACTGTGGTTGTACTCCACCACGAGCACAGAAAACTGCAACAGCACCATCAAGCACCTTAAGAGAACGAGAAACTTCGATTGTAAAGTCAACGTGTCCGGGAGTGTCAATGATATTGATGCGTTTACCCTTCCATTGCGTAGTAGTCGCAGCACTGGTAATTGTAATTCCACGTTCTTGTTCTTGAACCATCCAGTCCATTGTCGCAGCGCCTTCGTGAACTTCACCTATTTTGTGAGTTTTACCGGTAAAATACAATATACGTTCAGTAGTAGTAGTTTTACCTGCGTCGATATGCGCCATAATTCCAATATTACGAATATCTTCCAGAGCGTATTCTCTAGCCATAATTAACTCCTTATCTTAATTAGTTTAATAATAAATTAATTTTATAAAATAAATGATAATAATTAATATTACCAACGCATATGTGCAAAAGCCTTATTTGCTTCAGCCTGTCTATGCATTTCTTCTTTTCTTTTGATACTAGCACCAGTGTTGTTATAAGCGTCAACAATTTCAGCAGACAATCTCTCAATCATTGTACGTTCACTACGTTTTCTTGAGAAATTAACTAACCAACGAATAGCAAGTGTTTGGCGTCTATCTTTAGAAACTTCCATTGGCACTTGATAGTTAGCACCACCACCAATGCGTCTAGATTTTGTTTCTACAATAGGAGCAACATTTTCTAACGCTTGATTAAAAACGTCCATTTGTGGTGCACCAATTTTTGAACTAGCAATATCAAAAGCATCATAAACGATTTTTTGTGCAATTTCTCTCTTACCATCAAGCATCACTTGATTAATAAGTTTTGTAACCACTTTAGAATTATATCTTGGGTCAGGAAGCACATCTCTTTTTGGTACTCCGCTTCTTCTAGGCATTTTCTTCTCTCCTTTATAAATTTATTTTAAATTACCGATTATTTCTTATCCTTTTTTGAGCCATATTTAGAACGAGATTGGTTGCGTTTAGCAACACCAGCGGTATCTAGTGTGCCACGGATGATATGGTAACGAACACCAATCAAGTCTTTAACTCTTCCACCACGAACCAACACAACGCTGTGTTCTTGAAGATTATGACCAATACCTGGAATATAAACAGTAGCTTCTGATTTATTGCTAAGTCTAACTTTGGCAACTTTACGCATTGCTGAGTTTGGTTTCTTAGGCGTTATTGTTTTGACTTCAACGCAAATTCCACGCTTTTGTGGGCATTTGTCAAGTAATGGTGATTTTGATTTCTTAACAATTCTCTTGCGTCCCTTTCTTACCAACTGATTAATGGTAGGCATTTTCTACGACCTCCTATATCCTTTTTTATTATTTAGTTACAAAAAAACAAGACATTTTCTCATTAACTATAGCCCATAAACAACAAAAAATAAAAATCTAAAAAAGCGAGAATTTATCTGTTGTTTGACATATCTTAGCCTTTAAAAATAAGACTTTAATCACATTAATTGCATCTATCGACTAAAACACAATTAATGAAATTAAAAATTGTAAACGCATAAAAATAAACGCGTCTACAACTTAAATGTCATAGACTGCCGTAATTGTACCATAATAACTTAATTATGTCAAGTAATTTTAATAAAAATCACAGAGTAAAATATTTTTTGTAGTTAATTATTTTTATGTGATTTTTTTAAGGCAAAATTATAATGAGTTACAAAAATTTTGAAAGTCTTATATGTATTAAATATATTTATAAATTTTCGTATTAAATTATCATTTAATAATTATAAAACTATATAATTTATTATAAAAATAAGGTTTTTTATAATTTTTAATATTATATTATTATAAATATGTTACTAATTCATAAATGCAACATTTATT
>CASDSK010000026.1 GCA_949283525.1 uncultured Eubacteriales bacterium
ATAAGTTTTTATATAAATAAAATTAAAGAAAGAAAGGGAGTATAAAATGAGAGAAGAAAACGTTCAAAGAAACTCAAGAAAAAGATTAAATGCATTAATTTTATTAGTAGCATTTACAGCAATCTTATTGATTGTAGCAACCTATGCGTGGTTCTCTACGCAAAGAAACGTAACATTAAGTGGACTAGAAGGTAGAGTAAATGTAGCTGAAGGTCTACAAATTTCATTAGATGCTTTAAACTGGGCAAATGAAATTGATTTATCAAATGGTGCACAAGCCTATTTTGCACAAACAAATGCAGATTTAGGATTAGTAGAACCAGAAACACAGAGATCATTAACAAAGCCTTATACTGGACGTACAAACTTAGTACCAAGTGAATTATTACCAGTTTCTACAACAGCACAAACAGATGAAGGTATTGGATTAGAAGACTTCAATATGTATACTGGAGAGGTTAACTCAGGAAATAAATTATCAAAAATTGCAAAAGCAGCAGCTGAGGCTGACTCAGGATATTATGCAATTGACTTCTTCCTACAAAATTCTTCATCAACAGACAAAATTACTGCATGGGATGAGGCTGTAGAAGGATCAACTTCAACTGTTGGATTAGGAGATTTACTTCAACTTCAACCTAATTCATCAATTTCATTAGATGAACCATCAGCTGAATCAACAGGTTTCCAAAACACATTCAGAGTTGCTTTTGCAATTTATGATGATGACGGAAGTGAAAATGCATTAGTAAGTAATACACAAGTTACACAAGATGAAATTATAGCAGCTACAACTGGTGAGGATCGTACAATACAGGATGCAGCTATTTGGGAGCCAAATGCAAGTGGTGCACAAGAAGGAAGTAGTCCAGCAATTACAAGATACGCAGCACATGTTAATTATGTTGTACAAAATAACAATAAATTAACATTATCATCAACAGATCAAGGAACAGCAGGACTAAGCTCAACAAGTAGATTTGAAGCAGATACAAAATTACCTACATATGCTTTAACAGCAGACTCAGTTACAAAAGCTAATATAGAGGATATCTATAACTGGGATACAGCTGCAGCAGGTAATGGATTAGTAAAACAAAATACACTACAAACAGCTAATAGTGGTTTAGGTGCAGACCCAGTTCAATTAATTAGTGCAGAAAATGGTACAACACAAATTGAAATTGCACCAGGTAGATATGTTCATATGAGAATGTATATATGGTTAGAAGGACAAGATGTTGACTGTATTAACTATGCTTCACTAGGAGGAAGCGTAACAATTGACATTGGATTAAGCAAACCAGGTTCAGATGCAGATGAAACACCAGAAGAACCATAGTAAATTTAAAATATGAAAATATAGAATAACATTATAAATATAATAAGAAGAACCATAATAATCAAACAAATAGTTTGGTAATTATGGTTCTTTTTGTCCATTGGGAATGTCCGGTCCATTGGGACCAGGTCCGTTTGGTCCCTTTCAACATTCTTATTTATGACATAGTAAGAATAAAACGATTTTGTCGAATTTTGCGATGAAAAGTGTACATATGTTGTTGCAAAAATTAGAAAAATATGTTTATATATACATGGATAAAAATGTTTAGTTATTAATTAATTTTGTAATCTATTATTATTTTTTATTATATTTAAAATGCTTTTAAATTTCATTAGTGAGATTTTATTATTATAATTTTATTATCATAATTTTATGATTAGGAATTTCCATTAAGGTTTTGTTAGTCAAATTTTATAATTCAAATTTTATCGTCAAGTTTTATATTAAGGTTAGAAATATTTATATCAATATATTAAATTTTACACAATTAAAAATCCACTATTACTTAGAACTGGAATGATTAGACACGTTCACTGTTCTTTTTTGAGATGTAACAAAAAGTCTTATAAAATTTCAAAAAATAATAAGAAAGAGTTGAAGAAAAAAGAAAAATTTAGTAAAATAAAGGAGGAAATTTATTGAATAGAGAACTACAATTAAAAGTAACAAATGATTATATATTTAAGA
>CASDSK010000027.1 GCA_949283525.1 uncultured Eubacteriales bacterium
TCACTTGTAATTTCTTCTATTTTTGTAGATTTATTGTCAGTATAATAACTTTCATCAACAAATCCTAACAATTGTTTATAATAAGCATTAATTGTTTGTGGATAAAAATAGTTAGTAGACGCCATTAAATACCAACTTCCAACAGGGTCTTCTGTAATAGAATTTTCATAAATATATAAATCAGGAACACCTAAAACGTGCGTTAATTCGTGGCAATATGTACCTGTATATGGTGCTTCATACCTATTACTTAAAGTTTGTGGCGAAACTATTAATGCACTGCCCATATAAGCGTGCGCCCATAATGGGCCATTCCATTCCCCGCCATCTCCGGGAAAATGTAGAATTCGACAATGAAATTCTGTTATGTTTTGTCCGTCTATAGTTATACTTTTACCTATTACTGCAGACTCAAAAATTGAAGACTCAGTAGTGTATTGCTCATTTCCAGTATAATTAGCATTTAGTACTTGATAATAAGATTTATTATAATTATAAACAACATATCCAGCACGCATACTAATCTTGCCATAACTTTGGTCAAGCATATATTCATACACGCTATACACGTCATTATCTGGCACATCATCATTAAATGACAACATAATTTTGTTAATGTCGCTTTGTGTCCACCTTTTGTCTGTCAAATTAACAAAAGCGACGATTATATTAAATTGCGTATCATTTGCTAAATCATAATCGTCCAAAATTAATCCGTTATAATTCTCATAAATATTGGATTTATTATTGTCCACATTATAGATATGCTTTATTTGCATATCTAAATTATTATTTACTACATTTGATTGAGTAGATTGATTATTAAAATTTATAACAAAAATCAATCCTAGTGTTAAACACAAACTTAAGAGTATTACTGATAATACCTTACTTGTTCTAGATATTTGGTTTCTCACTTACTTCTCCTTTGCACTTCAAATATATTATTAGTAATAATTGAAGTATTATTAATTATTATAACTTAAATATTTCAAAATGACAACTAATTGTAAAAATTTCTTTTTTTTATTACAAATTTCGACAGATTTTGGTTAATTTGCATATATGCTTTTTGTATACTCTAATTTATATCAAAAATTTGGTATACATTATCTTTAGTCAATTCTTTAATCTGTCCACAACTTAATTTACCTAGTTTTAGTTCGCCAATCGCCACCCTTTTTAAGTCCTGAACCTTAGCACCAACGCTTTCTAGCATTTTTCTAACTTGTCTATTCCTGCCTTGAAAAATAGATATTTCTAAAAGTTGTTTATTACTTGATTTATTCTCTAAAATCTTAACTTTAGCAGGCAATGTCTTTACATTATCAATCATTACACCACTTTCTAGCCTTTCGATTTCTTTTTGGCTTATTTGTGGATAGATTATGGCTTGATAAGTTTTGTAAATCTTCCTACTAGGATGAATTAATGAATTAGCAAAGTACCCGTCATTTGTTAAAATTAACATCCCTTGAGTATTATAGTCTAATCTTCCCACTGGATACACTTTTGGCACCACTGCATTAACACCATTTAAACTTTTGTACGCCTTAGAGAAAATATCAATTACTGTCGTCCTTTCTCGGTCATCTTGAACTGTAGTTATACACCCTTTGGGCTTATTTAATATAAAGTAATATAATTTATCTAATGCTTTTACTTTATGCCCATTAACAGTAATATCTTCTTCGCCGTTTATTTCTTTTCCTAGATTTGCTTTTGCCCCGTTAACAAAGACTTTACCAGAATTTATTAGTTCATCACATTTGCGTCTAGAACCTACACCACATTGTGCTAAATATTTATTTAATCTCATAATCGTCCTTTAAATTTTATACAAAAATTGCCAAGCAAATGCATAGGCAATTTAATTATATATTGTTATTACCAACCTCGGCCACCCCCACCACCGAAGCCTCCACCACCAAAGCCTCCACCAGTACGGCCAGAACCACTGCCACTATTTCTGCCTATCTCTTGTGCTACACTTTGTAAATTTTTGAGTATAACATTATTTCTAGCATCTAATAGTACCCCATAAGTTCTATTCATACTATTATTTAATAAATTAATCATTAGTAGTGCATTAAGATTATTGGTGGTCAAAGTGTCGTTCACATACCAATTAGGTACATCTAAGTCAATATCTTTAAATTTTTCGCAATAAACGTCCGAAACATTTAGCACGTACGCATAAGGCAAAATACTATAGAATGAAGTAGGGTTATCCTTAACAAGCATTTCCATTTTGTCTTTTTCTGTAACCAAAATAAACGTTTTAAGCCCTATAACTTGCCCCAATCTTTTGTTGCTAACTTCTGTCCTTGATAACACACTGCCACTTAAATACATTATAATGATAGATACAATGTGTGCAATTATAACTAACAAAAATTTGTCAACATACAATTCAAATGCAAATATCATAAACAAAATACACGGTATTATAATTAATAAATATGACAAGATTTTGTATGTTATAGTCAAAGACTTTTTGTGAAAGTAAGACTTATCAACAGCATATTGATACAATCTAAATACACCAAATGATATTATTAATTCTATAAATGCATACAAAATTGATAAATTAATAACACACAAATATAACATTAATCCCATAACAAGTGCTGGGATTAAACAACCATAAAATGTTAGGTTATTTCGTGCAGATTTAGTTTTAGGTTCATAATTTAGATGTTTTAAATCTTTTTTGAGTTGTGCCTTAGCCACAATTAATTCTTCACCTAAACCACTTATTTTTTCTATGTCTACATTATCTCCGTGCTTAAAAATACAGTTAAAAATAGTTTTTTCAAAACTTTTGGAAGTTTCGTCTAAATTTTTAATTTTATTTAGGCATATTTTTTTATCTTTGTCAACGATTTGTAAATAACCACAACTAGCCCAATATACTATCATTGATACTAAATCTCGATTATCAACTTTGCCATCAATAACAAGTCCACATTCTGCTGGTGTTAATCCTTCTGGAGCCTTAAATTCCACTGTTGGCACTAATTGTCTTATGACTTTATTTTTTTTGTAATATAAATAAGACAATACAACCCCTAACAACAATACTGCTAATCCTACGCCAGCAATAATAATGTATAAATTACTTTTATTTCCTAAAACGCCTTCTTTAAGTTCCGTGTACACTGTAACGCCACAAAATGGTGATATATAACTAACGTTTCCACTTATCTTACTATCTTCAAAATTAACATCTTCTAAAATTTCTGTAGTGCCTTGTTCCCCAGCATAAACAACTGTTTTGTCATACAACTCTTGACTAGATATGTCAAAATCGAAATTTACTTCAAAATATGCATTACTTATAGGTGCGTCCCAATCAAAAGGCAAAATATTGTAATAAAATACATCCATATCGCCTAATCTATCATCAGGCATTACTAATGTATACTCAATTGTAAATGTTTGTGAAGTACCTGCAGAAACATAATGGTTCGCATCGCCAAGCATAAATACATAGAAATCACCGTTTATGCCCTTGTCAGCACATTTGCCACTTAAAACGTTTGTATCTATAATATCTACTTTGTAATTTTTTTTGACAACACTATTGTTTCTATCATAATAAGCAGTCATATTAAGTGGCACATATCTTGACACGCCGTGCAATGAACTTGTTAGATAGTTTACTGTGAAATTTTCGTTAATAGTAATAGTCCCATCATTTTTAACATTAGCATAAACATTATAATTGCTCAAAGTATAATCATCTGTAGGATTTAGAACTTCCTCACTACAACCACCAAAAAACAATGGTATACAAAATATCACTATTAGACAAAAAACTAGTAAACCTAGTTTTTTTGTTTTTGTCATAATTACTCCCTTATACTGCATTTATAGTACACATAATATATATATATGCACACTATACTGCATATTTTCGCATTTTTAATGATTAAAATTCAACTTTAACATTTTCTCTTTGTTCAACATCTGAAACTTCATATAGTGGTCGTTTTGTAAATTTAAATAATTTAGCAATTATGTTTGAAGGGAAAACTTCACGCTTTGTATTATAAATCTTAACTACACCATTATAATATTTTCTTGAATTAGCGATTTCTTCTTCAAGAGTAGATAATTTATTTTGTAAATCCATAAAGTTAGCATTAGCCTTAAGTTCTGGATAAGACTCTACCACTGCAAAAATGCTTTTTAATGCACCACTAATTGCACCTTCTGCTTGTAATTGCTTTGTAATATCCCCAGATGCTTGTGCCATATTTCTTGCAGCAATGGTTTTCTCCAATGCTTCGGCTTCGTGTTTAGCATAACCTTTGACTGTATTAACTAGATTTGGTATTAAATCAAATCTCTTTTTTAAATATACGTCCATTGTCGAGAAACTTTCATCTACGTTATTTCTCATTCTTATAAAATTGTTATATGATACTATAATCCAAGATACTAAAACTATGAGTAGTATCACAACAACTGCTATTAT
Source organism: uncultured Eubacteriales bacterium (assembly GCA_949283525.1). Taxonomy (GTDB): domain Bacteria; phylum Bacillota; class Clostridia; order Christensenellales; family UBA1242; genus CAKVOD01. The sequence goes on from CASDSK010000027.1 coordinate 4,484, forward strand.
AATTATGTTAATAATATCCATTTTACTCTCCTTTTTGATATCTTTAATTATATAATTAATTACAAAAAAAATCAAGCAATTATACTTTATTATTATATTACATTTTTTTAAGTTTATTTACTTATATTAGTTAATTTACTTTAATCTATACTATAATCTTTGTTTAATTTATCTAGTTTATAAATAATGCAATTTTTGTTTTATTTGACAAACTTAACTATTTGTACTATAATAACAAACGGAGATTTTTATGGATACACAAACTAATAATCAAAATAACAACAAAAAGGCAAACATTATTAAAGAACTTTTTTCGTTGTCATTTTTGAAAGATTTAAAATGGTATGAATGGACAATTATTGCTTGTATGACTTTAGCACAGTTACTTTTGACAATATTTACTGAAACAAATATTGGTTCTGCAATTTTTAATTATAGTATTTCACTAGCAGGTTTTTTGTACGTAGTATGTGCTAGTAGATGTAGTTTTTGGATTTTTGTCTTTGGTTTGTATCAGCCTTTGGCTTACGGCTTTGTCTGTTTGCATTCACAAGTATTTGGAGAAATGATAGTCAATTTCGCTTACTTTGTTCCTATGCAAATTATCGGCATAATACTTTGGCTGAAAAATTATAAAAAAAACCCTTCTCATCAAACAAATGTAACGGTAAAAAGACTAAATCTTAAATCATATTACCTTTTTGTGCCAATTTTAATTATGTGTTACATAGGTATCTACTTACTGCTATCCTTAATAGATGGTCAGCGATTGCCTTATTTGGACGCATTTATCTCAGTTATGAGTATCGTAGGAACATTACTTTTGACACTGCGATATGTTGAGAATTGGTACGCTTATATAATAGTAAACGTTGCTTCAAGTATTCTATGGCTAATGCTTACTATACAAGGCAACGCTAACGCTCCTTATATTTTAATTCTTAATATCACATATACATTGTATTCTATTATTGGTTTAGTTAAATGGCTTAAATATTCAAAAAATAATAAAAATATCTTAATAAATAATCAAGAAAATATTAATGAATAACAATATTTTAATAAAAAAACAGCAAAAATGGAAGTGACCCCGACGGGGTTCACTTCAAAATGCTGGGTTTTTTTTTATATGACTTATATAAATGAATTAAATGATAGTTATTTAAATAAATTATTAGTTGTTTTTTTATAAATAATTATTACATTAATAAACTTCCGTCATCCGTTTCAATAACTTTAAGTATTCTAACTAATTGCCCTGTTTCAGCATCAACATAAGCGTAGAATTGGTTGCCATTCCCAACTGCTTGCAATTCCCAAGCCAAACTTTCGCCCACGTATTCTTTTGGTATAATACATAATGTTACTTTTTGTACCATTAACTCTGGCTCAACAGCACGCTTAGCGTCAGTTTCCGTTGTTATAACTTTTGGCACGACTCTTTCAATATGGTTGTATGCATAATTCATACCTTCAAGTCCAATTATTGTTCCGTCATCCATAGCAACTTTGACTTTGATTAAATCTGGATACACAATGATATTGTCTAATTTATATGCTAAATTTACATATAAATAACCTTCAGCATCAGCATACCAAACACATTCCATATCATTTATACCCAAATCTTTGACAAACTTTTCTGCTAACTCCACACATTTTTCTTGGCTATAAGATATTTTTTGTAAAGTATGTGTTCTACTATAACTTAATATAAAACCACCTTTTTTTGTTACCTGCACAAATCCCTTAGAATTATCAGCAAAATTTAATTCAAAATTGTATGTTGTAAATCTTCCCTCGGTCATTCCATTATATGATATTTTGTCATACCCAAAAACATCTTTATTAACTTGCTCTTGTGCTTGTAATTGTGTAAATTCTTTATCTTGAAGCCCCTTAATCTCTTGATTAAGAACTGAATCACTGAAAGGCCCATCATATATAAGTTGTGGATATTCTACACTTGGTTCTTGTAGTGAAGAAAATTGTTGACTAAAATTAGAATCTAATTCTTTGTTTTTTGATTTCATATTATCCACAATACTATAATCGTTAGTTAATAATACTGCGAAACGATTAACTTCTTGTTTTATATTCTTAGCAGAATCACAAAGTGCTTCTACATCATACTTTTGGTCATCACTTAATGCCTGTCCTCTACCTAACTGATTAGACAAACTTGTGCAATAACCATTGGTAGTATTAATGAAACTAATAGTTTTGGAAATAGATTGGTCAGTTAAAGGTAACGACGCCAAATTATTTTGTGCCATATTACTTTGTTCAAGTAATTTATCCACTACATCTGCTTGATATTCTTGAGAATTGGATGAAGTAAGTTTGGATAAATTCATTTCTATATTATTGACATTATCAATTAAATCATAAAATGACTTTTCATACATAAATTCCAATTGTTTTTTGTATTCTTGGCTATCTTTATTCGTGACAAAAAAGGCTATGGCAAACCCAATACTTATTAATAATAAAGTAGCACTCAATATCCACAAAACAGTAATTAATTTAGTTTTATTCATAATTCACACCTATATAGCAAAAATATGCTTACCTATTGTAACGACTTGTTTTCTTGACCAAATCCAACTACTTGTCGCAGTAGCAGGATTGAAATAATATATACAACCATAAGTTGGGTCCCAACCATTCATAGCATCTTGTGCTGCTCTTAATGCTGTGTCATTAGGAGATAAATTAATTTGTCCATCATCTACTGCTGTAAATGCTCCCTTTTGATAAATGACACCTGCTATTGTGTTAGGGAAATTAGAGTTCTTTACTCTATTTAAGATAACAGCCCCTACTGCTACTTGCCCCGAATATGGCTCACCTCTCGCTTCTGCATAGATTGCTTTCGCTAATAAGTACTTGTCCGAACTTGTTTGCGTCGTGCTACTCGATAAACTCATACCTAATGCTTTGGCAGTGTTTGGTCCCACTATTCCATCAGCCGTTAAACCATTTTGTCTTTGAAAATACTTAACTGCAGCAGTAGTCTTACTACCATAAATACCATCAACACTGCCCGTATAATATCCCCAATTTTTTAGTTTTTGTTGCACTGTCTTTATTTGTGTAGTAGTTAAGCACTCTATCATTTCATTGTATTGCGTAGGATTAATTTTTGATGATAAAGAATATGTATCCATAAATGTTAAAGTACTAAATACTGTTACTAAACAAAGCACAGAAATTAATAACGCTTTCAAACTTTTTGTCATATGTTTCTCCTTTGGTTTTTTTTATTATTTGCCAAAAACTTTTTTTTATTAATTTTTTTTTAAAAATTTTCAAAAAAAAATTGCAAGTTAAGAAATTTAACTTACAATTTAATATTAATCAAAAAATTTTTTTATAATTTCCAATATTTTAGAACGATATTGAATTTGATTACTGCCATCATCTTGCCCACCTACAAAACACAATGGTGGATAAACAACACACCACCAATTATTTCCTTCGCCCGTTCCTAAATTAACAATTAATGCATCATACACACCACTTTCTAACACCACATCGTCATATTGTCTTGTAGGGAAATTTTCTTTTTTGATACTCGCACTACTTTTGTAACTAAAACCATTATCTTCCAATACCGTATTAGCCGTTTCTTCAATCCCCGCAATATTATTATTAATAATCTCAATTGCTAAATCTTTTGTAGTCGCTTGTGCTAATAATGGTGTTAAAAAATCTACTATTTCGCTTTTGACTGCATACTTAACCCTTTGGTCAATATCACTATTACTATTTGCTCTTATATGTATTCTCAAAAATTTGCTTTTGTCATAACCATTATTTCCACTAAAACCAAATATTCCAACAAGCACTACTATCACTGCTATCGCGCCTATAACTATGTAATTTAAACTATTCATACTATCACCTTCGTAAACAAGTATTGACTGTATAAATCATAATATACATAATTTTAAAATTTTGTATAAATTAAATAATTTTACTTAATTATAAAAAATTTATAAAAATATACATTAATATAATACGTATAAAAAAACATCATAGTTAAAATACCTACGATGTTATTTTTTCTAAAATTTATATAAACATAATTCAAATGTTTACTAACTCGTACTAAATTTATTGTATTAATAAAATTAATAATACTTTCAATATCAATATAAACTAAAGAATATTTTTGTTAAATTATATAAATTACCAATAAATAACTATGTGTTGATTTTTTCTAATAATGAATATATTAATTATTGCTTTAACTTAATAAAATATTAATTATGATTTTTTTATTTTATTATATAATATAAACTTTTATTTTATAACATATAAATTATTAGATACTTAAACTTAACAATTCATAGGTTATATGATACTTTTATTTAATATACATACATATGATACGATATTTTATTTAATATACATACATATGATACGATACTTTTATTTAACAAAATATACATTATACAATGCTTTAAATATTTATTAATATTTTTCGCTTAATATAATTTTCTTCATAATTTAGATAATAGTATAATGCTAACCAATCGTCAAAGTCATTGTGACATCATTAGAACAATCTATTGTGTACGAATTACCACTTGGAGTACTTGGTGTGCCATTCACTGTCAAAGTAGTTGTGTATGAACCACCTATGATATAAATGACACAACCACTTTGTGGCGCTACCTTAAATGAATAATTTTTTGTTACACCACTTGTCGCACTTATATCTCCAACAACTCTAAATGTCGCTATACTATCATTATATTTAAATACTACTAACACAGTATCCCCTGTATTATTTGTAATAGTGAAATCTATAGTTGATTTTGCTTGCTCCCACTGTGCCGTTAAAGTTATATCTTGCGTTATTGTTATTGTGCCTCCTGCACTGTATTGAATATCATCACTATCCGTCCAATACAAAAACTCATAGCCATCATAAGTATACCCTAATTCTTCAGGACTTTGCAATGTTATTTTTTCACCTATCACTGTAGTTATAGTTTTTGTTTCAGATTTATCATTATTTATTTGGTACGTAAAATCTGTAATTTGCCATTGTAATACCGGAAATGGATTAGTTGAAACTTCTGCAAATGTCCAAACTGTCTCAAAGTCCCACTTGTATTTTTCAGTTGTATCCCAAGCAACACCTGTTAAAAATTGATTAGTGTCTGTTACTATGTTATTTAGCCCTGTTGTTTTACCTGTTTCATTTTTTGTAGTACCATCTAACGTTATCCCACTATCATAATAACAATTTGTTATAGTAGCATTAGTAGAATCATTATAACCTACTACACCACCTACTGTGTTACCTTGTATTGTTATAGGTTCTCCACTGTATGCCACAAAACAGTTACTGATTGTTCCAAAACTTCTATACCCAGCAATGCCGCCGACTCGAGAAGAACTACCTATACTTGTCACGCTACCTGTGTTATAACTGTTACTGATTGTTCCATTATTATTATACCCAGCAATGCCCCCTACATATCTTCCACTGCCTGTCACGTTACCTTCGTTATAACAGTTACTGATTGTTGCAGAATTATGCCCAGCAATTCCACCAACGCTAGAAGAATTACCTTTCACGCTACCTGTGTTATAACAGTTACTGATTGTTCCACTTATATTATACCCAACAATGCCGCCAACATTAGAAGAACTACCTGTACCTTTCACGCTACCTGTGTTATAACTGTTACTGATTGTTCCACTTATATTATACCCAACAATGCCTCCGACATTAGATCCGCTGCCTGTAAGTGAGTTCCAGTGTATGCCTAAATTTTTGATTGTTCCTCTATTATATCCAAACAAACCGGCATATCGACTAGATATTGTTACTTCGCTATCGCTATTAAAACTTATGGTATGACCCTGTCCGTCAAAGGTTCCGCTAAATCGTGCTGAGGATGTTGAATAATCACCTATTGGAGTCCAAGAGGGTAAAGATGAAGGAATGTTGTCCATTAATTTGTAATTGGCTTCTGCAAATTTTAAGCTATTGCTATTTTTAGAGCCATCATTCACTAATGTCGCCATTGCCTGCAAGTCGGCTAATGTCGATATTTGGTATGGGGCACTTTCGCCGTCGCCCACTCTGGTACTTTCGTCTGCAAATGTGTTTGTGCCTTCTGCTATGACATTATTGACTTTGCCTATTTCGTTA
>CASDSK010000028.1 GCA_949283525.1 uncultured Eubacteriales bacterium
CAATTTCATTACAACTTTTTGATAATGGAATTTATCCTAATATTTTGATTAATTATACTGCAACTTTAAACAATAATGAAGCAATTAAAGCAATGCTCATTCATCAGTTTGGTAAAATTGATGAAATGGAATAGAGTGTGTTTTTATGGATATACACGCTCCCCGCCAACTAAAAAGTAAGTCGAAACACTGAAGTGAACCCCGAAGGGGTCACTTCAGACGGGCATAATCTTTTTTACTTCATCTAAATTTTTTGCAGTGAAAGTTGATTCATCTCTTCTTCGTAGTGCTTTATTATATAAAGATACTTGGATGTCATCTAAAAGATGACTTACGGCACTTACAATATTGCAATTAATTTTATAAATAAAACGTTCTCTAGTATCTCGACGCGACATAGTAAATAATTGTTGCTCTAAATCTCTTGCACCAATTTCAATTCTAAATGGTATCACATTTACTTCATGTTCTGCAAACTTAAACTCTACAGACTTTTCAGAGTTATCTATATAATTTGATATTCCTGCATTTTGAAGTTTTTTAGAAAAGTCTTCTGCAAGTTTTAAAATGTTTTCATCATTACCAATAGGAACAATTACTACTTGTGTAGGTGCAATTTTAGGAGGTAGAACTAGCCCATTGTCATCACCATGGACCATAATTAAAGCACCTATCATTCTAGTTGTAGACCCCCAAGAAGTTTGATAAGCATATTCATATTCATTATTTCTATTTAGAAATTTAATCCCATAAGCCTTTGAAAACTTTTGTCCAAAATAATGACTTGTCGCACTTTGTAACGCTACACATTATACATCAATGCTTCTATTGTATATGTACTTTCTGCACCTGAAAATTTTTCTTTATCAGTTTTTTTACCAACTACAACAGGAATAGCCAAATATTCTTGGAAAAATTTTTCATAAATATGTAACATTCTTAAAGTTTCGTCCATAGCATCCTTTTCTGTTTCATGTATAATGCGTCCTTCTTGCCATAAGAATTCACGTGTTCTAAGAAATGGTCGAGTTTCTTTTTCTCATCTTATAACATTACAGCATTGATTATATAATTTTGGCAAATTCCTATAAGATTTTATTTTATTGCTATAATAATCAGAAAATAATGTTTCACTTGTTGGTCTAACTACAAGTTTTTCCTCCAAAAAAGAACTACTTCCAGTAGTTACCCATGCACATTCAGGAGCGAAACCTTGAATTAGTTCGCCTTCTTTCTTTAACAAACTTTCTGGGATTAAAATAGGCATATAAACATTTTTATGTCCAGTTTCCTTAAACATTTTATTTAAAACTTCTTGCATCTTTCCCCATATAGCATACCCATTTGGTTCAAAGACGATACATACTTTTGTATTAGAATATTCTGCCAAATTAGCAGCTTTAACAATATCAGTATACCATTTTGCAAAATCTTCATCTCGAGAAGTAATTGACTTATTTTTTATTTTATCACCTTTTATAAATATTTCATTTTATATATCATATTTTATATAAAAAATCAAGTTTTTATCTATTCATTATTCATATTCGCAAACATATTCAACTTATTAAATGTTATTACCTAAAGTTTTTTTATTAATGTTTAAAAATCTAAAAACATAAATCTACTATATTTAAAGGTTTTAAATTAAAACACAATTATACTCTTCCCTCATTAACTTACTTGCTTTACATGTCAAAAAAATCGATAAAAAAAGCACCTTAAGAATTGTTCAATAACAATAAATAAGTAAAAACTTTCACCTATTTTTATAATTGATACAACATTCCTAAGGTGGCTAAACAAAGGCCTAGCTGATATTATTTTCATTGATAATATTATGCCAATTTTATTTAACATTTGGCGTAAAAGAATCTTTAAGCGAAATTGTAGAATTGAATATATAATTATTATCTGTAGAGTCTTTGTCTAAAGTGAAATAACCTTTACGCATAAACTGAAATTTATCATAAGGTTTGGCACTTAATAAAAATCTTTCTGCTTTCGCCTTTGACTCAATCATTGAATTTGGTTCTAAAATATCATCTATTGTCGCACCTTCTGTTAACGCTTTGCTTGGCCATTTGTACTCTGCTTTTGTTAAGTTTTTGAATGTTCTTATTGTACAATCAAAAGCATTTACATCTGCTACAAAATGAATAGTTCCTTTAACTTTTATTCCACTATTATCTTGCCCACTTTTTGTGTTTTCTATATATTCGCACTTCAAATAATCTATTTCGCCATTATCTTTACAAATAACTTCATTACATTTAATAATATAAGCACCCTTCAATCTAACCATACCACCTAACACTAGCCTATTGTATTTTGGTGGTGGATTCAGTGAGAAATCTTCGTTTTCAATATAAATTTCTCTTGCAAACAAGCCCTTATGTTTCCCAGAATTTTCATCATTAGGGTTATTATCGATTTCAATTTCTTCTACTTTCCCTTCTTCATAATTTGTTATAATAACTTTGAGTGGGTCTAATATAACCATAGCCCTAGTCGCAATCTTATTTAAGTCTTCTCTAATATAATACTCTAATGAACTAAAAGGAATAGTACTTTCACTAACAGATACTCCACAACTACGAATAAAATTTTTAATACCTTCAGCCGTATAACCTCTACGTTTCATACCTATAATGGTCATAAATCGTGGGTCATCCCAACCCATTACTTTTCCAGAATTAACAAGAGCTTTTAAATGCCTTTTGCCTAACAAAACATTTTCTAAATTTAATGTAGAGAATTCTCTTTGTTTTGGGGCGTATGGTTTATTCCAACCATGCTCTATAAACCATTCATAAAGTTCTCTATGCACCCTAAAAGTTATGTCACATAAACTATATGTAACACCTTCCAAAGCATCTTCAATTGGATGAGCAAAATCATACATAGGATAAATACACCACTTATCACCTGTTTTGTAATGATGTTCTCTAGAAATTCTATACATAATAGGGTCTCGCATCAAAATATTAGGGTGCGACATATCAATTTTGGCACGCAAAGTCAAAGAGCCGTCTGGATGTTTGCCGTCTTTCATCTCGCGAAATAATTTTAAACTTTCTTCAATTGGTCTATCTCTATAAGGACTATCTTGTCCAGCAGTTTGCAATGTTCCTTTCATAGCCAATTGTTGTTCTTGAGTAAGTTCATCAACATAGGCAAAGCCATTTTTTATCATATCTTCAGCAATTTCATACATCTTATCAAAATATGCTTCACTAGCAAAAATTACTGCTCTTGGCTTGTACCCTAACCATTCTAAATCACTTAGGTAACTTTCAGCAAATTCTCCTTGCTCTCTACTTGGATTTGTGTCATCCATTCTTAAATTTGTATACCCATTAAATTTAATAGCAGTTTCAAAATTTATCATCCACGCTTTACAATGTCCTATATGCCAGTAACCACTTGGTTCGGGTGGACATCTAGTAACAACTTCTTTTGTCCTACCAGATTTTAAATCTTCTAGAATTTCTTCTTCTATAAAGTTTGAAGGTATTATATTATCGTAATTATTCACTCTTTCATCTCCAACATTAAATATTAAAACAATGATTCTAAGTATACAAAAAAAACATTTTGATTGTCAACTAATTTTCATCAAACACTTAATTTATTAAATCATCGTTCAATTATAATAATTATTGACGTATTTTATAAACTCACATACACATTTGAAACAAACTAAAATTTATTATAACCATTATAATGCAATTTTTTTATTATATTTTTTTAATGTATTTCTATATTTAGAATTAATGTGTTTGGTTTTAGTATTATTTTTTTTAAGATAATTTATTTTCCAATATCATTTTGTTTTTCTTTTTCTTTTAGATATTGTTTACACATATCATGAAGATTTTGTGCTTTTAGTTTATAGAGTTCTTTTTCTGTCCAAGTTCCTAAAACTACTTCATCGCTAGCGTTATCTATGGCGTATTCAAAATAATCCCATACAATACTTTTTTTCACATCACCCAACATTTCTGCAGCTTTTATAAAATTAACATCATTAATTGACCCAACAGCCCCATTTTCTTCTCTACCAACTATATACATCTCCGACGCATTAAATAACAAAGAAGCCAAAGGTAATTGGACATACAAATTTTCTTTATTTGAGTTAGTAGATTCACACCAACTTTGAAAATATTTATCACCTTGTAATTGTTGATTTTTATTTAAAACAGTAAAATTACTATTACTCTCCATAGTTTCCTCCATACCATAATTTTAGCATAGAAAATAGAACTTGTCAACATACAATACTTTTTATTTTTATTATTTAGATTAACTAAATTGTCGTATAAATAATTCAAACAAAAATTGTAATTACACTTTGATTACTACATATGTACCTATGTATATATGTAGATTTTACAAAATTTAAAAATATTGACAATCTAGACTTAAAATGATAAAATAAAAAAGGTGCGAGTTATGAATAATATTGCAAATAATGCGTTTTGGGGACAAAGAATCTATAAAAACGAACAAAATAAATATGTTTTTAGAAAAATAAAATTACAAGATTTACATATATCTAAACCATCAATATTGATTTTAGGTGGTAATGCTACAATAAGCAATTTGGCAACAAATGGATATATAAAACAAATTGAGAAATTACTTGGTATCAAAAACAATGACCAATTAGTAGACATTTATTCAATTAATTACAGCAAATGTGATAAAACAACAGGCAATATAAATAATGAAGAAATTGAACAAATAATTAATTCAACTTTTTTACCCTTAATAACAGATAATAATGGTAAAAAACTAGATAAAAAATTTGCAATTCGTAATATAAGAAATATTAATATTTTCACGCATTGCCTTGGTGCTAAAGTTGTTGATATAATATTTGATAACCTTTATGATAAGATGTTAAATAAATTAAAATATGATACCGATGATATAAAAGACATTTTATCTCAAGTGGTACACATATCTTATGCCCCACTTACTTGCAACAATAAAAATATTACAAACATTTATTTTAAATCCCTTGATGACAAAAAAGTTTTAGCATTCAAAAATGAATTGTTGGAGTTTCAACATAAACCTGAAAGTCAAATACTAAGCACAAATTTAAATAATGAACCATACCTAAATATTTGTGAAATTTACAAAAACAATAATTCTATACACATATACACAAACAAACTTAATAACTTAGAAACAAACGATTCACACTGTTTATCAGAAGTGATTAAGAAAGATAATTGGATAATAAGAGAATATCATAGAGCAGATACAATATCCACTTTAATGTCATTTGCACTTTCGATTGCTATTAATAATTCTATTGAAAACTACATAAAACAAAATGAATATTATCCATTGCTTAGCATAGATGACTTTGTAAATTACTTAAGTATTAATCTAGCAAATGAAAAAAATTCTTATAAAGAAACAAAATTTAAACGACTATTAGAACAACAAACAAAAAGATATAATAATTTAATCTCCTTTCAAGAATATTTAACACAAAACAATATAACAGAAGAAGAATTAATAAATGGTAAAGCAGATACAGATAAAATTATAGCAGATATTAACACCATTAATTTTAACAATAGTAACTATTCATCTTCTTATTTTATTTTTAAAATTATATCGCATTTTAAGTATGAAATTATCAAAAACACAATATCCATTACAACAACTAACCCTAAACAAGAATTCATTGTTTTACAAAATGGTGATGTAGTTATTAATAATTTAACATCATTAACAAATAGTATTGCTTTAAGAATAAAAAATTATGACTTAAAAAATAGTGTAAAAATAAGCATAGAAAATAATTTCATTAACTCCAAAGTATATGTATCCCCTAATTACGAATCTTATGGGAAGAAAAAAGTGAAATCCATTGAAGAACTGCTAATAAATTGGGATAAAGAAAATATTGAAAATTTACATTATCCCCCTATTGTTTTATCAAGTCTACAGACGACAGCAATTTATAATGTACTTAATTTCTTAAATATAACAAAAGAAAATGAAATAATTTTAAATAATGTAAAAATACAAAAACTAACTAAAAAAGAAAAAATAAAAGAGTAAAAAAATGATACATAAAATGAAATTACAAAAACAACCTTTTGAAAATATTTCAAACGGCACAAAAACAATAGAGATGAGATTATATGATGAAAAAAGACAACAACTTAAAATTGGTGATATGATAGAGTTTTCACAATATGATGATGATTCAAAAATAATTTTAACAAAAATTATAAACATACATATTTTTAAAAACTTTAAAGAATTGTATGAGAATTTTGACAAAAAACAATTAGGTTATAAAGAAAGTGAAAATGCTAAACCAGAAGATATGACACTTTTTTATTCACTACAACAACAGTCGCAATATGGAGTAGTAGGAATTGAAATTCAATTAATAAAATAAAAAAAGACTAATTTTTACTAAAGTAAAATGCTCCACTTTAGTTTAAATAGTCTTTTTTTTATTTACCCAAACAAAACTTAGAGAATATGGTATCTAAAATATCGTCAATATCGCCATAACCTATTAATTGTGATAGATAATTGTACGCTTCCATTATGTCGCTAGCAATACAATCTAATGTAAACAAATCTATATTCTTTAATGCTCTTTCCAGACTTTCACTTGCTTGATTTAATAAATAATAGTGCCTTTCATTTAATATAATATTGGAATTAAAATCTAACCTTTGGTCTATGGTTTTTTGGTAAATTTTATCTTTTAATAATTCAATTTGTTTAATATCTTTCGCAGAAATTATAATAAAATCATCTTTTTTGGTATATTTATCTAAAATTTTTTTATCGTAACTTAAATCACTTTTGTTAAATACCAATAATCTACAAGTATTATTTGTTCTATCTAATATTTCATTAATATTAGATAAATTATTCACTTCAAATACACAAAGCACAATATCTGCTTTGCCTATATTATCTAATGTTTTCTCTATTCCTAGTTTTTCAATTACATTGCTACTATCACGAATACCAGCCGTGTCAATAATATTAAACCTTATTCCTTTATGGTCATAACTTTCAGTAATAGTGTCGGTAGTTGTGCCAGCAATATCAGTAACTATAGCAACTTGTTCATTCATTAATGCGTTTAGAATTGAAGACTTGCCAACATTAGGTGCACCTACAAGGCATACATTTACACCATTTTTTATTTTTTTTCCACTTTTGTAAGTGTTCGCTAATTTGATAATATCATCATTTAAATACTTTATATCTTGTTTTATTTCTTGTGCAGTCTTATACTCATCATCATGCTCAGGATAATCAAATGTAACATTTATTTGTGCTAAACAATCTTTAAGTTTGTCCATAAAGTAATTCACTTGTTTAGAAAAGACTCCACTTAATAAGTTTTTGCTAGCAATTAACTCTGCCTTAGATTGAGAGTTAATGTAATCCATTAAACTTTCGGCTTCATTTAAACTAATTTTATTATTTAGAAAAGCCCTTTTGGTAAATTCACCTTTTTCAGCCATAACAGCACCAAGAGAAATACATTGTCTAACGACTTCATTGACAATTAAAACTCCACCGTGTACTTGAAACTCTATTACATCTTCTCCCGTATATGAATATGGGGCTTTAAAATAAACCACAAAGCCTTTTTCATCTAAATTTTCAGTGGTTATTCGACCTAAATACATATATCTAGGCTCCTTGATATTTTTATCAAACATTTTTTTTGCAATATTAAGGCTTTCACTTCCACTTAATCTTACAATTCCAATTCCACCACTACCAATGGGCGTAGCAATGGCTACAATAGTCTTATTATCTTCCATACAATCATTATATCAAAAAAAGTATTAAAGTTCAAGCATATTAAAAATAATGCACAACTGTTATTAATATAATTGACATTTATTGTATTTTATGATAAATATACAATAAGTTTAATAATGCGAGTGAAAAATGATTGAATTTATTATAATGACTATATCAATACTAAGTCTTATATTGGCAATAATATTTTATTGTGTTTATTATAAAACAATTAACTACTATCCAAATTTATCAATACAAGTTGATATTACCAAAAAAAATAAAATGGATAATAACGATGTTTTAGATTATTTTATAATTAACTATGGTATAGAAATTTTATTAAATCGATAGATTATAATAGCAAATGCAACACCTAATAAAAAAAAGAGATGAAACTCAATCAATCTGTGGTAAAATAAATTGAAAAAATAACCCAAAGGAGATTGATTATGTTTCATCACAAACATTTTACCATAAATGAAAGATTTTGTATAGCGTTTTACTTAAATAATTCTGTTTCTATTAGAAAAATTGCTGTTTTATTAAATAAGTCACCTTCTAGCGTTAGTAGAGAAATTCGTAGAAATAGTGTAGATGGTATTTATTTACCTATTTTCGCTCAAAAAACTGCTACCAATAGAAAAATTAATAAGCCCACCAATAACAAATTTTTAAATGATAAACTGATTTATATCATAAACAAACTTTTATCTAAACAATGGTCTCCAGAACAAATTGTTGGTAGATGTAAAGCTTTATCCATAAAATTAAATATTGTTTCTATTTCTACTATTTATAGATGGATATATAAAGGACTATTAGAAATCACACCAAAAAACTTAAGACATAAAGGAAAAAGAAGAAAAAAAGATACTCGTGGTAAATTTGTATGTGGTAGAAGAATAAGTCAACGACCTAAAGAAGTATATAAGAGAAACACCTGTGAACACTGGGAATGTGATACAATAGTTTCTAGCAGAGGAAAAAGTAAGTACTGTATCGCAACAATGGTAGAAAGAAGAAGTGGATTATTAATAGCAAAGTTATTAACGCAAAGAACAGCAGAAAAAATGACACAAGCAATAATAGAAGCACTAGAAGAAAAGAAAGTAAAGACAATAACAGTAGATAGAGGAAAAGAGTTTGCCTTGTATGAAAAGATAGAAAAGGCAATAAAGGTAAAGATATATTTTGCAGATGCATATTGTACGTGGCAAAAAGGAACGGTAGAAAATACAAACGGACTATTAAGACAATACTACCCTAAAAAATTTGAATTTAACCAAACAACACAAGAAGAATTAGATGAGATAGTAGAAGAAATAAATAATAGACCACGAAAAAGACTGGGTTACAAAACTCCTAAAGAAATTTTTTATGGGTGTTGCATTTAAGTTGACAATTTTCTGTATAAATAATGTAATATATAGTTTATAACAAAAAAAAATTCTTGTTCAAAGAATTTTTTTATTTTTTTATAAAGCCTTACGGACACTTTTGAGTGCATTTTTTTCTAGTCTACTTACTTGCGCTTGTGAAATGCCAACATCTTTACTTATTTCTATTTGTGTTTTACCCAAAAAATATCGCATTATTAATATTTCGCGTTCTTTTGCAGGTAGGGTTTTCATTGCCTCTTTAATTGACACAGATGTTGAGAATTTTGAATGCGCTTCACTTTCATCGCTGACTTGCTCCATAAGTGAAATTGCATCATTATCATCACTATAAATTGGGTCATATAGCGACATTGGTTCTGCTATAGCCTCCAAAGCAATGGTTACATCTTTTGTAGGCACTTCCAATTTTTCTGCTATTTCTTCGACATTAGGTTCTCTATTTAATTCACTCTCTAATGCATCTCTAACTTTTAGTGCCTGATACGCTAAATCACGCATACTTCTTGTTACTCTTACACAATTATTATCTCTCAAAAATCGTCTTATTTCTCCAACAATCATTGGCACTGCATAAGTAGAAAAACGAAGATTAAGACTTAGGTCAAAATTATCAATCGCTTTTATTAAGCCCACACACCCTACTTGAAATAAATCTTCAGCGTTAGGATAACGTGGGATAAATCGATGAATTACACTAAGTACCAATTTAAGATTTGCATATATAAATTTAGTTTTTAATTGTGTTTGTCCATTTTGTATTTCTTTAAGCATTAATAACTGTTCTTTAGCAGATAATTTTGGCAATTTGGTGGTGTCGATTCCACATAAGACAACTTTGGACGTCATACTTATATCTCCTAATAAATTCATTTTGCCCTATTGCTAAATTTTTATTCAATTTTTTTTATAATTTTTTTCACACAAATAAAAAAATATATAAAATGACATTTTCTTCATCAAAACTATAAAATTATATAATTTTTGTAAAACATTCTTAAATAAATTTATGATAAAATTCAAATTAGATGAATTATGGTAGTTTATATTGAATATGTTTTATTAGATAACTTTATAATAGACTTCATTATTTTATACTGTGTAGGCAATGTTTTGAAATTGCAAAAAAAATATTTACGCATAATACTTGCTAGTTTGGTAGGTGTGGCTTTTGCTTTTACTATGCCGTATATTGTGCTTTATAATATTGTTTTATTTATAATTAAATTATTAATGGGTGTTATTATAATTTTTATCTGTTACAAATTTAATAATGTTAAAAGTTTTTTTTTAGCATACACACTTTTTATATTCCTTACCTTTTTGTTAGGTGGAATTTGCTATGGATTACAAAGTTTTGTTCAAACTCCTATAGTTACAGGCAACTCAATTACATATAATAACAGTTTCCCTATTTCTTTAGTTGTCTTATCTGTGTTTGTTTTCTTTATTTTATTTAAGAATTTATATAATTCTATTAAATTAAAACAAAAGATAGCAATTATCGATATTTTTTTTCAAAACAAAAAATTGACAATAAATGCACTAATTGATAGTGGAAATCAACTCTTAGATACTCAAACGAAATTGCCAATTTCGTTTTTGGATAGACAAGATTTTATAAAAACGTTTGGACAAATTAATTTTAAAGAAAATTTAACTTACGAAAATTTATTATGCAAGACTATTTCAGGTTCAAAATTACTTGATACCATACTTGTAGATAAACTTATTATCAATAAAAAAATTACATTTTTGAACGCTAGAATAGCATTATATGATTTTGACAAAAAAAACAACTATAAGGCTATTATTAGTAATAATTTAATTTGTTAGAGGTTTTATATGTTTTTAATGAAATTTTTTAAATTAATTAAAGATTTATTTCAAGGAAAACTTTTTTTGGACACAGAGGACTACGTTTTTTATGTTTGTGGCACAGAATTACCTGCCCCACTTTCTGCTGAAGAAGAAGAAAACTATATTACAGCATTGATTAATGGCGACCAAAACGCCAAAGAGACTTTAATTGAACATAACCTTCGTCTTGTCATCTATATTGCTAAGAAATTTGATAATACAAATATAGATATGGAAGATTTAATTTCTGTAGGTAGCATTGGACTTATTAAGGCTATAAATTCATTTAATAATAGTAAAAATATTAAACTTGCTACTTACGCTTCTCGTTGTATCGAAAATGAAATTTTAATGTTTTTAAGAAAATCTAAAAAAATTAAAACTGAAATTTCCTTGGAAGAGCCTTTGAATGCCGATTTAGATGGCAATGAACTAATTTTGTCGGATATTTTGGCTACAGATTATGATATTGTGTATAAGTCGGTTGAAAACGGAGTTGAAAAACAATTGTTATGGCAGGTTATTTTAAAATTACCACCTAGAGAACAAGAAATTATGCTTATGCGATTTGGATTAAATGGCGTTGACGAAAAAACTCAAAAAGAAGTCGCTGATATGATGAATATTTCCCAAAGTTATATTTCTAGAATAGAAAAAAAGATTTTATCAAAAATGGAAAAAGAAATGAAAAAACTTTGTAATTAATTGTTATTTAATTTGATATATTTAGTTGTTTTCAAAAAAAATATATGTTATAATTTATTACTTTTATAGGAGTTAATATGTGGTGGCTAGTATTAGTATACTTGGCTGTTACAGCATTGGTTATCGTTTGTGCTGTTTCTTTGTCAAGTATTCTTGACCAATTAGATAAACGCACAAAAATATCAAGCGTGTTTTTGGGTGGTTTTATTTTAGCAGTAGTTACATCATTGCCAGATTTATTTACTGCTATTTCTTCAGTTATATTTATCAAAGAACCAGCGTTGGCTTTTGGTGGAATCTTAGGTGGCAATATTATTAATATGGCTATTTTGTCATTTTTTATTGCTTTAAACATTAATTACTTTATGGAATCTTATGTCAGCAAAAAATTTTTTGTAACAACTATCGTTAACTTAATTGTTTGTGTTTTATTATTGATAAATGCTTTCATCCCTTCTTCTTTACTAATCAAAGGTATTAACCTAAATGGTTTGTCTATTATCATAGTTGCTATTTATACTTTAATGCTTTGCATCAATAAAGGCGAAGAAAAAACTCTTACTGTTGAAACATTTGTAGTAAGTAAATATTCTATAAAAACACTTGTTTGGTTATTTGTATTAAGTGCAGTATCTTTAATATTGTGTTCTATTGGGCTATCTTTCATAACTAATGTATTAGCAGATTATTATATGATAGAAAAAAGTTTAGCCGGAGCGCTATTTTTAGGGCTTGCAACTACCCTTCCAGAAATTATTACAACTATATTTTTTATAAAAAAGAAAAACTTCAATTTGGCAGTTGGAAGCATTATAGGAAGCGTAGCATTTAATTGGATAATTTTAGTCTTTGTCGACATTTTGTATGTAGAAGGCACAATTTTCTTAAAAGGTTTAAGCGCACAATTTCTAACAGGTTTCCTAACTTCTGCTATTTTACTAACTAGCATTATACTTTTATTAAAATGCTACTTTAATAAAAATAATTTTGTAAAATGGCTTACAATTATCAGTTCTTTTATAATAATTATCATCACATTGACTTATATAATAACTGCATTTTATTTAATATAAAAAATGTAACTAATATACTTAGTTACATTTTTTTTTACAACAATAAAGATTTTTTAAACAAAAAACTTTATCTCATTTAAGCATTTATAATAACATCAAATTTTTGATTTATACTTAAACATTGATAAAGTTCTTTAAGTTTTTTTACTCTCAATTTATTTTGTCTAATTTAATTGTAATTATAATTTATTTATTATTTAATAATTTTTTTTCTAATTTCTTTATTTTTTTTGTATAATCGTCTATAGTATCATTTAATGCGTCAATTGCCAAAAATACTGTATACATTCTTTCTTCTGGTAGCTCAGTAAACATTTTTAAAATATTTGATTCATTGAGTTCTTCAATTTCAAAAATTTGTCTACCAATTATCATTTGTGCTAATGCGTCTGCTACTGCTATCGTAACAGGGCTTCCAAATGCTTTAAATTTAGCGTCATTAATTATTTTATCTTCATTTACACTAATATATAATTTAATTACTTCATTAGTATTAGTATCTTTTGCAGTTCCTACTCCACTTGCACCCCTTATCATTCCAGCATATTTTGGGTTCAAAAATCTTTCCATAATTTCTTCGTTATACATTATCAAACCCTCCTACGTTAGATTTTGTTAAAGCAGATATTGAACGCAATTTTTTGACAATTTCGTCCATTTTTTCAACGACATAATCAATATCTTCTTTTGTTATATTTTTTGATATTGTGATTCTAATAGTGCCAGCAGCGAGTTCAGGACTTAATTTTATGGCTTTAAGTACGTGAGAAGGCACAATACTTCCCGTACTACAAGCAGAGCCAACTGATACTGCTATTCCTTCTAAATCAAGCATCATCATTAATGCTTCTGCCTCTATCATACCAAATGATAAACTAATACTGTTAGGCAATCTTTGAAATTTATTTCCATTAAGTTTAACATATGGTATAGTTTGCATAACTTTGTCTACAAAATAATCTCTCATTCTTCTTAATTTTTGGCTATTAATGATGATATCTCTACAAACAATTTCGCACGCTTTACCCAATCCAACTGCACCAGCCACATTAACTGTGCCACCACGAAGGTTTCTTTCTTGACTGCCACCGTGCATAATTGGAGCAATAGAAATATCATTAGAGATGTACAACGCCCCAATGCCTTTTGGCCCATTAATTTTATGTCCAGATAATGTTAACATATCTATGCCCATTTCTTTGACATTTATATTAATAGCACCTATTGCTTGTGTAGCGTCTGTGTGAAAAATTACACCTTTCTCTTTGACTGTTTTCGCTATTGCTTTAAGATTTTGTATAGTTCCTATTTCGTTATTTGCTGCCATAATAGATACAAGCAATGTGTCATTATTAAGATTATGCAAAAGTTCAGCAATGCTAACAAGCCCGTCAGAATCTACAGGTAAATATGTGATTTTGTATCCTTTTTTCTCTAAATACTTACAAGTTTCTAAAATTGAAGGGTGTTCAATTTGTGATGTTATAATGTGTTTCTTATCAGAATTTTGGTATTGCTCTACTAACCCTAATAATGCCCAATTGTTAGATTCTGTAGCACCACTTGTAAAGTAAATTTCGTTAGACTTAGCACCAATTGCTTTAGCAATTCTATCACGTGCTAAATCAAGTGCTTCATTCGCTTCTCTACCAAAACTATGCAATGATGAAGGATTGCCATATATGTTTGTAAAATATGGCATCATTTCATTTATTACTTCGTTAGATACAAAAGTTGAAGCTCCATTATCTAAATAAATTTTATTCATAATAAACTCCTAATTGATTAAATTTTAGCACAAGTGTAACAATTTGTCAATAGTGACAGAAATATAATTACATTAATTTTTGAAATACTTTAGCACAAGCGATAGCATCATCTAATGCCCTATGTGCAGAAATTAATTCTATTTTCAAATGATTTACAACAGTTTTTAACTTATAATTAGGTAATCCTTTTATGTTTTGTCGCGCAATAAGTAATGTATCAATTTGTTCATTATCAAAATTAAACAGAATGTTTCTACCATATTTTTGTAAAAATTTTGCGTCAAAATCAATATTATATGCAGACAAAATACACCCGCGAGTAAATTTATAAAAATCTGCTAAAACTAATTCATAACAAGGAGCGTTCTCTACCATTTCGTTAGATATGTGTGTTAATTCTGTTATTTCTTTTGGAATAGCAATTGGAGGCTTAACTAAAGTCGAAAATGTTTCAGTTAATTTACCTTTGTGTATCTTAACTGCTCCTAATTCAATTATATAACAATCTTCGACGTTAAGTCCTGTTGTTTCAAAATCGAACACTACAACATCATTATTTAATAAATAATCTGATATACTTTCATTTCCATTATCTAATAATGAAGTTTGAGATAACTCAACATAAGGTTCAGGTTTAACAACTAAATATTCTTCAAACGGTTTTCGCCAATTAATATTTTCTTCAGGTTTTTCTTCTAATTTGGCATAAGCGATAGAATTTATTTTAAAAGATGAATTGCCATTGTATTCATCATAATCTCCCATTAATGCTAATTCATCCCCTTCTTGAAGTTTTTTTATTGTATCTACAGTGTTTTGATTAGGAAAATAAACACAACGCATTTTTCCCCAATAATCTTCTATTGTAAGAGAGTACATAATTTTTTCTTTTGTTTCATCTTTTTTGTCAGGATATTTCTTCTCATTAATAAATTTTAGTTTCCCAGCAATAATGTTTTTTTGATTCATAGTAGAAATTTGGTCAAGTCTAATGGCGTAATTTTCGGGAATTTCACCAATCAAATTATCCAATAATTGATATGTATAATATTTATCTTCTTCTTGTATACCTACATCCCTTAAATACTCAAGTTCAGTTTGTCTATTATCATTTTCTTTAAGTATATTTTGAAGCGACTTTTCTTCTACACAAGATTTTATACTAAGTTCAAAATTAGCACATAGGTTATTGTGTAAATATGATGTAAACTCTACTAAAAAATCATTTTTAATAAAATCTTCTAACGATTTTGGCATATTAATTATTAATTTATAACAATCAAATTCTTGATTTTGTTTATTTTCAAAACTATTGTTTTCTACCTTAACTAATTCTATATCGTTTTTGGTAATTAAATTATCTGCAAATATATATTTAAGTTTAAAATAATTTTCTAATTGTTGCCAAATAACATCTTTATCAATATAACTTTTTGTATATTTTATATCCAGATTAACTTTATCACTAACATATTTTTGTGTTAATGTTAAAATCTCTTGTTTATCTTGTACAGTTAAAAATTTCGCTTTATCAGGAAAAAGTAATTGTACTTGCAAACAATTACCTTTAGAAAATGTTGCTTGTCTTAACCTTAATTGTTCAAATTTTTTGTTATATTCACTTAAATAATCTATATAATTCATATTTCATCCTTTCGTATCACATTTTGTATATAAAAAAGTGTAATATATCTATCATAACAACAAATGCAAGCAATATCATTAAACCCCAAAAATGTATATATGCTTCTATACGTCTATTAATAGGCTTTCCTCTTATCCATTCAATTGTTGTAAAAACCATTCTAGCGCCATCAAGTGATGGTATAGGCAAAATATTGAACACTGCTAAATTCACTGCTATAAATGGTAAAAATATGAATAAGTTAGCAATACTTTGTTCGGTATAACTTGCAATTGTTGTAATTGTAGAAATTGGTCCCGTTACACCACTTAGTGCAACCTGCCCCGTTATTAACATAAACAAAAACTTGAGAACTTGCCAAATCATTTCAAAAGTCATAGGAACTGACCTAATTATAGCAGTCCATAAACTTTGTGGCGTTGGTGCTACAGTTATTCCAAGATTAAAATATGTTTCACCATCTTTTTCTACAGTCGCAATATTTAAATATGTATCTATTTTTTGGCCATCTCTTTGTACTATTATATTGACTTTTTCTTGATCTATATTTTCTATTAACAAACTATTAAAGGTATCGCCGTCACAAAAATCTATTTTAGTTCCGTTTATGTGAGTAATAACATCTTCTGTTTGTAAATGTGCATTAATGCCTGCACTATCTATTTGTGTTACTTTAGGTATGTCATATCCAAATGAAACTAACAAAATTATTGTAAATAAAATAGCAGATATAAAGTTAAAAAATACTCCAGCGAATTGAACTATCAAACGCTGATAAGGTGGTTTTGAATTAAAATCACCCTCACGTGCTTCTTCGTCATCTTCTCCAACAAAAGCACAATACCCACCCAAAGGCAAAATTCTTATTGAAAAAATTTCACCGTCTTTTTTCTTTTTTGTATAAATGGCTTTACCAAATCCTATGCTAAATTCGTTAATTTTGAACTTAAATATTTTGCCTGCTGTATAATGCCCTAATTCGTGGATAGTTATCATTAACAACAAAATTGCTATTGCAATGGCTATATAACCTAAATAAGTCAAAAAATCCAAAAATGATGACGCCAAAAGTTGCCCTACCATACCACTCCTTATATAAATAAAGCGGAAATTTATTCCGCGTATCCACAAAAAACTTAAAAGTTATTTATTGATAAGCAAATAACCTTTAATATTCATTTCTCTTATGTTAACTAAAAAAATATAATAAAAAATAATAAAACTACAAAAATATTTAAACATACTCCATTAAGCCTGTCCATAAAGCCACCGTGCCCTGGGAAAACATTTCCAAAATCTTTTACAAAAGCACGACGTTTTAGGTAACTAGCCAATAAATCTCCTAAACTTGTCGCTATTGCACCCAAAAATCCACACAATGCAAATTGCCATACTCCTACACTTGCAGTTGTAAATATTCCATTGAATGTTCCAAAAGAATTAAAAATTAAATAAAGTAATATACTTGATATCGTTCCTATAACAACTCCACTAATTAAACCGGATATTGTTTTATTTGGACTAATTAATGGGCAAAGTTTTTTACCTTTAAATAACATACCACCAAGCATTGCGAACGTATCTGTCATCATTGAAATAACAAATACCATAATTATTGCAAATAAGCCCATTAATTCGTCAGTTGCCCCATACCCAACAATTGATAAACTGCTAATATGATTAAGTAAATACATTAGACTCAAAAGGAATGTTGGATATATTATTATATTCAGCGTTGTAATTGATTTATTCATTAAATATTCTCTAGCACTAGAAAATTTACTTTCATCATAATAGATTTTTTTACTAAAACAGAAAGGTAAAATTAATAATATGATAGATACAATAATTAACAAAAATACTTCTAAAATTATTAGTTGATACAAGACTAAATTTAAAAATTTGGCTGTCAATAATATGACTAAAAATGCCACAGCATAACTATAATTTATCCAATCAAACATTACGTTTCCACGTCGTTTGAATATACGCATTACTTCTATCATTGACACTATAACTACACCGAGCCAAAAAGCGTCAAACACCAAAGGTTCAAAATATCTAATCAATAAGGCACAAATTAATATACCTAATATTAAAACTGCCGAATAGACTCTATCTTTCATCATAAGTTTTACCTCAATTTACGTTACCAAATTTTCTATTTCTCTTAGTATAATTTTTTAATGCTTTATCTAAATGTTTAGGCTTAAAGTCAGGCCATAATGTCTTTGTAAAATACAACTCTGCATATGCTGATTGATATAACATAAAATTACTTAATCTAACATCTCCTGCTGTTCTTATTATAAAATCTGGGTCAGGAATATCTGCTGTGTATAACGCAGAAGAAATATCACGCTCATTTATTTCTTTTTTATTTGCTTTTAATAATTTATTAACAGCGTATACTATGTCATCTCTCCCGCCATAATTCATTGCTATATTTAAAACAAATTTATCACAGTCGTTAGTTTCTGTTTTTATTTTTAATATCTCATCATACAAATCTTTAGGGATTTTGGTTAAATCACCCATTGTATGAATTTGTATATTTTTTTGTTCTATCTCTTTTTGTCTTTGATTTGTATTCTTTTCATTTTGCTTTCTTATATAATCTCTTAGCAAATTAAAAATGTAATCGACTTCTTCTTTTGGTCTTTTCCAATTTTCTGTAGAAAAAGCAAAAACACTAACGTACTTTATACCTATATTAAAGCAATAATCTACAATCTTCTCAAGAACATCAGCACCCCTTTTGTGCCCAAACTTTCTTGGCATTCCTCTTTTTGTCGCCCAGCGACCATTACCATCCATTATAAATCCTATATGTATAGGCAATCTGTTTTTATCAACTTTCATTTTCAATCCTTTTTGTTAAAAAATTATGCAGTCAACAATATTTTACGCCGAATTTTGAAACTTGTTACCTTTAGTAAAGGATTGGTATTTTTTTATAATTTTATACTTCCATTAACTCTTTTTCTTTATCTTTAGTCATAGCATCAATTTTGTTAGTTGCATTATCAAGCACTTTTTGAATTTCTTTTTCAGCGACTTCAAGTTCATTTTCTGTCAATTTATTATCTTTCTTTAACTTTCTATATTCGTCTATGCAATCTCTACGTACATTTCTCATCGCTACTTTACGGTCTTCACACATTTTTTTAACAGTTTTAACTAATTCCTTTCTTCTTTCTTCAGTTAAGATTGGCAGAGATAATCTAACAACTTTACCATCCTCACTTGGATTTAGTCCTAAATCCGAAGCCTGAATTGCTTTCATAATGTCTTTGATAGCATTAATGTCCCAAGGTGAAATAACTATTGTTCTTGGGTCAGGGCACATAATATTAGCCATTTGATTGACTGGAGTCATTGTTCCATAATATTCTACTAACAATTTATCTAATAAGCGTGGATTGGCTCTACCTGCTCTTAATGATGCCAACTCACCACTATATGCACTAACTGCTTTATCCATTTGTTCTTGCATATCTTCTATAAAAACTTCGTTTTCTGGATTTTGAAATAACATAAATACACCTTCCTTATTTTTCGCATACGCAAATCTATGCTTTAAATTATACAAAATTATTAAAAAAAATGCAACTATTTTAGCATACAACAAATATTATACTACAAAAAAATAAGTGCTATCAATATGGCACTCATTTAATATATAAATTATATTTAATATGTTTAGTTTTCTTTTTTACTATTATTTTCATTGTCTTTTTCATTATTTACTTTCTTTCTTTTAAAATATTTCATTAAATCAGTTTTATTCTCATTTCCCCTATATAATCTTAAAATATTTTTACGATGTCCAAAATAAACTAATGCTAGCATCAAAGACAAGACTATATATAACCCAACATTATTGCCACTAGGTATAAAAATCATTTGTACAATAACTAATATAGTTATAAATAACATTGAAATAGCACTCATATATTTAAGCCCTAACATACAAATAAAGCATATTACAAATACTATTGGTGTAATAATAGGTTGTGCTACCAAAAATACACCAAACATTGTAGCAACTCCTTTACCACCTTTGAACTTATAAATTACGGGAAAATTATGCCCTAAAACTGCCGAAAAACCACATAAATATAATGCTAAATAACTTTCATTAGTTCCGTACATAACTATATAGTTATCTAATCCTGTGTACCCCCCGAATACAAAAACACCTACGATGGCAGGAATTACCCCCTTAAGTATGTCAAAAAAGAATACAAGCAATCCTGCTTTACCCCCAAGCGTTCTCAAAGTATTAGTAGCACCAGGGTTACCACTGCCTTGTTTTGTTATATCTACATTTTTATTTTTTGCAACAATTCTTGCAAAACTAATATTTCCTAACAAATATGAAAAAACTGCTAACGCTATCAATAAAGTAACTACCATAATTAACTCCATCAAATATTTTATCATATTTTTAAAATATTTACAACTAATTAACAAAGCATAAAATTATAAAAAATATAATGCAATAAAAAAAACTACCTTAACTTAATAAGATAGTTTTATTTAATTATTCATTCCAATTTCTTTTTTCTAAGCCTTCGCCTACTTCATATATTACAAATCTACGAATAGCAATTTTCTCACCTGTTTGCATTGTTGCTTCATTTACTAAGTCTTTGATTGTTATATCAGGATTTTTAACATATTCTTGCTCTTCCAAACATACTTCTTTATAGAATTTTTCAAGACGTCCGTCAACAATTTTATTAGCAACTGCTTCAGGTTTTCCCTCTTCAATTGCTTGTGCCTTAGCAATCTCTCTCTCTTTGTTTACCACTTGTTCTGGCACATCTTCTCTTCTTAAATATTCTGGTCTCGATGCTGCAATGTGCATTGCCAAATTATTAACTAATTCAATAAATTTATCAGTCTTAGCAACAAAGTCTGTTTCACAATTTACTTCTACCATTACACTGATAAGTCCTTGATTCATATGGTTATATAGACCAATTCTACCATTTGATGCTATTCTGTCAGATTTTTTTGCAGCTTTAGCCATACCTTTTTCTCTTAACCAGTCAACTGCTTTATCAAAATCTCCGTTACATTCTGTAAGTGCTGTTTTGCACTCCATTATCCCTGCGTCTGTTTTTGCTCTTAATTTTGCAACATCTTGTGCTGAAATCATAATTGTTCTCCTAATCTATATTTTTTTTGTATTTTCCCTGCATAAATATTTTATTTTTTCTTTTCGCTTTCTTCTACTTTTTCTTCAATAGTTTTTTCTTTTGGTTCTTCTACCTTTTCTTCTTTAACTTTCTTTGTTTCTTCTTTCTTTACTTCTTTAGATTCTTCTTTCTTATTGTCTTTTTTAGTAGATTTTTTGCTTTTTTTCTTAGTTTTTTTGTTAGCAGCATCTTCTGCTAATTCGCTTTCTTTAGCGGCTGTAACATCAGTGCTTTCAAGTGCAGACTTTAAATCAATTTCTTCATCGTCAAAAGCACTTCTATCAATTTCAATGCCTTCACGTGCTTCTATTACTGCATCAGCAATAGACCCTGCAACTAATTTAATAGCACGTATAGCGTCATCATTACCAGGAATACAAATATCAACATCATCAGGATCACAATTTGTATCAATAAGTCCAATTAATGGTATATTCATCAAGCGTGCTTCTTTGATAGCGATTGCTTCTTTCTTAGAATCTACAACAAAAATAACACCCGGCATTGTAGTCATATCACGTATACCATTTAAGTTCTTAACAAGTTTTTCGTGTTCTTGCTTTAATTTCAAAACTTCTTTCTTTGGCAATAAATCAAATTCACCTGTTTTCTCCATTTGTTCAATTTTTTTCATTTTTTCAACACTTGAACGGATAGTTTTAAAATTAGTTAAAGTTCCACCAAGCCAACGATTGTTAATATAGAACATACCACATCTTTTTGCTTCTTGTTCAATCGCTTCGCTTGCTTGTTTCTTTGTTCCTACAAACAAAACATTTTTACCTTCTTTAACAACTTCTTTAACAAAATTATAAGCTTGTTCAGCAAGTTTAACTGTGTCTTCAAGATTAATAATGTGAATATCATTTCTTGAAGTGAAAATATATTTTTTCATCTTAGGGTTCCATTTTCTTGTTTGATGCCCGAAGTGAACCCCTGCTTCAAGCAATTGTTTCATAGATATTATTGGCATAACTTTTATTTCCTCCTCGTTTTGCTTCCCCAAAGGTTAAAACTCCATAAAGAACCTAATTAGGCACGACTTTATGAATGCACTTTGAGTGATTTATATTATGAACCTTAGTAGTATATCACAATTTAAAAATAATTGCAATAATTTTACACGTATTTTTAAAAATTACATAATTTAATATATTCTTTTAAATTCAATCATTAAGACTGTATCTAACAATGAACAAGTTTGTTAAACTACAATATTTATCAAAATGTTATAAAAATTTATCTAACTTATTTATTATATTTACTTAATACAATAATATTAGCAGTATTATTTAACAAAAAAAACTTTGTTATCTTTAAGATAATACGCAATAATTATCTATATGAGTGTTATTGTTCTCATTACTGGTGCTAAAATAAAAAAACATATAATGTATAATTTTATTAACAAAAGCAATTAATAACAATTATTATTTTATCTTATAAAATTTTTAAAATAAGTTAAAAACTACTTTATTTTTTTGTTTTGCGTATTTATATGCTAAAGATGTTCCACTTTGTGGTTGGTACAATCCAACACTTTTTTTTGATTGTTTTCTGAGTGGTGGTAAATAATTCTTATCATAATAAAAAATACAATACTTACTATCATCAATCATAGCATAATTTCTTTCTATATAACTTGCCTTACCTGATACATACTTTGTTTTGTGTTCATATTCTTCTTCAAATCCTAATAAATGTACAGGGCTATTAAAATATTTTGAATATATCTCTTCTAATTTTCCCCTTTCATTTTCCATTATACAACTTTCACTCTTACAAGTATACATCACCCTTGTAATAAAAGTATACTTTTGCCTTAACTCAGTAACAACTTTATGACATAAATCATTAAATTCGCTATTGCTTCCAAATAAAAATATAGAAACATTTTCTTTTAATATTAAATCTTCAATCGTTGTTTTTAATTTAACAATAAGTTCTTGAGTTATCTTTATTTTTCTATGACCAAAAAACGAACAAACTTTTTTATTACCTTTCACAACATGTTTAGTTTTTGAATTCATAATTACTCCTTTTTTCGGGTTTTCCCTAAATATTGTAATATATTTTTTAAAAAAAAACAATAAAAAGTCCGTTTTTCCTTAAATATTAAAAACAGATATATCGGGTAAACTATATATAACAATAAAAAAAGGAAGTTAAAATGAAATTAAATAAAGCATTTGCATTAAGAGTTAGAGAAGTTTTAAAAGATAAAAAAATGACACAATACAAATTAGCACAAGAAACAGGGTTATACCATAGCACTTTAACAGACATACTAAATTGTAAATATCAAACACCAAATTTTAAAAATATGGCATTAATTATTAGGGAATTAGGTATGACAATGACAGAATTTTTTGATAGTGAACTTTTTAATTTTGATAAACTAGAAATTGAAGAAAAATAAAAAACTATTTTTGAGAACAATAGTATAAATATGAAAGTTAATACTTTAATAAGCTTTTGCAGTATCACTACTATTGTGCTACAAAATTTTATACAAGCAAAATACAAAAAACTAATTAGGATATATTATGAATTTAAATAAAGCTTTTGCCATCAGATTAAGCAATTTGTTAGCTGAAAAGAATATGAGCAAATATAAACTTGAAAAAGAATCAGGACTTACACACTCCGCTTTAAGATACATTTTTAACGAAGTAAACACTGATGTTAAATTTTCAACAATAGTAAAAGTATGCTATGCCCTTAATATTACATTAAGTGAATTTTTTGATGACAAAATTTTTTCACAAGACAATTTGGACATAGATTAATATAATTATATTTTATAAGTTATACAATAACAAAAAATTCACCTAAGCAGATTTGACTGTTAGGTGATTTTTTGTGTTATTCAACTGGTATTATTTTAATATTGTCTATGTCTTTGCCTGTAGAATCTTTGATTATTTGAACTATTTGAGCAACTTCAGCACCTTCTAGATTTGCATCTTTGACTATTACATTAATATTAGAAGTTGTCATTGTAATAATAGTATCTTCAAAACCTTTTGATTTAATTAAACCTTCTAATACAAGTTCTTGTTCCATCATTTTAATAAGTTCTACTTTTTGATTTTCTGCTACTTGTTTTGCTTCAGTTGTAGCTGTTGAACTTGATATAATAGCGTCTAAATACAAAATTTCTTGATTTCTTGTCGCTTGTCTATCAGTTCTATAAGTACTAAAGAAATTCGCTGATGAAATTTCTCCAGACGTTGGTTGGGATGGCGTTGCATTATTTAATGCTAAATTCAAAAAACCTGTTGCTACTAATAATACCATCATAACACTTAATACAATAATTTTCTTTTTTTTGCTAACCATTTTTTATACTCCTTTAGTTTGCTTTTTGATACAATTTATTAGATGTATGTCCATCATAAAATATGACTACTTTTTTTGTTTTTTTTATTTAAAATAAAATTTCGATATTGCCACTAGGTACTGTTATTAATGCTTGGATAGCTTTAAGCAAATTAAGTTTCACATTAACATCTTTAGCACCTTCACTAACTACCACTACGCCAGCAATTTTGGGCATTATTTCTAACAATATCAAGGGCTCATCACCACTACTACCATCTATAAGCAGTGGTTTCTCAATAACTACAATTTCTTCAGTTTTTGTAGTTATTCCGTTTTCTGTAACACTTTCAGTATGCGTAGTTTTTTCCACATCTTTTGCTATTATAAATTCACTACTACTAGACAAAGTTATGACAACACTAACTTCCCCTGCGCCATTAATTTTTGATAATACTTTGCTAATTCTATCTTCTAAATCATTTACATATGTTTCTGCGTTTGTATATTTAATATCATTAATATTGGCGTTAACATTAGACTTGGTTTTATTAGAACCTAAAGTGCTAAAATAAATTAATAGCATAATTGAAATTACAATTACTGCAATGACAATTTCAATATTCTTAATAGATTTTAATTTTTTAAAGAAAGGTAATTTACTTAAAAAAGTTTCTTTTTTGTTTTCATTATTATCTTTCGTCTTATTATCATCCATCTATTTTAATCGCCTCCTTATCAATATTAACTACAGATTGAACTATTTCAATAATTTTCTTTTGTGAAATATCATATTTAATATTTTCTAAGTCTATGTAGATATTTTTGATTGAATAGATACTATCTTCGTAACTAGCATCAACACTTACAATTACGCCATTGATATCTTCGTCTTCAAAAGCTTTTTGGATAGACATTATTAATGCCGTATTTTTTTGTTTTAAAATAATATCTAGATAAGATTCGTTTAAATCCATATCATAAGAAGGCACATTAATTTCACCATTTTTGATATTGTTTACAAGATTTGGTATAGGAGAAACTAAAGTAAAAATTACAAACAAAACAAATATACTTTTGACATACTTTTTGACTTGTCCATCCACAAACACAAGGTCAAGGATAACACCTAACAGTACTATCCCAACTATGCTTAAAATATATGCTCCAAAAAATCCCATATCACTTAATTAATATTTTTGAAATTACTGCAGAAATAATACCAATAGCAGTAGCGAAAATTAAATCCCATACAAAAGTTAAATCTATGCTAAATGACCCATTAAGAATTGAAAACAATAAGAAAGAAAAAATTGAAAACATTGCGCCAACTAACATACCTTTGTATAAGTATTTATCACTAGACTTTCTTAAACAAACCCATACGCCTAAAAATATTGCAACAATTTTTATAATTTGATTAACTGCATTTATAATGTTCTCACCTAATGATGCCCATTTAACAATAAAAGCAAATATTAGGATTGATACCATTACAACACATAATGAAAAAATTGTTCCTTTGGTAATACAAAGCCAAAAATTTGTCATATTGCCTTTAATCTTATCCACGTTATACCTCCATTGGTACATACTATGAAATATAAAATTGATTTAGAACACATATAAGATCAATAATTTAGTTAACAAAAAAAATCATAGTTAAACAAAAAAAAGCAGTGAATAAACACTGCTTAAATAACAATATATGAATAGTATGTAATACTTGTCTTGGTTTCTTTTTCCCAACTGACTATTAGTCAGTCTTCGTCGACTAGGTTCGCAGCTCTTAACTGCTTCCTTAAAAGG
>CASDSK010000029.1 GCA_949283525.1 uncultured Eubacteriales bacterium
ATCTTTCATTTATGGTAAAATGTTTGTGATGAAACATAATCAATCTCCTTTGGGTTATTTTTTCAATTTATTTTACCACAGATTGATTGAGTTTCATCTCTTTTTTTTATTAGGTGTTGCATTTGCTATTATAATCTATCAAATACAAATAATAGTTATGAAAATAGTCCGTTAATTACGGACTATTTTTTAGTTAATAATAAAATGTCAAAATGTTTATGATGTGTATAATAAAATGTCAAAATGTTTATGATTTAGTATAAGAAAATGATAAAATGTTTATGATTTGTATAATTAAATGTCAAAATGTATATTAATTTAGTATAATTAAATGCCAAAATGTATAATAATTCAGTGTAATTTAAATGTAAATATGTTTTTTGTAATTTATAAAATGTTTTTTATTTTTAATAATTTATCGATTTTCAAAAAAGTTTTGGTGTCTAGTTTCGTCTAAAATTGCTTTAAGGGTATACTCACGAAATTTGTCAGAAATTTTCTCTATCTCGTTAATGGCTTTTTTTACTTCTTCACGTTTGGTATGTTTATCTGCTGGACAAGGGTTTACAAATATAGGAAAGTCTTTTGTGAAATTAATTATACTATCTTCACTAATATATATCATTGGGCGTATTTGTGTTATATCTTGCCTAGATAAATAAGTTTTTGGTTTAAATGTTGATAGCCTACCTTCGAACATTAAACTCATAAAAAAAGTTTCTACTAAGTCGTCTGCATGATGACCGAGAGCAATTTTATTGCAATTTAGTTCTTTGGCAGTTGTTACGAGTTGTCCTTTTCTTAATTTTGAGCATAAACTACAAGGATTTTTCTCTTGTCTGTATTCAAAAAGTATGTCATAAATCTGTGTCTTTATTATGTGTAAAGTTATGTTGCGACTATCACAAAATTTTTGTATTTCATCGAATTTGTATTTTCCATTAAACATATCTACCATAATTGCACAAACTTTGAGATCAAACATAGTAGTTTTTTGTAGTTGAGAAAACAAGTCTACCAAAAATAAACTATCTTTACCACCTGACAAACCTATAGCAATGTTGTCGTCATTTTTAACTAAATTAAATTGTTTAATTGCTTTAATAAATTTTGTAAATA
Source organism: uncultured Eubacteriales bacterium (assembly GCA_949283525.1). Classification (GTDB taxonomy): domain Bacteria; phylum Bacillota; class Clostridia; order Christensenellales; family UBA1242; genus CAKVOD01. Next base: position 1,120 of record CASDSK010000029.1, read on the forward strand.
AGTTCATAATATACCTTTTTGTATAAATTAAGTCTTGTGTAAATAAATTATTTTATAATAATAAAAAATTAAAATTAGTTATAAATACGGATACATTTTTTATAAAACTACAAATAATAATAAGATAAAAATTTGTTAGAAAAATATTTAAAAATTAAATCATTTTATATAAATGCAACTATCTTCTCAAAATATATTGGTATACTGTATATTTTGTTGGTATAGTGATATGTTTTTGTACATATACTAATTTATTTTTGCGTTCCTATTAATTATTTTTTTATTTTTTATTGCGTTTATATTTTTATAATACTCTATTAGTGTAATAGATATTAAATAACAATATTTGTAGTTATACTATATATTTTATAACGGTTAGTATTTAAAAATTGGCGTTATGTATCAAAAAAATTAAATATATGTTAATTTATTGTATTTTAGTAATGTTACCTTGTTTAATCATAAACTTTGTTGCTGGGAAATCATAGTCAAAACTTGTCCCCGTTAAGATTGTTTGCACGTTTTGTACACTTTCTAACAATTTTTGGCAACGCTTATCATCTAATTCGCTAAGAACATCGTCGAGAAGCAGTATAGGGTATTCGCCAATTTCGTCTTTAAATATCTCGAGTTCTGCAAGTTTTAATGATAGGGCAGTGGTGCGTTGTTGTCCTTGTGAACCATAATTTCTAATGTCGATACCGTTTATGACAATTTTGATATCATCTCTATGTGGGCCAACAGAAGTGTAGCCTAGAGATAAATCTTTGTCTATACTTTGTTGTAAATTTTCGAATAATTTTCTATATATAGCATCTACACTTTCGCCTTGTAGCCCTGTGTAAGTTAGCGTTAATTCTTCTTGATTGTCTGTAATAAATAAATGTACTTTGTGTGCTAAAGTATTTAAGTGTTCTACGAACTTAATGCGTTCAAAAATAATTTTAGCACCCACTTGCGCTAATTGTTCGTTCCAAACATCTAACCCACGCATTGCTTGATTACTATCAAAAGAATTTTTCAATAATTTATTTCTTTGTGCTAAAACTTTCTCATATCGAAGAAGGTTGTAGAAATACAATTTTGACATTTGAGAAATATCAATGTCAATAAAACGTCGTCTATCTGCTGGGCTTTCTTTGACTAACTTCAAGTCTTCCGGCGAGAAAAATACAGAATTAATATGTCCAAAAAGTTCGCCTATTTTTAGGATAGATAAATTATTAATGCGTATAACTTTTTTGTCATTTTTTGACAAATAAATTTCTACCGTTTTATCTCCTACCTTTTTTTGTGCTGTAACTTTGATTTTTGCTTGTTCTTGTCCAAAAGTAATTAATTCTTTATCTTTACTTGTTCTATGGCTTTTGCCAATACAACAAAAATTGACGGCTTCAATTAAATTAGTCTTGCCTTGTGCGTTTTGACCGATTAAAACATTTAAGTTTTTGTCAAAATTAATACTTTGATTTTTGTAGTTTCTAAAGTTGTGTAATTGTAGATTTTTGATAATCATAATAACTATTATAGCACATTTGTCAAATTTTAACAAAATATTTAAAATAATTATATAAAAATAGCATATAATTTATCAAAATGCTTGTATAAAATGAATTTTTGGTTTATATTATGGTTAAGGGGTAAACAAATGGAAGACAATAATATAATTCAGTTAAATTTATCACAAAATGTAGACAAGAAAGAAACTAAACCATTAAAAGTGTTGATGGCTATGGATACGTATTTACCGGATGTTGATGGCGTTATTAATAGTATGCACAATTATTGCAATGAGTTAAGTAAATACTGTGAAGTTACAGCGCTAGCACCAAAACACAAAAAGCAAGATAAAGTGAATGTCAATTATAAAATACTGCGTTGCAAGAGTGTTTATGTGCCTATTATTCGCAATTATTATGGCAAGCCAAACAAGGATAAGCAGTTTATTAATCAAGTAATGCAAGGCGATTATGACATAATACACGTTCATTCTCCTTTTAGAATGGCGAAATTTTGTGTTAAAGTTGCTAAACAAAAAAACATACCTGCCGTCATAACTTTCCATACCAATATTAAAGCAATCATCAAAAAGTATGCTAAATTTAATTGGTTAACAAATTTAATTTTAAAAAAGATAGGCAAAATTTATAATCAATACGATATGGTGTATGCAGTTAGTGATATGGTTGCTAGTCAAGCGAGAGAATGTGGGTATACGGGTAAAATTTGTTTATTGCCACTTGGAACGGAATTAAAAAAATCTACATCACAAGAGATTGATGCTAATCGTATAATTGCTAATAAACAATTTAACTTAAATGAGGATGAATTAGTATTTTTGTATGTTGGTCGTGTTGTAACGCTCAAAAGAATAGATTTTACACTCAAGGCACTTAAGATTGTTAAAGATAAGGGATACAAATTTAAGTTCTTCATAGTAGGGCGTGGCGAAGCACTTGAAAAATTAAAAAGATTAACTCAAAAACTTGGGCTAACAGATGAAGTCATTTTTACAGGTTTTATAGATAGAGAACTATTCCCTGTGATTAATTCTAGGGCTGATTTATTTTTGTTTCCGTCGTTATATGACAACTTTGGTTTAGTTAAGGTAGAAGCAAGTGCCTATAATACTGCTGGGGTATTTGTCAAAGGTTCTTGTGCAGGGGCTGAAGTTATAGATAATTATAATGGCTTTTTGACAAGTAATGATTTAAATAATTACGCTGATACCATAATTAGAGCCATTAGCGATAAAGAAAATCTCAAAAAGGTAGGTGTAACTGCTGGGCAAACATTGTATACTAATTGGGAAGACTGCTCAAAAGAGTTATATAAAGCATACTTAGAAATTTTGAAAGAAAAAAACGAAGATAATGCTAACAAATAAGCATTATCTTATTATATTTAGTTAGTAGTAAACAAATAAATACTTTTGTTTTGTGTTTAAATTTATATAAAACAAATTTAAACAGTGTTTACTAAATAGTTGAAGAAGTAAACCTTTGATATAAAAAAAAGATATTTTTAATATAAAAAATAAATAAATTGTCATTTGAATAATTTTAAAATTAAGTCTTGCAAAATAGCCTAATCTATGCTAAAATAACAAGAGGTGAAAAATTATGGGAAATAAATTAAACGCAAGAGTTGAAGATGTAAAGAATGTTTTGAAACAAGTTAAGTTCGATAGAGAAGCCTATAATGAGTTTCTCAAGGAATTTTGTTATCATAAAATTAAAGGCAATTTTTATAGCAATTTTTATGAAATGAAAGTAGGTTTGTATGATGATGACGATACATATAACTACATTATTGAACAGTATTCACATAAATCAATTACAGTCGATAAAGTAGAAAGTTTTAACAAAGACCTTGAAGAATTATTAGACGTAGTTTACACTGAATGGCATAGATACATAGTATATAATTATGTGTTAGGAGCCTTTAACGAAATTGATGACGAGAAAGTACAAGAAACTGTCAATGTAATAATAGAAGACTTAAGAAACAAAAGAAAATTATTGCCACAAACGATAAGAAAAAGTGGGTATAAAAAATTTTTTAATAGCATTAATGCCGTTTTGCCAAAAAGTGCTTTAAATATGTTCTATAATCAGGAATTTGAAAGGAATGGTTTTTTACATATTAATAGTCCATTTTATAATAATAAAACAAACGTTAGGTTATATTTAAATTTAAAGTATGAAAACATTGTCAAATTTGCAAAAGAATTTTATAATAAGTGTGTAGATAAGAATCAGGACTTTTATTTTAAATTTGCAAGTGAGGACCTTAGAAATGATACATTTTTAGTTTATACGAGTTATGAGAAAGCAAACGATTTTATTGAAATTATAAGAGAAATAAAACGTGAGAAGCCTTATTTATTTGATGGTGCTGAGAAAATAAATCCTTTGTTGGGAAGAATTGACGGATATATTGGGTTTGGAGAAGAACCTTTGTATAAACATAGTTCTTTTAATACCGAAAGATGCATAATTAATGATTTGTGCGACAAAGAAATATGGAATTCTATAAGAAAAATTATAAACCAAAATTGCAAAATTAGAAATAGAAGGGGAGAAGAATTAACTTTTGATGAATATTTAGATTACAAAATAAGACAATTATTAATTGAAAATATCGATTACAAAATCAAAAATGGTCTAATTAAAGATAATTTTTTGGTTCAAAATTTTATTGAAAGATTAAATAATAGACAATACTATCAAAAAGAACTAAGTACTTTAGTGCAAGATTATAAATATGCTTGTGATGGTTTAATTATTAAAAATTCGATATCATTTGAAAAATTAGACGAAAGTACTGAAACTTCAATGAAGTTGGCTTATGATGTTTATAAATTAAATGATAAATTATTATCAAAGTTTGAAGAAGAGAAAGAAAATTTATTTGATAGAATAACGGATGCAGAAATTCAAGCAAAATGTTTTAGTAGTAGACATGTTTGTAGTAAATTTCCATTTTTGAATACTGAGACTGAAGAAGTTTTGAAAGAAAATAAATTATTAGAAAAATAGTCATAGACGAAGCGAGCCTAAAACATAGGTTCATAATCTATGGCTTTTTTGTTGGCTATATACTTTTTATAAATTTATATTGTCAAAAGTATTGTTTAAAAAAAAATTATAACTTAATTTAAAGTTATAATTATAGATGAAACTTTGATTCATATTTTTGTTTTTGAATTCTTAAGTTTTAAGCACAAAGTTTTGTGGTGCGACAAAAATTTGCATATCTAGATTATTGTTAGCGCCTATAGATGATAGAACTTTATTCGTTGTATCTTGTGCTAAATTAGGATTGTTATTCTGCTCTGAAAGGTGAGCAAGTATAATTTTTTTTGTGCCGTTTTTGACTAAATGCCCAACAGTTTTGGCACATTCTTCGTTAGATAAGTGTCCTTTATTTCCTGCAATTCTATTCTTAAGAACTTGTGGATAATTAGGGTTATTATTTAGCATTTGTATATCGTGATTACTCTCTATAACGACAGTTGCACTATCTATTAGATGATTTAAAATATTTTCATTAACGTAACCCAAATCTGTAGCAAGACTAAATTTTTCTCCTTGACAATAAATGCTATAGCCGTTGCAATGTTTAGAATCGTGTGATACTTCAAATGGTGAAATGGTTAATTCTCTAAAATAGAAGTCTTGTGTCATTATATCGTAGAGTTCTAGTTTTTTTGTTAAGCCACATTTTTCATATTCACTCAAAGTTAATGCGTGACCAAATACGGGAATATTAAATTTGTTTGCAAAATTTTCTACGCCTAGTACGTGGTCTTTGTGTTCGTGTGTTAGAAAAATCCCGTGTATTTGTGTAGGATTGATGCCTAATAATTCTAGACGTCTAATTGTTTCTTTGGCACTAAAGCCACAGTCTATTAATAGGTTAGTATCCTGCGTTTGAACTAATGTACTATTGCCTTTGCTCCCACTTCCTAATATGCTTACCTTAATTTTTGTCATAATTATCCTTTTTTGTATTATAACATAAAATTCTAAATTAAACAATTTTAATTAAATAATTTAAGCATATTTTTGTTTCGGTTAAAATAGTCAATTAATTCTTTATTTAAAGAATTATCGTGTATGAAGTTGTTGTAATGTATTAGTTCTTCTAATTTAATGTCTTTTTTGTATCTAATTAATGCACACAATAAAGGGATAGAATTGTATTTAATGCCTATGTTTTGTAAATATTTTGTAGTTAATTTTTTTATTTTAAGTATTTTCCTACATATCTCAATGTCAAGGTTTGTATAGTAACAAAAATCATTTAATTTACTATGCAAAAAATCTACAATGTAAATTATCTTAAGTAAATGGTTATCGTTTGAAATAAATTTATACAAATATTCTTTGGTACAATTATTAATTTCGTTGCTAAATCTATAAATAAGGTTATCATTATTTGTTTTGACAATTTCTCTTTCGAGAGTATTTATACAAGAACGAGGGATATAAGGCGTTTTGGCTAAATTTATTATTTCTTCAGGACTTAGTTTATCTTCTAGTGCTTTGTATATGTGTTTTTTCGCTTGTAATTCATATAAAACTTCCATAAATAACCTCTTTAATAATTGTAGCATAAGTTTTTTTGTTTATCAAGATAAAGTTTCACTCCATATTAATGAATAAAAATTTTGAAAGCAAACAAACTAAATTATGGTTATAGAAATAATTGTTTCAATTTTAATTTTTATTTTAATTTTACCTATTAAATGCAATGCAATGTTTTATATTAATTTACTCAAAAATAAAGGTGCAGTAGGTGTAGAAATTTTAAAAATAGCGATAGTTCAAGACAAGTTTAAAATTGCAAGTGGACAAGTAACAACAACAAACAAAAAAAATCGTGAAAAAACTTTTGAATTATCTAAAGAAGATAAAAATTTAATGTTTTTAAAATTTGTAGTTAGTAATATTGCTCATAGAATTATTATAAATGACGCATACGTGGGAGTGGATATAGGCAAAAAAGACGACGCTATGACTACAGCAATTTTGTGTGGAAGTGCACTTATAGTGGTGGATGCCATAATGGCTGTGCCATTTTCAAAAAAGCAAGGTTTCAATTATAATGTTGATGTCGAACCACTATTTTGTCAAAACAAACTTGTGCTTAGTTTACAACTTATAATTTACACCAATTTGTTTGACATTTTGTTTGCAATAATTAAGTCGTATTTAAAAACTAATAAAGAAATAAGACAATTAAAAAAAGAAAAACTAAATTATCAAAAAAATTATGTTAATTAAATAATTATGTATAATTTTTTTTATAATAGATAAACTAACAAAAATTGGAAATGGAGATAGGGATGATAGAAGACAATGAATTTATTGATGACAAAGTTACAAACATTTTAAAGCAATCATTGGGCAATCTAAAAAGTATTATTGATGTAGATACAGTAATGGGCGACCCTGTTGGTTTGGAAGACGGCAGTATTATAATTCCCATAACAAAAGTGTCTGTAGGTTTTGTAGCAGGTGGAGGTGAATATACTGCACCTCATGTTCGTAATAAAGCAAAATATCCATTTTCGGGAGGCTCAGGGGCTGGTTTTTCGGTTAAGCCTATAGGTTTTTTGGTAGGGCGTGCTGGGACTTTTCAACTAATAACAATTCAAGAAGAGCCAGCGTACAAAAAATTAGTAGAAATATTGTCAGACTTAGCCAAAACATATATGAAAACGCAGACAAAAACAAATGTCGCTGAAGCCAAGGCTAAAGAAGAAGTTAACAAAGGTGGTGATGGTAAGTAATGAAAATGAAAAAAACACAAAAAATCTTTACATTTATTATCCTAATATTTCTTGTAACAATGTTTGTTATAAGTGGTGTAGCACCTAGATTTATAAATGCGCACGCACAAGACTTAGGTGTAAGTTGTTCTGCCAAAGGTATGGCAGTTCTTGAAATGAAAACAGGTAGAGTGTTAGATAGTAAGAATATGGATACTAAACTTAAAATGGCTAGCACTACAAAGATTGTTACTGCTTTGACAGTGCTAAATAATTGTAATGATTTAGATACGCCATTCAAAATAGATAAAAAGGCAGTGGGGATAGAAGGTACAAGTATTTATCTAAAACAAGATGAAGTTTTGACGCCAAGAGAATTGTTGTATGGATTAATGTTGCGTTCTGGCAACGACGCTAGTGCGGCTTTGGCTTTACATTGTGCTAATTCTATTGAAGAATTTGCAGAATTAATGAACAAGACGGCACAAGATTGTGGTGCAAAAAACAGTCATTTTGTTAACCCACACGGGCTAGACAATGATGACCATTATACAACTGCTTATGATTTGGCGTTAATAACTACCAAAGCATTACAAAACCCTACATTCAAAGAGATTGTTTCTACAAAAAATATTAAAATAAGTGGTGGCGAACAAGAATATAGGTATTTAGTTAACAAAAATCGACTACTTAATTCTTTAGATGGTTGTATAGGTGTTAAAACAGGTTATACAAGTGGGGCAGGTCGTTGTCTTGTATCTAGTGTCGAAAGAGATGGTATGACAGTGGTGTGTGTTGTGCTTAATTGTGGGCTAATGTTTGAAGAAAGTGCCAATTTACTAAATGCTGCGTTTGTAAAATACCAAAATGCAGAAGTATTGCCGTCGTATAACTTTATTTGTAATATTCCCGTAATTGACGGCGAAAAAAACAAAGTAAGAGTGTATAATCCACAAGGCTTTAAATATCCATTAACTATAGAAGAGCAAGCCAATATTAATGTCGATTATGACTTGCCTAATCAAATCAAAGCACCTATTAAGTCTGAACAAAAAGTAGGGGTAGCAAAAGTTTATCTCAAAGACAAATTATTGTTTGAAACAGACATTTTGGCAATGGAAGATGTAGATAGCGACGCAATCTTCGACAAAATCAAAGACATTATTAATAAATTTTAACAATTAAGGAGTAACTATGAAAAAAATAGCAATAACAATTTTAACAATGATACTAGGTGTGCATTTATTTTGTTCGCATTTACCAAATATAATCACAGTATCGGCAGAAAGTTTAATAGATTCTTTGACATGCAAATCTGCTGTAGTAGTAGACGCAGGTAGTGGCGATATATTATTATCCAAAAATGAGTCTAAGCGTTTACCTATCGCTAGTATGGTTAAATTAATGACAATATTATTAACATTAGAAAACATTGATAATGGAAATTTAACCTTAGACCAAAAAATCACTGTGTCAAAAAATGCTGCAGGTATGGGTGGTTCACAAGTGTTTTTGGACGCAGGTAGTGATTATAGTATAGAAGATTTACTCAAAAGTACAATAGTAGCATCTGCCAATGACGCTAGTGTAGCACTAGCAGAAACAATCGCTGGTAGCGAACAAGACTTCGTTAACAAAATGAACACTAGAGCGAGTGAATTAGGTATGAGCAATACAAATTATGCTAATGCAACGGGGTTGCCAGCAGTAGACGGCTATTCTTGTGCTGAAGATGTCGCTAAATTATTAAGGGAAGTTTTGAAGCATAAAACATACTATAATTATAGTACAATTTGGAAGCAAGATTTAGTACATCCATCTGGAAGAATAACAGGGCTAACAAACACTAATAAACTAATACGTTATTACAAAGGTTGTGATGCTGGCAAAACAGGAAGCACAAGCGAAGCCGGATATTGTATAGCAGCATCAGCGAACAAAAACGATATGAGAATTATAACAGTTGTTATAGGTGCAGAAAGTGGTGCTAAACGCTTTAGCGAAAGTGCTAGTTTGCTCGATTGGGCTTATGCTAATTATGAAAACAAAAAAATCTTCACACCTAATCAGGAATTAGATGCTGTAAATGTTAAGAAAGGTAAAACTTCTTTGGTTTCACCAATTTTGAAAGAAGGATATAGTTGTGTAGTTAAGAAAGGTGGTAACGAAAACATAACTACAAAAATAGAAATTAACGATAGCATAACTGCACCACTCAAGAAAGGAGATAAGATAGGTGTAGCATACGTGCTTAAAGATAATGTTGTAATTAAAGAAATTGATATAATTACAAATACAGATGTCAAAAAATTGACTTATTTAGACGCAATAAAGGATATAATTTCTAAATATTAAACTCTTTTTGATAAGAGTTTTTTATTAAATGAAAAAAAAATAAAAAAAACTATCAAAATAACAAACAAAATTTTATAAAATAGTGTATAATAATTGATAGTTATAAGGAGGTTATTGTGAAAAGTTCTAGAGTTAGGAATATAGGGGTTACAATAATATTGGCATTATGCTTTGTGGCAACGTGTGTAATATTTACAGCGTGTGGCTCGCCAAAGAAAAAAGCAGTATTTGATAGTTCTGCAGACGCTTTTGGATTCGCAGGGGCTACGGCAGGTGCATTGCTAGCAGGTATGGATACAAGCACAACTTCATCAAGTGTAGTTAATGCAGTAGCAAGCACTCAGGACCAAAAGAATATTGAAATTATAAATAAATACATTGATATTTTTGATAATGTTGTAGGTAATAATACTTTTGTTAGTACAAAAGAACATATTGACGATGTAGAGAGTGAATATAATTATAAAATCACAACTACTATCACTAATTTAGATGGGAAGCAACAAACTTTTGAAATGTATTTTACAGAAACAAAACTTGATAACACATTAGTAACAGACGACGACGATGATGAGATAGAATCTAAACTTAGTGGCAAAATGATTTATGAAGGGGCTGAGTATGAAATTCAAGGCAAAAAAACTATAGAAGAAGATGAAATCGAGATAGAATTTTTTGCATATATTGACCAAGAAAATTATATTAAAATAGAACAAGAAACTGAAAACAATGAACAAGAATTTGAATATACTATCCATAAAAATGGACTTAAAGAAACTATGAGTCTAGAGATAGAAGAAGAAAGAAATGAAATTGAAATAGAAATGCAATATAATCAAGATACCTTTTATAAATTCAAAAGAGAAGGAAATGAACTCAAAATAACGTACCGTGACGCTGAAGGAACTGGCGTAATTCGTGCGAAAATTAATGAAACAGGAGATTCTGTAATATATACTTTACAAGACGGAACAACTATAACCAAAACTAGAGAATAGTATTGTGGTATCATAAAAAAGTGTTAGGCGTATTGAAATATCAATATGCCTTTTTTGTAATTTTTTTTTTGTAATTTATGTTTAATTATTAGTATTATACGAATACTATATTAGGTAGTACTTATGATGAAATATAAATTTACAATCAAATTTAAATTAACTATATTATTGTTTATATTATGTAGTATCATATTAGTTTTAAGTAGTTTAACTATAAAAATCTATAGATATAATGGAATAAATTATAATGTTGTGACAGCCAATTATTCGCCAATTTATAAAGTAAATAGTCAGCAGGTAATGAAAGGATACAGTTTTATTCTTAATTATAAAGGGCAAACTTACCAAATTAATTATGATTGTGAAGAAAATTTATCACACAACTTTATGATAAATGAAGCATCAAAAAAATGGGGACGAAATGGCGACCACAATGAAGCAGTGTTTGCTTTAGACACATTAATTAATATGGGTGTTGCACCGTCTATTGCGTTTGAATTTGTTTTCCCTAATATAAATAATAAGATAGACAAAATACTAGATAAAATAAACATAATGCCCAAAGATTCAAAGGTTATCTTTATGCCAAATTTTTTACAAAAATTTATTATAACACAAGAAGAAGACGGGTACATAATAGATAAAGATAAATTATTTTTGCAACTATTTCAAAAATTTAAATTAAACCCACAAGTTTCTATATCTATGACGGCGGACAAAGTTTCGCCTAAAATAACCAAAGAAGATAATTTAGACAAAACACAATTATTATCAAGGTTTTCGACAAGTATAGCGAATTCGTCAAGTGATAGACAAAATAATGTTAAGTTAGCACTTAAACAATTTAATGGTATGGTAGTGCAACCTAATCAAGAAGTATCATTCAATAAAACTACAGGGCGAAGAACAGAAGCGAAAGGTTATAAAACGGCTCATATCATTCTAGACGGATTGTTTGTCGACGGTACAGGAGGTGGAGTTTGTCAATCAAGTACGACTTTATATAACGCATTACTACTAGCAGATAATATCGAGATATTAGAAGCGAATAGACATACCTTGCCTGTTAGTTACGTCAAATTGGGTTTTGATGCTATGGTGGCATACGGTAGTAGCGATTTAAGATTCCAAAATGTTGGGCAAGACCCTATCTATATTAGAACTTTTTGTAGTGGCACTGACGTATATGTGGAAATTTACGGCAAAAAAGACAACAATCTCAAAAAAGTTAGACGCAGTGAAGTTATTAAAAACATTAAATCAAAAGGCGATATTATCAAAAATGATACAAAAAATGAATTTGAGAATTTAATGGACGAAAATGGATATTATAGACAAAAGTTTAGTAAAGACGGTATAGAAGTTCAAACCTATCTTGATTATTTTGTTGATAATAAATTAGTTAAAACGAAGAAAATTCGACACACAACATATCCAGCACAAAGGGGAATTATATATAAGGGTAAGCCTAAGAAAGTTGTAGATAATTCACAAAATAGTCAAAATAATACTGACAGTGATAATGAAAGTTGTGTTAATAATTTATTTTAATATTTTATTTTGTTATCAATTTGTATAGTGAATTATTTATAAAATAGTCATTAATAATTAAATTTATTCATATTAATATCTAAGGTTAATATGAGAAATCAAATATTATTTATAAGTATATTTGTCATCATTTTTAGTAGTATTTTGGTAGTTTACAATGATAGACAAGCAGTTGAAAGTTATTCGCCGAAAGCATCATTAACAGTCGTATTAGATGCCGGTCACGGTGGCATAGATGTTGGGGCAGTAGGCAAAAATGGAACATTGGAAAGCGACTTAAATCTTTTGTATTGTCAAACGCTTAAACAAATGATGCAAGAATACGGAATTAATGTCGTTATGACACGGGAAGACGAAAACGGCTTGTATAGTGAATACAAAAACGGTTTCAAAATGGAAGATATGAGAAAACGTAGAGAAATTATACAACAAACAGACCCAGATTTAGTTATCAGTATCCATATGAACAAATTTTCAGTATCTTCATCTAGGGGTGCACAAGTTTTCTATGATGACGAGTACCAAAGTGGTAAAGAACTTGCCGAAGTACTACAAAAAATGTTTATTGATAATCTTTCTTATGCACGCAAAGAAACCAAATGTGCAGATTTATATATTCTAAAGTGCGTGTCTAAACCATCAATACTTGTAGAATGTGGATATTTGTCTAATGAACAAGAAGAAAAACTGTTAGTACAAAAAGATTATATGAAAAATATTTGTTATTGTATCCTTGCAAGTGTACTAGCAGTAATGCAAAAATAGATATAAAATTTATTAAATGCTAGAGAAAAATATAAAAAAATTGAAATATTTAATTATTATAGTATTAATAAAATAAAAAAAGTTATAGATAAACAAAGATAATCTGTAACTTTTTTTATATAAATTACAAACAAAACAAACAAAAATGTTTGACCAAAAAAAGTTATTATTTTGTTAGTAACTATTAATATAACAATGTATTGTTATCTGCTTTATAAAAAATAAAAAGGCACAAAGAGATTAACAAATATTGTGTCTTTTTTTTTGTTTGTTTGTTTATATGTTGTTAAGTTTATTTTTTTATTTTAAAATTATTATTAATGTGCCAATATTAATTTAATAGAAATATAGTTGCAAAGTGTTAGGGTTTTGTGATATAATACTTTGGTTAGGAGATAAAATATGCAAAGAACTTATATTCAAGATTTGAAATGCGGTGAAGTACAAAAGATACAAGGTTTTGTCGATACAAAGAGAGACCAAAAATCTATACAATTTATTATTATTAGAGATACTACAGGTAAAGTACAGGTAACTGTTTTCAAGCCTGAAAAACCTGAAATTGCAGAAATTTTTAGTAATCTAAATGTAAATTCAGTTGTTACTATTGAAGGCCAAGTTGTAGAAAACCCTGCAGTTAAGGCTGGTGGCAAGGAGATTATACCTACTAGCGTTAAAGTAGAGAGTTATGCTGAAGTTTCGCCAATAGATGAACACACTGCTATTGATATGCGTTTAGACTATAGATGGCTTGATTTAAGAGATGGCAACAAAGATTTAATCTTCAAAATACAAACTTGTTGTGCTAAGGCTTTAAGGGAATTTTTGCTAGAGAGAAAATTTATTGAAATACACACACCAAAAATAATAGCGGCTGCTAGTGAAAGTGGGAGTGAAGTGTTTGAACTAAAATATTTTGATAGACGAGCATATTTAGCACAGAGTCCACAATTTTATAAACAAATGGCTATGTGTGCTGGATTTGAAAGGATATTTGAATGTGCACCTGTTTTTCGTGCTGAACAATCTTACACATCTAGACACGCTACAGAGTTTACGGGTTTTGATATTGAATTTTCTTATATTGATTCTTTTGAAGATGTTATGAAAATGGAAGAAGAACTAATCGCTTATATGCTTACAAAAGTTAAAGAAGAATATGGCGAAGTTATCAAAGAACACTTTGGCAAAGAAGTTGTTGTGCCAACTCTACCATTCCCTAGAATGAAACTTTGTGATGTTTACAAAGAACTTGAAGAAAGATATGATTTTTATGTAGACGACATTGAGAAAGGCGATTTGACAACTGAAGCAGAAAAATTGGTTTATCAATTAGCACAAGACAAGTTTAATCACGAATTTATGTTTGTAACTGATTATGATGCTAAGAAGCGTGCGTTCTATCATATGAGAAACGAACAAGGTGTTCCACAAGGTTATGACTTAATCTGGAGAGGAGTAGAAATTACGACGGGAGCACAGAGAGAACATCGTTACGAGATTTTAAAAGTACAGGCAGAAGAGAAAGGGCTTAAGAAAGATGTAGAATTTTATTTGGAATTCTTTAAATATGGTTGCCCACCACACGGTGGATTTGGTATTGGGCTTGACAGAATAACTATGTTATTATTGCAGTTGCCAAGCATCAAAGAAGCAATGTTCATATTCCGTGGCCCAAGTCGACTTATGCCATAGTTTGTTTATGCCATAAGTATAATTGCTTATGGCAATTTTTATAAGGAGAGATTATGCAATTAAAAGAAAGAAATGAAATTGACGAAAAATACAAGTTTGATTTAAGTGAATATTGTTTAGGTGAGAAAGACTTTTATGATAGATGTGATAAAATCTCAAAAGAAATTACTAAAATAAGTGATTATAAGGGAAAATTAGGTGATATTGATACATTATTGGAGTTTGAACAATTTAATACAAAAATAGGCTACGAATTGGATACTTTATATTCTTATGCTTTTTATTTAGTTGATGTTGATAGTTCTAATAATAATTATCAAAAAATGTTTAATTTAATTAGAAGTATTTATATTAAAAATATTTCTTTATCAAGTTTTGTAAGCGAAGAGATAAAAAATTTAGGCGAAGAATACTTAAGAAAAGTTATTGCAGATGATAGGTTTGTTGATTATAAAGTTAATTATATAGATTTAATAAGACATTTACCACATTTATTAAATGAAAATGAATCTTATCTTACTTCGCAGATGGTTAATTTTGTAAATTATGATGATATGTTTACAGTTTTATTAGACAATGAAATAAAATTTGATGATGCTATAGATAGTGAAGGAGAAAAGCATAATGTTAGTCCTTCTACATACACTAAATTAATGCGTCAACAAGATAGGGCACTTAGACAGTCTGCCAAAGAATCTTATATTGAAGGCTTGTATAGACATAGATTATCTTTATTTAGTTACATATATAACAGTCTTAAATGTGATGATTTTATGACCAAATTAACTAAATATGACGGAGTACTCGAATCACAATTTTATGGATTAAATGCAGACATCAAAATTTTTGATAAGGTAATTAGTGAAGCAAAAAAGCACACAGATTTAGTTGAAAAATTTAGACAAGCACAGGCTCGTGGATTGAATTTAGATAAAATTGAACCTTGTGACACAAAATTAAATGTAAGCAAATTTAATGACAAAGTAACATTTGATTGTGCTATTCAAAAGATGCGTGGTGGGTTCAATATTATGGGGGATGTATATACAACTAATTTTGAACGTGCTATTAAGGATAGATGGTGCGATATATATCCTAACAAGAACAAATCTTCTTTAATATATTGTGGAAATACATACAAAAAGCATCCAGTTATGCACTTTAATTGGCTAGATGAAGCGGGGGATATGTTAACATTTGCTCACGAGTTCGGGCACGCTATGCAGGATGTGATTACAAGTGATAATCAACCTATAACAACGAGTAATTTACCTTTTGTTGTAGTCGAAGTGCCAAGTTTGACGAGTGAAACAGTTATGTTTAAATATTTATTAAATAGCACAGATAATAAAGAAGAAAAATTAGTTTATTTACAGTCATTTATCGAAACATTTTTGGCTAACGTTTATTCTGGTTGCAAACTTGCTGAATTTGAATATTATCTAAGGACGCAAATACAATCTGGAGAAATTTTGGATGTAGAAGAAGCATCTAATAAATATTTAGAAATTTTGAAAAATTATACTTGCATAAATTATGAAGACAAAGATAAATATAGTTGGCTTAGTGATGGACATATTTTTAGAAGTTATTATAACTACAATTATTCCATCGCTATGGTAGTGGCTTCGTACTTTGCAAAAGGCATTTATGAAAATAATGATAAAATCAAAAATGATTTTTATCAATTTATGGCTAATGGTAGTAGTTTATACGCGACAGATAACCTAAAAAAATGTGGCATTGATTTATTGGATGATAAAGTGTATGAAGACGCTTTTAGTTTTTTTGAAGAAGTTGTAAATGAGTTTGATAAATTAATTGAAAACAGAAGTAATTAGAGATAGTGTAATATTAAATAATATTAAAAAATAATAATAATTTTGGTTATTTAGTACAAAAAATAATCATACTGCTTTACATTTTATAAAAAATGTAGTATCATTTAAGTATAAGATGTTATACAATATAACATAATAAATAAAAGGAGTGAAAAAATGGCAGAGAAAAAATCAACCACAACAAAATCAACTTCTTCTAGCAAGTCTACAACAACTAGAAGAAGGTCTAGAACTATTTGGGGATTAAATAAAATATCATTTTATTTGATGGGTGCAGTAGCAATACTATATTTAATAGGTTTAATTTTAAGTGCTTGTGGCGTTAATATGAAAGTTGTTACTGCCTTACAAGGTTTGGCTACAGCATTAATGATTTGTATCGTTGCTTATTTAGGTTGGAAATATATTCGTCCTAAACAAACAGTTTGGATGGTACTTTATTTTACATTCTTGCTTGTAATAATCGCTGGTATAATAATACCTTTGGTTATGTAGTTTAATTATAGCGTTTCGCTAAAAAAAAGTATAACTAATTATTTATGTTATACTTTTTTTGTTGCTATTTAAATTTTTTGTACATTTATATTTTTTAATTTTTAAATTTAGTTTTTTGAGTATTATATAAAATAGTGAAGTAAATTTATTGTTGAAGTAAAGCCCTTGTAGTATTATAAAATTATAAAGACAATAATTAAAACTATTTAAAAAAGTTTGGAAGGTTAAACCATTTTATAACTAGCAAAAAAAAGAACTCTACTATTTTTTAAAGTTCTTTTTGAATTAATTTAAAAATTTGATTTTAATTAAACAATATTTATCTTAAATAATTTTCATATAACACTTTTTATTTACAAAAATAAATTTTTTACAAATATTACGCCGAGAAAAAACTCGGCTATTTTTTATGCTAATTATAAAATTAAAAACGACCTATTAAATCATCTATTGAACTGTTTAAATTTTTTGCAATGTAGTAAACAATATCCAATCTAGGAACTGAACCCGACTTCCAATGTCTAACAATACTTTCATCAAACTCGCTATTTTTCATAAACTTAAAATTAGTAATATTATTTTCGTTTAATAACTTATTATAGTTTTCAAGAAATTTACTTATATCATAATCAAACGTTTTGTATTGTTTGGTCTTTTTTTCTTCACTTAAACCAAATAAATAATCTAATGAACAATTAAAATACTTAGCAATTTTTAATGTTACATCAATTGTTGGTATAGAACCTTTCAAGTATCTACTATATTGCATAGCAGATACGCCACTTTCTTTTGCTAATTGCCTTAATGATTTATTAGTTTCAAAAATTAATTCTTTTAAGTTGTCTATAAAAACTTCCATATTATTCTCCAATGTTTTTAAAGCAAAATAAAAATGTTTTCACTTGAAACATTTTATAGGAAAATGTGTTACAATATTATTGTGTAACAGATATGCCTAGTTTTATGTTACATAAAATATATTTTGAAAATTTTTAATTTTTATACAGGAGAAAATATGAACAAAAAAATCTGCTTTATAGGGCATAGAAATGTTTATAAATAAAAATAAGAATTTTAGCAACCTATGAAGCGAAAAAATTTTCATTTTATTTTGCAGTTAAGAGAAAATAAAAGACACTTTATATTTATAGTAAAGTGTCTTTTATTCTGCTAGTTTCGAAACGACTAGACTTATAAATTTTATTTATTTATTTTCAAGTGTTAAATAGTCTGCTGGGTCAACTTTAGCGCCGTCTTTGAGTACTTCAAAGTGTAAGTGATTACCAAGTGAACTTTCTGCTTGTGCTGTTGAGTCAACTTTACCTATAACTTGTCCTTTTGTAACTGTGTCGCCTTCTTTAACATTTGGTTCGCTAGCCATAGATGAATACACAGTTTTAAGATTGTCATTGTGTTTAATTGTAATAGTTGTACCCATTAAATATGAGTTTTCTACACTTTCTACAACTCCACCAAATACTGCGTAAACATTGGCATTGGCTTCTGCACCTAAGCATAAAGCCTTATGCGCTTCCCATTGTTTTAATGTACTATTGTATTGTAGTTCAGTTGCTGAATAGCCCATAAGAACATTAGTTGTGTCTAATGGGTTTGTAAATACTATGGCAGTATTGTCTACAGGTTCGCTAGGGTCTTCTGGATTAAGTTTACTACCAGAAGGGACAGTGAAAGCGACTATCAAGGCGATTGCTAAAATAAGCACAGCAACAAGCGTTCCGTAAATGGCTATTTTTACATTATTTTTTTGTTCATTTGACATATTTTTTTGTCCTCCTGCATAAATTATGGACAAGGAAAATTATTTTATACAAAAATATTAGAATTTTTTATTGTTTGCATTTATTTTGAAAAAATATGAAAAAAGTGATAAAAAAAAATTTTTTTTTGTATTTTTAATTTGACTTAAGTAAATTAATATGATAAACTGAAACCAAGGAGGGTAGATTATGAGTAAAAACAAAAGTATAATGAATTATGTCATCAAAGGGATTATTATTGTAGGAGCGTTAATCACTTCATTGTTATTAATTGCACCATTTATGACACAAACCATTGCTAATAAAACAGTTGGTTTTAATTTATTTGATGCTTGGGATGTAGGTTTAGAAAATGCTTCAGCAGATTATGCAATAACGATTATTTGTTATTCAATAGTGTTCTTTCTGGGGATAATAATTGCCGTTTTAGCACTATTAAGTATCTTTGTAGACAATTCGCTATTAAATAAAATTATAAAATTTCTTGCAATAATTTTAGCAATAGTAGTTATCGTAGGTTTAATATGTAATTTTGTTTACGTTAATGCAAACGCTACTATTGATATACCTTTAGGTGGTGAATATGAAACAGGGTTAAAAATTGGTGCTGGTGGAATCATTTCTGCTATTGCTGGGATTTTAACTACTGCTATGGTATTTGCAGAAAAATCATTAAGAAAATAAAAATTACGCCTTGTGCGTAATTTTTTTTGTAAAGTTTTTATTTGGGAAAAATTTGTTGTTATTTTGTCGTTAAAAATAAAATCATTAAATTAATAATTTATGTCTTATAATGACTAAGTTTTGAAAATACTTTTAATTATAAGATTATATGAAAATACAAAACAATATTTATAGTTAATTATTAATAAAAAATTAAATAAGAAAAAATTAATTTGTTAGTGAATATCTAAAATTAAAAAAGTTAAATAATTTACTTGACAAAAACTTATAATCGTTTTATAATGACGTATACAATAAAGACTGTGAAAATGTTTAGTAGTTATTTACTTTCATTCAAGAGAGAGTATTCGTGGCTGTGAGATGCTTATGTTCAGGTAAATAATGAATTTCGACATTGGAGTTGCTTTTCGTTGAGAAAAGACAGACAAAACTGTGAAAATGTAATGAGATTTGACAATAAGTCAAAAATTAGGTGGTACCGCGACAAAAAATCGCCCTATGGATATGGGCGATTTTTTTGTTTTGTGTACAGAAAGGAGCGTAGTATGGAAATTAAAATGCAAAAATTTTTGAATTTAGAGATTAATAAAGACAATGTTATTGTTATAGAAAAACAATTTAAAGATTTTATGAAAGAATTATACAATAATCTTCGTACACTTGACGTAAATCAAAAGAAAACTTTTGGTGCTAGCATTAATGAATTTAGAACAAAAATGGAGAATAAAATCAATGACATTAAATTGTCAATGCAATCAAGTGCGAACAAAAAGTACATTGATTTAACTTTGTCTAAGCCATTACTAAAATATGGTGCTATGCATCCATTAATTAGAATCTATAAACGATTTGAAAATTATTATGTGAATAATGGATTTAATATAGTGAGTGGGCCAGAGATTGAATTAGATAAGTATAATTGTGAAATGTTAAATATGCCTGAACATCACCCAGCACGAGGTATGCAAGATACTTTCTATTTAGAATTTCCTAATAAAATTTTGCGTTCGCACACATCTGCTATGCAAATTCGTTATATGCTAAAAAATAAACCACCCGTTAAAATTATTTCACCGGGTATTGTGTATAGAGTAGATGATTTAGACCCACAACACACACCTATGTTCTTTCAATTAGAAGGTTTAGTTGTTGGAGAGAACATAACATTTGCCGACCTTAAGGGAACGATTATGAATTGTGTTAAGAATGTATTTGGCGAGAATATTAGTGCTAGATTTGTGCCAAGTTATTATCCATACACAGAACCTAGTGCTGGTATTGATATTACTTGCCCCGTATGTGGTGGCAAAAAGTGTCGTACCTGCAAAAATTCTGGTTGGATAAGAGTAGGTGGGTGTGGTATGGTGCATCCAAATGTTTTTAAGAATGTTGGTTATGAAGGTAATATACAAGGTTTCGCTTTTGGATATGGAATGAGTAAATTTCCACAAATAGAGTACAAATTGCCTGAACTTAGAATTTTGCACGATAACAATATTAAAGTATTCAAAAAACTTCATTAGTTTTTAAGGCTAAGTTTAAAAAAAACAATAAATATTTTGTTTAATGTATTAAAATTAAATAAATATAAGGAGATAAAAAAATGTTCAAATATTCACATAGATTTTTAGAGAAATTAGCAGGCGAGAAAATAGATTACCTTGATTTTGATAAGAATTGGCTAGATTTACAAGGTTTTGAAGTGGCTAGCGAAGTTAAATTTGATGATGACGCAGTTATTGAACTAGAAGTTAAAGCCAACCGACCTGATATGTTATCACACTTAGGAGTTCTAAGAGAATATTATGTCTACAAAAATTATAATAAATTGCCTTCTATAAATTCAAAAATAAATATTGATAATTTGCCAAAATTGCCTATAGATGTTGAAATCAAAAGTGATGATGTTGGAAATCTAGTTTTGGTTTGTATTAAAAACATTGACAATACAAGAAAAACGCCTGATTTTGTTGTGAAAGTATTAAAAAATTTAGGTATTGCTAGCGTTAATCCTGTGGTAGATTTGTCTAATTTTATAATGCTAGAAATTGGTCAACCTATTCATATTTATGACTTAGACAAATTAAGTTCTAAACTTGAATTTTGTAATTCATTAGTTAATCAAAAATTGCAAACACTAAATGGTAGTACAGTTGATGTTCCACAAGGTAGCATTATTATAAATGATGCAGATGGGCCTGTTTGTTTGGCTGGAATTATAGGTACAAAAAAAGTAGAAATAGACGAAAATACGCGTAATATCATTATAGAATCTGCTAATTTTGATGCAGTAAAATTAAGAATTGCGAGTCAAAAAACTCACATTTCTACTTTGGCATCATACCGTTATGAAAGGGGAGTGGATGCTAATATTACCAAACTTGGTGCGAGTCTTTGTGCTCAGTATATTACTGAAGTTTGTGGTGGACAAGTGCATTCAAGTTTTGTGAAGTTTAGCAATAGTCAAGCAAATATTAAAACACTAAATATAAGTGAAGTAAATAATCTTTTGGGAACAAAATTTTGTGTTCAAGACATCAAAAATTTATTAGAAAAATATTATTATAAAATTGAAATAGTTGATGACAAAACTTTTAGGGCGTACGCACCTAATTATAGATTAGATATTGAACAAAACATTGATGTTATAGGAGATATTGCTCAAATTTATGGTTATCATAACATTGAACCAACAATGCCTAATTTGAGTGTTGAGTATCAACCTAATTATAACATTATAAATAGTGATATTGTAAGGAAACTTATGTATGCACAAAATATTAGTGAATGTATATCATATTCATTTATTCACGAAAACGCAATGCAAATGTTGGGTATAGACGAAAATAATGAATTGTTTGGCGATATTAAACTACTTAATCCACTTTCTAATAAATTCGCTATTATGCGTCCTAATCTTATATATTCAATGCTTAATACAATGATTTATAACTATAGTAAAGAAGGAGAATGTGAACCAATATTTGAGATTGGGACAGTCTTTAGAACTGACAAAAACACAGATACGGGCTATAACCAAAGTTCTCATTTAGCAGTCGCTTTGGTAGGGAATAAAATTTCTAAAGGTTTTGGTATAGATAAAGACATACCTTATGATTTTTATGATATAAAACAAGTTTTAGAATTGTTAATGTGTGAATATAGTCTAAATGTAAATCTAAAAATGAGTGAAAATTCTGCTTTTTCTATGTATGCGAAAATTTATATTGATAATATAGAAAGTGGGTTTATAGGCATAATTAATCCTAAAGTTTTGGGGAATTTTGAAAATGGTAAATTAATTAAAAGTGAAATTTATTATATGGAACTTAACATAGATAAATTAAATATGGGGGTAACACCATTAGAACAACAAAGTAAATATCCTAGTATTATTAGAGAATACAATCTTTTGGTTAAAGACGGGGTAGAGTATAAACAAATTAAAGAATTAATTTTAGCACAATCAAAGTTAATAAGAAGAATTGATACAAAAGATATTTATCGTGGTAAAGGAGTCGAAAAGGGATACACTGCTTTGTTAATAGAGGTAGAGTATAACGATTATAATGAAACGCTTAATTCTCAGCAAGTAGAGAGCGTTGAGAAATTATGGCTAGAAAATTTAAACAAAAAATTTGATATAGTTTTAAAACAATAAAAAAAATCACGAATAGACTAAAAATTTTTGAATAAGTGAAAAATAAAAAAAAGAAACTTTATTAACCCTACGGGTTAGATATAAAGTTTCTTTTTTTGTATTACTTACAAAATTGCTTACCTAAAATCGTGATTTTTTATTACAAAATTAATTGTAGTGAAGTATTTTAAAATTAATTATATTATTTTAATTATTTTCATTTTCATTTTTATTTATAATTGTGTTTGTTTTGTTATCTTTATTTGTTTTTTTAATATCATATTTTATTATAGATATTAAGGCAAAAATTAATAAAATTATATCACTAATTGTGTTAACATATGCTTGAACTAAGATATCATAAGTTATAAGAAGTATACCTGATAATAAATATCCTATACGGAGAAAAGTTAAATTGTCTTGCCAAGTTGTATACGTTAATAGACATAGGTTAGCAATCATAAATAAATCGAAGTAATCTTGCCATAATATGATAGAAGCCGTTATAAAAGATAATTCAAATACAATTAAAATGATAATATTAGGTTTTATGTTTTTGATTGAATAGTAATAGTAAATAGAAGTTCTTATTGTTGCAATGCCAACCAAAACAATAGATAGCCATCTACCTAATAATAGATAGGTAATCATTATTGTAATATTAGAAATAGTTAAATACGTTAATATTTTACTTTTGTTGTTTTGTAATAATCCTAAAATTGTTGTTAGTATTGTTAATACGCTAACACCTTGTGCTAAATAAAATGAAACCATAAAAATCCTTTTTTTTATTATAACACTAAAAAATAAAAAAACAAATAAATGTAATGAAATATATTATTTGTTTTTTTATTATAGTTTTATTAATTCATACACAAAAAATTATAATATGTCTATTTTGTGCATTATATATCATAAATATTGCTATATTATGTGCTATTTGTAGTACTATAGTGTTTTTTTTAAGATTGTATTTATGATTAAAATAGAAATAAATACATAAAAGTTTTTGTAATTTTATAAAAAAGTTAGAAGGCAGTATCTAATAGTGCCATTACAAAAAAGCCAATGACTAAAAAAATGGTTGCTTTATTTTTTCCACTTTCTACTGCGTCGGGGATAATCTCACAACAAGCGACTGCTATCATCGCGCCTGCTGCGAAACTTAACAAAAATGGTAATATACTTGAAACTAAATAGCATAAAAAAAATGCTATTATTGCGAATATTGGTTCAACTATCCCTGATAACATACCTACAAAAAAACTTTTTTTGGCACTAACACCTTGTGCTTTAAGTGGTAGTGAAATTGCGACACCTTCTGGAATGTTTTGTAGACCTATGCCTAAAGCGAGCATAAAAGCAGATGCCAATGTCGTTAGTTCAGTCCCCAAAGCAAGAGAACCAAACGCTACGCCAACTGCCATTCCTTCGGGTATATTGTGAAATGTTATTGAACCAGCAAAAATAATACTTTTTTTGAAACTGTGATGTTTAGAAAATTTTTCGTAACAAAAAAATTTATCTAATATAATATTAGAAAGGACTATAAATAATCCACCTATCAAAAAGCCTATCGCGACAAAAAGATAAATAGGCATATTATTTTCTTCGCAAGTTTCTATTGCAGGGGCCAATAGTGAAAAATATGATGATGCTATCATAATTCCACCTGCTAAAGCAATTAAACTTGTTAGAAGTTGTTTCTTTTCTGTTTTAATCATAAATACAAGAGTAGCACCTATAGTTGTACACAAAAAGCAAAACATTGCCCCTATAAAACATTGCCAAAACGGTGTTAAATTCTCAAGCATTTTTTTCTCCTTTAGTATTCTATTTCATTATATGTGCTATTTATTTTAGTGTTAAAATTTATGTATTATAGAATTTTTGATTATTCGAATTTAGGAATTACTTTTTGTATAATTTAAGCATTTGTTTACTTGAATAATTTTGCTTTTTATGATATAATGAAATGATGAAAGAATTTTTAGAAAAATTAGAAAATATTAATGATATTAGAGAAAGTCAATTAAAAAATGTATTGGTTTTAGCATTTGTGGGTGACACATTATACACGACTTATGTAAGGACGCATTTAGCCATATCGAGTTCAAGAAATTCGGGGGCTTTAAACAACTTAGCAAATAAATACGTTAAGGCAAGTAGTCAGGCGAAAGTTTATAATGCTATTTACAATGAATTGACACCGGATGAAGTAGATGTTGCTAGGCGTGCTAGAAATTGTAAATTGCACCATTCGGCAAAAAATGCCACATTAGAAGACTACAAAGATGCTACAAGTCTAGAAAGTGTGTTTGGTTATAACTATTTAGCAGGCAATATTGATAGGCTTATTGAATTAATGAGTAAGTGTGTAAACCTTGTAGAGAGTGCTAATTAATAAGATTTTTGGAGTGTTTATAGAGTAAGGGGATTTAACATTATGCACATAGAAGGAAGAAATAGTGTTTTGGAAGCACTATATGCTAACAAAAAAATTGATGCCATATATTTACAAGAGAATTTAAAGTTTGATGATATTGAGAATTTAGCCAAAAAGAAAAATGTGAAAATCATTAGACTAGCAAAAAATGAAATAACTACAATGTGCAAAACGCCTAAGCCACAGGGGGTTTTAGCCAAAGTAGAAGATTATGAATATTTCTCTATAGATGAAATTATCAGTGATGACGGTATTATAGTTTTGTTAGATAGCATAGAAGACCCACATAATTTAGGGAGTATAATAAGAACTTGCGAATGTGCAGGAGTACAAGGCGTTGTTATACCTAAACACCGTTCGGCTTCAATAAATGAAACGGTTTATAAAACCAGTGCTGGTGCAGTTAATCACGTTAAAGTTGCTAAAGTTGGCAGTATAAATGATACCATTGATTATTTAAAACAAAAAGGATATTTTGTTTTCGCTACTGCTATGGACGGGCAGTTAGTGAGCCAAAGTAATGTTAGTGGCAAGATTGGAATAGTCATTGGCAATGAAGGTAATGGTGTGCATAGATTGACACAACAAAAATGTGATGGGACTTTGAAAATTCAAATGTATGGGCAATTAAATTCTCTTAATGCTTCTGTTGCGTGTGGAATTATACTTTTTCAAATTCTAGAACAAAGAAATAATTTAATATGATAATAGGGGAAAAATATGATTGATGAAATTGTATTGTTAGAAGAATATAAATCTGGTAACCAATTTGCTTTAGAAGAAATTTTTAAACAGAACAAACCACTTATAAATAAGATAGTTAGAAAGTACTTTTTGATAGGTGCTGAACTTGAAGACCTTATGCAAGAAGGGTTAATGGGCTTGTATCGTGCTATAATTACTTATGATAAATACAAAGACGCTAATTTCACTACCTACGCCAAAGTTTGTATCGAACGAAGTGTGCTAAACGCTATCAAAAGTGCTAACTCCAAAAAGAATTTACCACTTAATAATTCTATAAGTTTAAACGTTATAACTACTAATGAGGAAGACGAAGAAGAATTGTTTTTGGCGTGGGATGACAATAATCCAGAATCTATTTTAATTAACAAAGAAAAATACTTAAAACTTTTTGACAAAGCAACTCAAAATCTTAGTGTTTTTGAAAAAAATGTGTTAGAATTATATTTAGACGGTTTAAGTTATGTAGAGATAGCGCATAGACTTGATAAGTCAAATAAAAGTGTAGACAATGCACTCACAAGAATTAAAACCAAAATTTCACAAGATAAAGTGGAAAATTTAGAGGAATAATATGGCGTATTTAGCATTATATAGGAAGTATCGACCACAAACATTTGATAAGGTTATAGGTCAAGAACACATTACACGAACTTTGGAAAATCAAGTTCTAAATAATAAAATAAGTCACGCATATTTATTTTGTGGAACTCGTGGAACGGGCAAAACAAGCGTGGCTAAGATTTTTGCTAGGGCGATAAATTGTGAAAACCCTGTTAATGGTTCTCCGTGTGGAAAGTGTGAGAGTTGTCTACAGTTGTCACAAGCAAGCAATATGGACATTATGGAGATTGACGCTGCCAGCAATAATAGAGTTGATGAAGTTAGAGAAATAAGAGAGAAAGTTAAATATCCACCTGTAGTTGGTAAATACAAAGTATACATTATCGACGAAGTGCATATGTTGACAGACTCTGCTTTCAATGCACTTCTCAAAACACTTGAAGAACCACCAGCACATTGTGTCTTTATTTTGGCGACAACAGAAGTTCAAAAATTGCCAGCGACCATTTTGTCTAGGTGTATGAGATTTGATTTCAAACTAATTCCTAAGAATTTGCTAGTTAATATGCTCAAAAATATATTCGACGAGAACTCTATTAAATATGAAGAACCAGCATTAGAATTTATTGCCAAAGAAGGCAATGGGAGTGCTAGAGATACTCTTTCTATTGCTGATATGTGCGTGTCGTACGGCAATGGTGTAGTTAATTATGACAATGTTTTGAAAGTGTTGGGCGTAAATGATGATTATAAATTGTGCGAATTGGTGCAAAATATTATCGATGATGACGCCGGTTCATACTTAAGTAATATTGATAAATTAGTTAAGGACGGTAAAAGTTTGTCGATGTTAGCACGAGATTTGTCAATTTATTTTAGAAACTTAATGGTAGTCAAAAATTGTGAACATTACGATGAATTGATTGTCGTTAGACAAGATATTCTTGACAAAATGTTACTACAAACTAAGAGTTTAACAAATGAAAACATAACAGACTTTTTGAATGAGTTTGGGTTAGTGGAACTAAATTTAAAATACAGTGTTCGACCACAATTATTGTTAGAAGTGGCTGGACTTAAATGTATGAATATTAAAAAAAAAATTTGAATGACCTTAAAATAAGCGAAAAAAAAGTAGATGACGTAGTTAAGGTAGATAATAGCATTAATTCTAGTAATGATATCAAAAGAAATGATAATTTTGAACAAAATCAAACGAACAATACATTAAATAATCTAGTTAAAAATAATAACGAAAATATTCAACTAACTCAAGTGCAAGAAAGTAATATTGACGATATATTTAATACTGACGCAGATGAAAGTGTAACGATTTGGGGCGAAGTGTTGCTCTCTATGAGAAAAAATAATGACAACTTACTTTATGCTAAATGTAATAGTGTAATCAAAACTCAAATAAATAGTCAATTTCTTTATTTAATTGTAGATAGTTTAGACAATTATAATGAATTAAATGAAGTTGCAACTAAACAAAAAATTCAAGAATATGTCAATAATATTAGAGAAATTGAATTACAAATAAAATTTGATGAAGAAAATAAATCAAACTTTGATATAATAAATTTTCTTAAACAAAAATTTGGAGATAAACTAATAATTCAAGAATAAACTTAATCATATAAGATAGGAGGTAAATAATTATGATGAAAGGTGGATTTGGAGGAATGAATATGCAGGCGCTTATGAAACAAGCACAGGCAATGCAAGCGAAGATGGCTGAAGACAAAAGAAAGTTAGAAGAAAGTGTTGTTACTGCCAAAAGTGGTGGGGATATGGTCGAAGTTACTATGAATGGTAAATATGAATTACAATCTATTAAGATTAATCCTAACGCCGTAGATGTGGATGATATTGAAATGCTAGAAGATTTAATAATGGCGGCGATTAATGACGCTAATTCTCAAATTAAAGCCTTAGAAGAAAAATTTATGCCACAAATGCCAAGTAATTTAGGTGGTATGTTTTAATGAATAATATTGAGAGTTTGGATAGATTAATTAATTATTTTTCTAACTTGCCAAGCGTTGGGGCGAAAACTGCTCAAAGATATGCGTATTTTATTTTGAATAAACCCAAAGAATATGTGCAAGAATTTGCACAAGCGTTAATTGACGCTAATACTAATGTGCACTATTGCAAAATTTGTGGAAACTTTACTGACAAAGATGTTTGCGATATTTGTAGTACAAGAAAAAATAATGTCATATGCGTAGTCAAAGAGCCAAAAGATGTTTTGGCAATTGAAAAAGTTAAAAATTTTAAGGGACAATATCATATATTACACGGCACATTAAGCCCATTGGACAATCGTGGCCCTGATGATATTAAAATTAAAGAATTATTGATGCGTATTCAAGAAGGTGGCGTAGAAGAAGTTATAATGGCAACCAACCCCGATGTTGAAGGAGAGGCGACGGCTATGTATATTTCAAAATTACTAAAACCTTTTGGTGTTAAAATTACTAGATTATCACAAGGTGTGTCTATGGGTAGTGACATAGAATATGCTGATGAAGTTACATTAGCACGTGCTATTGAAGATAGAAAAGAAATTTAAAGTGTAGGTGCGTAAATTGAAAAAAAATGTAAGCAAATCGCAAAATATTTATGGGAAATATAGACCTAATGATTCTGCGTGTCTAAATAAAATTGATGAAAATTTATCAAAATATCAAAACAATCATAACAAAAATGCCATAGATTTTTTTGAAAATGCCAAAACCTTTGTTTTAAATGCGATTGAAACCAAAAACAAGGCATTAATCAAGGTATACGATAAATTGCCAAAGAGAATGAAAGAACTTGTTGAAGACAGAAACATTGAAGGTTTGTATAATGCCTACAACAAAGATGTTAAAATTGTAGGTAAAGCACTATTTAGCGAAGAAATGTCTTTGGAAGAAATTTATGCTTGTGCTATGGAATATGTTAGATTGTGTTCTAGCAATTTTGATACTTTTGAAAGTGAAGGCACTAGAAGTGAAGAGAGCCTGTTAGCAGAGAAATTATGCACAAGTTATGGTGGCATTTTGTCTTTTTATCTAGGGCTAGCAAATGACGAAGATAGAACGCAGTTATTAGCAAAACTTATTAATGTCGGCATTGACATAAAAAAAAGTATATCCTACGCTGAATGTATAACTGATTCGTATGGTAAACCTGTATGTCAAATAGTAAATTTTTCCCAAAAAAGTATCCTTTGCATTTTTGCTTATAACGGCGTGTATAGTTCTTATACAAATAATGTTGGAAAATTAAATTCGGTTTATAATATTGTTGATTTTAGTAAATGTATTGAAAGTGCTAAAAATAAAGCAATGCAAGTATTTTTTAAGTTTCACGACTTAGATATTATTTCTCAAGAAAAAGGTGAAATAACTAATATAATTGAACCACTATGCCGAAAGTTAAATAAATATTTATCACATTTGTCGGCTAGTGAGTATAACCCTTTAATTGAATATAACAAAAAAATATTTAAGTTATCTGTTGTACTTGAAATGTATTTTTACAAAAATAAAATTGAATACGAATTAATTGCCGATATATTTAATCCATTACTTAATTCTTATAAGTTAACTATTCCAAATTATTCTAGAGTTAAAGTATTTCCTAATAAAATTTATAATTTAGAATATGAACTTGAAGATAAACCAAACTATTTAATAGCCAAGAAAGAAAATGTAGACAGTTTTGAAAATAATATTGACAAAGAAATGTCAGCAGATGTTGACAATGCCGAAGACTATATTTTAGACTTTGATGAATTTGAACAAAAACTAAAAGAAGAAGAAAAGAAGATTATCGATGAACTTGAATCAGTGCCACAAAGTGCTTCATTTACGCAAAACAAAACTAATATATTTGATGAGATTGATAAAATCAAACCTATACCTGCTAAAGAATTAGCACAAAAGTTGCAGGTGAAATTTATGGCAGAAGATGAGAATGAGTATGCTCTAGACGGTTCAAGACTAGACCAAAGCGAGAAATATTTTGATTCATTATTAAATGCAGTAGAAGATTATTCTAATGCTCATAATGTCGATGAAGAAGAAGCCGAGAAAGAAAGATTAATGTATGAGAAAGAGTTAGGCATAACAAGTGAGAAGAAAAAAAATGATAAAAAATCTTTCTATGATATGCTTAACGAACTTGATAAAGAGTATGAGAAAAAGCCATCTTCAAAATTACAAGATAAATTTGATGAAATAGAAAAAAATAACCACTTAAATAATAAAGTAAAAAATTCTAGCAACAAAAATGAGTCTATTGATAATTCTAGTGAGAAAGTTAAAAATAGTGAGAAAAGTTCTTTAAATGACAACAATAGTGCTAAAAATGACAACATAGTTGATAATTTTAATAACTATACTGACAAAAAGATTATTAATGATGACAAAAAAAAGTTTGATATAGATAATATTAAAGAAAAAAGTCAAGATAATATAAGCAATTCTCAAGATGAAAATAATGATAAAGTTAGATATACCCAAGAAAGCAATGCAAATAACTTAAATGCTAAAGTTATTAAAATAGATAACGAAGATGAAGTGGATTATCAAGAAAGTAAAGTATTTAATTTTGACGAAGGCTTTGATATAGATACCTATTTATTAAATAATATTGATGAAGATAAAGTTGATATACAAAAAGATTTAGTTATTAACGGTGCTAAAGAAGAATACGGTTTAGATGAAACTAAAGAAGAAAATCAAAATGTAATAACCGATAATAATGAAGTAAAACAATCAAACTTCGAGGCAGAGAATGAAATAAATCAACAAAATGAAAATAAAACTTCTATTATTGTAGATAAAGATAATGCACTTAAAGAAGATGACCAAACATTAGACAATGATTATAGTGAAGTTGATTATGACAAATCTTTCCTTAATGATTTAGCAAAATTAGAAGATGTTAACATAGAAGAAATTTTGGGGAATACGAACGAAGATTCACCTATAAATAAAAATGAATTCGATAACAAGAGAAGTATACCAGCAAGGAAAGAACTTCATAATGAAAATAAAGAAATTAATAAAAATAGTAGTAATGTTCATTTGACTATTGACATTAAAAATGATGAGATTAAATTAGGTAAAGAAAATCAAGAAAATGTTGTAGATACGGACACACAAAAAACAAGCAATTTTGCTAAAAATAAAAACATTGACAATACTGTAAATTCTAATATTAAAATACCTAAATTTCCACCAAGGCCACAAAATAACAAAAAAATACCTGTTTTACCAAAGAGAAAAGTATGAAAATTGACCAAAAACTGAAATTAAAAAAATTTAATAAGCATTTTATAGAACTGTCCTATGAGTTAATAAAACAAGAGTATAAAGAACTGAAAAAACAAAACAAAGAACAATATAGCGAACATATAGCGACATTTTTTGAAAATGATTTAATGTATAATTTAGTTTTGAATAACAATATAGGTGCTAGCACATATACAGCAATTTTTAATGACCTAATTAATAGTGAAATGTGTAAAAAGAATTGTGAAATTATATTGCAAAAAAACGATTGTGCTAACAAATTATACAATGCTTACAAGCAAAACAAGAAAGTTAAAAATTTTTTGGAAAGCAGAAACAACATATTCAAAAATTGTGAACAATATTATAAAGAGTTAAATAACATAGTTAACGAACTTTTTTTGGGGTTAGAGTACAAAGAAATTATTGCTCTCGCTTTAAATTACACGCAATTTACTACAATTTACACTTTGTATGAACATTTTAACAAAAAGAATATTAAAAATAACAATTTGAATAAGTACGAGAAGATAATAGCCGAGAAAGGATTAAAATACGCAACGCAATTTTATAACATAATGCTTGAATTAGGTCAAAGTGGTTATTTATGTATGTTTTCAGGTAGGGCAGTGTGCAAGGGACAGTCAGTTTTGACTGCTAGTTTAATAGATTTAGCCTTCAAAAAGAACAAAATTAAGGGTAAAGCAAGTGTTTTTGAAACGGATACACATAGTTTTGTAACTATTACTTACAAAAATGTTATTTATGTTGTTGACCCGACTGAATATTTTGGAGACTTTAATTATATTGCCAAAGTTGATAGAAGTAATGCTAAAGAAGTTAAAAATGCTAAAATTTTAAATTTAAAAAATTATGACAATGATGCACACCTTAAAGTTATAGAATATTTTATAAGAAAATTTGATGTGCTTAAAACTCTAAACGATATTGTCAAAGATAACGATTTTGTGCCTATTAAACTAACTAAAATCTTGGCACATCTAGAAAACAATTTGTCAAAAATGTCACTGATAGTTTATCCAAAAGGGGTAATGATAAAAGGTAGAGAAATGCCTATTCAAAGTTATTTTGAAATTTGTTTGCGTGTGTTTAAATTAGACTACTATTCGGGTATTGGAACTGAAGACTTTTTGATTTTTGACAGAAACAAAATTTATTATATTGATTTGTCTAAAGCATTTGATAATAAAAATAAACTTAAATGTGCAAATAAATTTATTAAAGTATTAGATAGTAATAAAAAATTTAAGGCAAAAAACTTAGAAAATTTAAAATAAATTTAGGATAACTATGAATAAAATTAGTTTTGTAAGCGAGAAAGAAGATAAATTAAAAAATATAATTCTATATTATTGTACGGGAGTTAATAGTTTTGAAGTAACTCAAGCATTGAAGAAAAAAGATATTAAAGTTAATGGTTCTAGAGTAAGAGAAAACATAGATATCAAAATTAATGACAATGTTACAATTTTTGTAGAAGACAAAAAATATTATGACATTTTGTATGAAGATAATAATATTTTGATTATAAATAAATTAATAAGTATAGAAACCAATAGTAGTGAATGCAATAAACAAACATTATTAACTGAACTACAAAAAAAATATCCGACTGTCAAACCTGTACATAGACTAGACACTAACACGCTAGGACTAATGTGCTTTGTTCTAAGTGAAGTAGCAGAAAAAGAAATTACTAATGCATTTAAGTTGGGAAACGTAATAAAAAAATACAAAGCCGTAGTAAATTCTAATGCTGTCAAAGATTATGATATTCTCAAAAATCAATTAATTAAGGTTGACGGCAGAACAAAAATTCAAGTTTGTCCACCAAAGAATAATGAGAGCGACGCTGTACTTGAATATGAATTATTATCCAAACAAGATGATTTAGCAGAAATTTTAGTTACTTTACACACAGGTAAAA
Source organism: uncultured Eubacteriales bacterium (assembly GCA_949283525.1). Lineage (GTDB taxonomy): Bacteria > Bacillota > Clostridia > Christensenellales > UBA1242 > CAKVOD01. Next base: position 35,194 of record CASDSK010000029.1, read on the forward strand.
CGCATCAAATTAGAGCACAATTAAGTTATCACAACATTTTTGTGTTGGGAGATGGTAAATATGGAGATAAGTATTTAAATCGAAAATACAAAAAAGACCAACAACAACTTAAATCAGTTTATCTTAAATTTACCCAATTGCAAATACTTAATTATTTGACTGAGAAAGAATTTAGAATATACTAAGTTTATTTTAAAATTTCACAAGAATTTTGGATTATAAATTTTAAAAAAGGTAGTTAATTAGAATTAAATTAAACATATTTAAATAAATATAAGTTTTAATTATATACAATATAGAATACAATTAAATACATTATTATAAATGCAAGATAATGGATATTACATTTTGGTTCAAAAGTCTTGCAATTTTTTTTTCATTGTGCTATAATCTATGGCGAAACAGAGATAATACTGTTTTCCTTGCTGAGAGAAATCTTAGCCATTAGACCATAAGGAGGTATAGAATGAACAAGTATGAGTTAATGTACATTATTGATGCTAGTTGTAGCGACGAAGAACGCGAAGCATTTATTGATAAAGTACAAAATATGGTTATTAAAGCAGGTGGTACTGTAGATACACTTGATAAAATTGGGCTCAAAAAGTTTGCTTATCCTATTAATTTCAAGAATGAAGGATACTATGTATTGATGAACTTTCAATCAGAATCAAACCTTCCAAATGAAATGGAAAGCAAAATGGCCATTATGGACCATTATGTAAGAAGTCTATTTATCAAGAAATAAGGAGAAGATAATGAATAAAGTTTTTTTGATAGGCAATTTAACTAGAGACCCTGAGTTAAACGTTGTTTCTACAGGCGTTTCTGTTTGTAGATTTACGATAGCAGTATCTCGTAGATTTGCTGGAAGCGACGGAAATAGAGAAACAGATTTTATTAACATAGTTACGTGGCGTGGACTTGCTGATAATTGTGGCAAGTATCTTAAAAAAGGCAATAAAGTAGCAGTAATAGGCAGTTTGCAAACACGTTCATACGAGAACAAAGAAGGTGTCAAAGTTAATGTTTTTGAAATAGTGGCTGATGAAGTTGAGTTTTTAACCAACAAAGGTCAAGTAGAGAACGAAAAAGATGACCAAGTAGCAGAATTGCAACCAGTCGAAGATGATGATTTACCATTTTAAAAAGGAGTGAAAATATGGAAAACGAAGAAGTTGTATTAGAAAAAACTGAACAACAACCAGTAGAGAAAGAATACAAGAAAGTTCGTCGTACACAAAAACGTAAAGTTTGTGCTTTTTGTACAGAGAAAATCGCTATAGATTACAAAGATGTTGCTCGTTTAAGAAAATACATTACAGAAAAAGGTAAAATTTTACCACGTCGTCAAACAGGTACTTGTGCTAAACACCAAAGAGAACTTGCTAACGCAATTAAGCGTGCAAGATTTATGGCACTTATTCCTTACACAGGCGACTAATAATAAATTTTAGGAAAATTTAAGCAAATGACTAATTCATAGTTGTTTGCTTTTTTGTTAGTTTATTTAATAAATAATGATAAATAAATATCATTAAAATAGTAAGTTAGCAAATATGTTGTTTCTAAATATTAAAAATTATAAGAAAAAAAAATATAAAAAAATAAAACATAAAATAATAAAAAAAACACAAAAAGTTGTTGACAACGATAAAATTATTTGATATAATAAATTCGCATTAATTGATGAGTAAATACTCAAATGAGTAAATAAAATAGAAATTAATGCATAAAATATATAAATAAACATTCCTCGATAGCTCAGCGGTGGAGCACTCGGCTGTTAACCGATAGGTCGTAGGTTCAAATCCTACTCGAGGAGCCAAATATCCCAGTATTTAAGCGGTTTTTAGCTGTCCTAGATACTGGGATTTTGTTATAAAAAATGACCTATGTTTACCGATAGGTCGTTTTTTATGTTAAAAATTTAATTTTTTACACTCTTCATACTCAAAACTAGATAAGATATGCGTATATATTTTACTTGTAGTATCAATACGACTATGTCCTAACCACTTTTGTACAACTCTAATTGATACATCGCTTTCTAAACACCGAGTAGCAAAAGTATGACGGAGTGAATGTAAAGTATAATCTAATTTGTATTTTTTTTGTAACCTTTGAAATGCTTTAGTAACTTGATTAGTGGTGTAAGGGAATAATCTATCGCTTGCATTTTTATTATCAAGTATTATTTGTTTTAATTTGCTTGATATAGGTATGTATCTATCACTACCTAAAGTTTTAGTACCTCTAATATGTAAAATATTTTTTGATAAGTCTATATCTTGCCACATTATGCCGACACCTTCAGCACGACGGCAACCACTATAAAGCAAAAATAAATAATAATCTTTATATCTATGTTTAGATATAATCTTTATAAATCTTTGTTGTTCTTTAATAGATAATGCTTTACCACCTTGTCGCCTATGGTGAATAGGTTTGATATCTTCCATAATGTTATTAATTAATAACTTGTTTTTGCGTGCTAAACGGAATGACTCATTATACACTTGATAAGTAGTTTCACGAGTTCGACCATTTTCA
>CASDSK010000030.1:0-10000 GCA_949283525.1 uncultured Eubacteriales bacterium
TATACACAAAAGGTGGAAAATCTAGCATAAACGGAAATGAATATAGTTATGAAAATATAGATGTAGCCGAAGCAACAAATGGAGAAAACGAACTTAAGATAAGAGAAGACGCAGGCTATAGTTTTGTAGGAATATATACTGACGCAAGTTTAACTACTGAAGTATACAATAAGGGCGACTTTGTATACGATAGTGATACAAAAGAATATAGTATAACGTTAGGAGCATTAGACGAAGACGTAGTATACTACGCTAAGTATGATTTAAACAAAGTAGCAATAAACTTTAGTAACAGCAGTGAAAATAACGCACTAATGGTAATATACAATAGTGAAATAAACTATTATCAAGGCTACATAATAAGCACAAATGGAACGATGTACATATGTGGATTAGAGAATGGATATGATTATACAATAGTGATAACGACGAAGAACACAGCGCAGATAAACGGAGAAGAGAGTAAAACATACATAATAAGGTGGAGCAGTGGAGAAAGAACTCCGGTAGAAGTAGAGATAATATAGGTATGGAGAAAAGAAAATGAAGAAGATAAAAGTAATAAATATAGGATATATAATCTTAAGTATGATAGTATTGATATCAGTAGTAATGACCTACACAATATCTGCGTTACAAGCCACAAAGTATGCGACAGGAGTAATAACATTTAGTTCACTATATAATCTAACAATAACCAAAGATGTGACAGGCGAAGAAATAAGTAGCAGTAATATAACAATAAAGAAAAATCTAACGACAGCGAATGTAGTAGCGAAAATAGACTTGACAGCGAACTCAGGAGAAACGTATACATCAATAAATAACGGAAGTATAGAAGGAAACTTTTATAAATACGATTGGGGTATAGGAATCGAAAGTGATGCAATAAATTTTGATAGTGAAAGTTTAGTATACGGAGTATACGCAAGCAGTCAGTATGAATATTACCCAATGCTAACAGCGAAACTAAAGTATGAAGGGCAAGGGTATGAAGAAGCACACATAAGCATAAATACGGAACAAAACGCAGTATATTCAATCATAGACCCGACAGGAGTGTATTATTCATACATAGTAGATACAACAGAATATAAATACCTAGTAACATATCCAAGACTAAGTGAAGAAGAGAACGGATATGAAACAAGAGAAGTAAAAATAATCATAATAGGTAATAACGGCGAGCCACAGAAATTCATAGGTGCAGGAATGGAAACCAAACAATATGAATTAAGGCTAAACGACATAATAAATGGAGTTTACATTGATAGTGCCCACGTATCACAAGTAGAACTAGAAGTGACATTTGACTTATTAACGGAATTCGTAATATAACAAAAAAAGCGAACTTTTAATCTAAGTTCGCTTTTGTAATTTGATAAACGATTAGCAGTGCTGTGTGTACTAAGAAAGTTTGATTAAAAGAATAATTTAACATAATAATTAAAGGATAAAGTTATATCTATGCTTAGACTATAGTAAATATTAAAGTTAAATTGACTAAATAAATTTCTTTAAATTTACTTAATTGTAGTTAATATTCATTAATTTATTTTATAATTAAAAAATCATAGTTATAAAAATTTATTTATACATTATGTTCATAAACTAAGAAATCTTCAAATAATCGTTGATTACTATTAGGTATTTTTGATAATTTGTCTATATCTTGCCCAATAAATGAAGTTAAAAATTTATTAATAGGCAAGTCATAGCAATTAATACAACTTCTAACTACTTGTGACAAGTGTTCAAATGTATATTCGCTTTTTGCAGTGTTTTTTTGTGTGTAAAGTGTTCTATAGATTGAAGACCTAGAAAGATTATCAAATATAAGTACTATTTCTGGTTTATAAATTGAGTAATAAAGTGTTTGGTTCATTATTTGTTTAGTTAATGCATCTAGTACATACACTTGATTTTCGTCTATTTCAAATTCTGTGTGATTTTTTGTAGTAAATTTAATATTTTTTTCCAAAAGGTCTTTACCTTTAACCTCTAAATAAGTGTAGTTGTCCATTAACGGTACGTGGCAATATTGATTAGAGAAAGGGCTGAAAGATGAACTATCATTTCTTTTAAATATTAACATTTCGGCTAAAATAGAAGTGTGTCTATCGGATTGTACTACGAAGACTGACGCTCTTGGGAACGCCAAAGCCAAAGTCATTGCACTCATTTGAAGGCGAGAACAACTTATATAAGGAGTTAGTAGTTCGGTTATATTTATTCCATACATACATATATTAGGCAATGTTTTCCAATCTAAAATACCTATTTGTCCATTGTCCATTGCTTTTGTAAGTAATTTTGTATAATTATTAAAATTTTTTGTGTTATCTGTACTTTCGAAATATGTTGACATAATATTTTCCTTATTTTATATTTTAAATTATAAATGCAATATTGTCAATATAATTTAGTCTTATTTTTGTGCGTACTGCACAAAATAATACGAAATTTTAAAGAAAATTGACAAGTGTACATTTATTTGGTATAATGTCAAAAAGGATTTTTTATGAAAAAGGGTTTAATAGATTTGCACATTCACACCAATTATAGTAAAGAAGGAATTTTGACTGACCCAGACAAAATCATAGAATATGCTTTAATTAATGGTGTTGAAACTTTGGCTATTACTGACCACAATACGACTTTTGGATGCATTCAAGCATTGAAGTACATAGAGAATCATCCAGAATTATGCAAAGATTTAAACTTTATAACGGGCATAGAAGTTTCTTGTGATACTGCTAGTGTTATGTCTTATAAAGATGAGTTTGGGCATTTGCGTTCTTCGCTTGCTGGTGGTGTGCATTTGTTAGGGTATGGCATCGATCCATACCACAAAGGTTTTCTTGATTTGGCGAGATTCTATAGTTCCGATACGGGCAAAAGAACTTTGGCTATGTATAAATACATCAAAAGATTTTATCATATTGAACTTAATAAGGACGAACTTTTTAAAGTTGTTCAAGAAATGGAGAATGAATTAGCCAAAAATGAAGATGAGCCAGATTTAGTTTTAAGTAATTTTCTTAAATATGCATTAACTACGGGTAGATACGCACCTTTGGGGCGAAAAAATCAATATGAAAATTTTTGCAAAAGTGTAATTGCTAGGGACAAAGAAACGTACGAAAATTTTAAATATAGATTAAAAAAATGTTTTAATGCAACTAATAGTGAACTTGATGAGATTGCTAAACAAGACATTTATGAAATGATGCAACTTATAGAAGATGCTGGTGGCGTTTCTGTTTTGGCGCATCCTACTCATTATAGGCCAAAAAAAGAACTATCTATAACGGACTTTGAGCTTATTAGTGAGTTTTTGAATAAGGTTACTAGCCATTATAACGAATATAGTGGAGAGTTTATGCGTGGCGTAGTAGGCGTCGAACTTTTGCACAGTTCTAGTTTGGATGACCAGTTTAGATTCAAGTTTTATGATGACCTTATTAAGAAAAAAGGTTTATACATTACGGGTGGTAGTGATTCACATATAACAAGTGGTAAAGATAATAGTGTAGGGTACATTAGACAAAATTTCTCTATAAAAAGACTGGATTTTGTAGATAACTTTGATGAGATAATTAATTTAAGCAAAAAAGCAACAAGTATTAGAAAGCAAAAAGAAAAGGACATAGAGATTCTTAAAGGTCCACAATGTTTCAAAAACGTTGATGAACAGGTTGTATTATTTAATGATTACAAACTTGTTCACGTTTCAGAAATCATTGAGAGTCAAACTATTTCAAAAAAATTGTTATCATTTGAGAATGAAATTTCTTCTTGCATTTTTAATCTTAAAGATAAATTATATCAAAATAAAGATGTGGAGAAAAATGACCACAAAAATCCTAAGGCACTTCAAGAATGGGTTTCACTATATAAAATGTATATGCAATCTATTGTAGATAACAAAGATGTATTTTTTGGAAATAAAGATTTCTTTTATGATTGGTTGCAACACAGATTAAATTTTGTTGGACAAGCGTATGAGGAACTCTATGAATTATCTGTTATGGATGCTGACAAGCAAATTCAAGACGATGACTGCTCATATAACCCACATTTTACAAAAAGTCGTAATATTATAAAGAGTGTTTCTGGATATTTAGACAAAGAAATAGCAAGTTATAGCGCTAGTAAAGTTCTAAATGGTGCAGTTGAAGCGTTACAATAAATATTAAATTAGATTTAATACAAAAGTGTTATTGTTTAAATAACACTCTTTTTATTAATAAGATATTAACTATTTTCATATTATTTAAGTGGTTATATTAATAATGCTTGTAACATTTATAAATTAGTGATATAATTACAAATTATTGGAGTTAAATATGACAAAAAAGGAAGAGTGCTGGCAGGCTTTTAAATTTCTTTGTTTTTCTATATCTGCTGGGGTTATACAAATAGGTTTATTTACTTTATTAAATGAATTAACTAATTGGGCATATTGGCCTTGTTACATAATATCATTAGTGGCATCTGTTGTATGGAATTTTACATTTAATCGTCATTATACTTTTAAGTCGGCAGATAATGTACCAAAATGTATGTCATTAGTTTTCGCGTATTATGTTGTGTTCACACCATTATCTACTTTATGGGGACAGGCTATGGCGGATGCAAATATTAACGAATATATTGTTACAATTTTTACTATGGTTATTAATTTTGTAACTGAATTTTTATATCAAAGATATTTTGTATTTAGAAAGTCACTAAATACAAACAAAAGAGCAAAAGAACACATAAATTTTACTAACAAAGATGTGCAGTTATAGAATTTTATATTCTATGCGTATGTCTTTGTTTTTTTAATTCACAAAAAATTAAAACCGTTAATATTTTACTTTAAATAATAAAATAAATTTAGTTAATTAATTGACTTTTTTTTATAAAAAAGATATTATTATATTAGATTAGGAAGGCAAGAAATGAACATTATTGAAATGAGCAATTTAACCAAAGATTATGGGCATGGCCGTGGAATTTTCGACATTACTCTTTCTGTAAAAAAAAGTCAAGTTTATGGCTTTTTGGGCCCTAATGGAGCAGGAAAATCGACTGCTATAAGGCATATTATGGGGTTTTCTAAGCCAGATAGTGGAATTTTAAAGGTTTATGGTTTTGACAGTTTTAAAGAATACGATAAATTTTTTGACAAAATTGGCTATATACCGGGGGAGATAGCATTGCCTGAAGGGTTATCTGGAACTGAATTTATTGATATGATGGCAAGTTTGCGAAAAGTTAATAATGCACCTAGGCTTAATGAATTATTAGAATTATTTGAATTTAGTCCTAATATGGAAACTAAAAAGATGAGTTTGGGGGATAAGAGAAAACTTGCTATTATCGTTGCATTTATGAATGACCCAGAATTATTAATATTAGATGAGCCAACAAGTGGGCTTGACCCTGTTATGCAAGAAGTTTTTGTCAATTATATCAAAAATGAGAAGAAGAACGGCAAAACTATTTTCTTGTCTTCACATATTTTTAAGGAAGTAGAAGATACTTGTGATGTTATTTCTATAATTAAAGATGGTAAAATAATATCCACTTTTGATGGAGACAAAATTAAGCATAATAGAAATAAATCTTATAAATGCAAGTTCACAACTAATGAAGATATGCAAAAATTTTTGTTGTTACTCAAAAAGCATCCTTCATATTCTCGTGCCAAAAACAAAGAATTATATTGTTCTAAAGTAGATAATACAAAAAATCAAGTAATTGTTAATATTATTGATGATAATATTAATGTTCTTATAAATTTATTAAGCCAATTTAAATTAATAGTTTTCAAACAAGTTCCATTTACATTGGAAGATTATTTTATGCAATTTTATATTGAAGACAAGCAATATGGAGGTGCATTATGAACCCTATAATTAAAGTAGAAAATTTAACGAAAGATTACGGCGACGGCAAAGGCATATTTGATATAAACTTTTCTGTAAATAAGGGTGAAGTTTTTGGATTTGTTGGTACGAATGGAAGTGGTAAAACTACTACTATAAGGCATCTTATGGGGTTTTTGAAGCCACAGAGCGGTAATTGTTATATTAATTCTTTAGATTGTTGGAAAGCGTCTACACAAATAAAACAATTTATTAGTTATGTTCCAGGGGAAATAGCGTTCCCTGACTTAAGAACGGGTACTGAATTTTTGAAAGCACAGGCAGAACTTTTGGGATTAAAGAATATGGATAAAGCCAATTATTTATGCCAAAAATTGCAGTTAGACACTACGGCTAATCTCAAAAGAATGAGCAAGGGTATGAAACAAAAAACGGCTATTGTTGCTGCTTTTATGGCTGACAAAGAGATTTTGATATTAGATGAACCGACCACTGGACTTGACCCATTAATGAGAGAAACATTTTTGGAATTAATTCTTGAAGAGAAAGATAAAGGCAAAACAATATTTATGAGTAGTCATATGTTTGATGAATTGGAAGATACTTGCGATAAAGTTGCACTTATTTATAATGGTAAAATAATTGATGTAACTGAATTACAAGATATTGATAATATGCCTACAAAAACTTATAAAATAGAATTTTTGGATAAAGAAAATTATCAAAAATTTAAAAGATTAAAATATGTTAGATTAAATGACAAGCCTGAGTATAATCAAGTAATTATTCAAATTGAAAATGATAAAATTAATCAACTTTTGAAAACTTTATCTGGTTATTCATTAAAATATATTGCAGAGATTAAGTTTTCTTTAGAAGAACATTTTCGACAAATGTTAAAAAAATATAAGGAGGGGCAAAATGTTTAGTAAAGCACTATTTAAACAATCTATGAAAGCCAACTGGATTAAATGGGTTTCAGTTACTGTGGCTACTTGTGTTATGTTAGCCATAGTTATCATTGTTTTAGGTAACTTAGGGATAAATAATATTCGTGATTCATTAAAAAATGTGTTTGTGCAAGCAGACCAAGAATCTGAACTTAAAGAACAAGCAGTGGATGGTTATGAATTATATATCACTTCTGCTGATACTTATGATGTATTACATAATTCTGCCAATACTTCTACAATTGAAAAAATAATAACAAATTATGAAGAAGAATACAATACACTTTCGTCACAAGGTGGTGTTAGTCAGGAACAGAAAAATCAATTAATGTTACAAGTCGCAGAAAAATACGCTAAAATATATGCTATTGTTGCAGATGAGCAATATCTAACAAGTTTCTTTTATAATGCTATATACAATTATGATAATTACGACGGAACAGTAAGTTCGTATGATGCAATTATAGATTTAGCATACATAGACACAGTATATGATATGGCATATCAACAATATCTAGCACAAACTCCAGACCAAGAAAATTTTGTTATAATGAAAGCACAAATGGCTAAAGATATTGCTTATACGGCTCTTTCAAAAAGAATAGAGTTAGGGGTAGACGCTGATTTTGAATCTTTAGCATTAGAATATATGAATCTAACTATCTACAACTCTACTTACGAAACACAAAAATCATCGGGGTATACAGAAGATGAATGTTTAATGTATGCAGTTTCTGCGAAGGTTATTTCAAACACCGCAATATCAACTTATGTTCTATGGTTAGACGAATTTGAAAAAAGCAATATCGAGAGTGGTTTAGTTAGTACAATTACTCCTGAACAAAAACTAGATGCGAGAAATTATGCTTGTCAAAGTATTTCTGACCAAATTCCTGAGAAAGTTGCCGAAGCGTTAACCGAATTAGGGAATATGGATATGTATTCTCTTATTATTGGTTCTATCTTTTATAGAATAGCAGGTCTATTGTTGCCAATGGTTTTTGTTATTATGACTGCTAATGGGCTTTTGGCTGGTCAAGTGGACTCTGGTTCTATGGCTTATGTTTTGTCTACTCCAACCAAAAGGAGAACTGTTGCATTTACACAAATGACTTATTTAATTGCTGCATTATTTAGTATGTTTGCATTATTAACAGCAGTAAGTGTAACGGCAGTATTTGTATCTGGTGGTAATGATTTTGCTATTAATTATGGGCAAATATTATTGTTTAACTTAGGAGCATTTTTGACAATGTTTGCTATCGCTGGCTTCTGTTATATGTGTTCAAGTTTATTTAATAGAACTAAATATTCTTTAGGATTAGGTGGTGGTATAACAATCTTCTCACTTGTTTGTACAATCTTAGGGTTGTTCGGTTCAAGTGTTGTGCCATCTGCTATGAGAATAGAGCCTATGAATTTCTTTAACTATTTGTCAATTATAACATTGTTTGATACTAATGAAATAATGTTAGGTGCATTAGACTATATTTGGAAATTTGGAATCCTGCTTGGTGTAGGATTAATAACATTTATAATTGGTGTTTTCCGTTTTGAGAAAAAAGACTTGCCATTATAATAATGAATTATCAATTATGTAAATAAAATAAAAGGGTGTATTTCTAGAAAATATACCTTTTTATTTTATGATAATTTAATATACTAAAAAAAATAATAAAATAATAAAACAAAAAGGGGGATAAAACAAAAAATAGAAATAAGCGAAAAAAGCGAATATAACGAAAAAACGGGATAAATACAAGGTTTTTGACATAAGACACACACGGACGCAAAAGGTAAAGGGGTAAAAATGTAGGAAAAAGTGCAAAAAGATAAAAAAGGTAAAAATAATTGTTGACTAAATAAGGTATAAAGTGTAGAATAAAAGAGCATTCAAAAAAATGGCTGGAGCCAAAAAAGGATGCTGAGGGTGGAAACGCCCAAGAATCGCACATTGACAACTGCATAGAGAAAACAAATATTTGAGTATAAGAGTAATATGTATTATATAACAATTTTCGTTGTGTCATAATATATACGAGTCTTTAGCAAAAGAAAGTCAAGAATAGGCAACTTATGCAAAGAAGAGATCAAGCTACGAAGAGCATATGGGGGATGCCTAGGCACTAGACGCCGAAGAAGGACGTGGAAGGCTGCGAAAAGGTACGGGGAGCCGTCAACAGGCTGCGATCCGTACATATCCGAATGTGGAAACACAGTTAGGTTAATACCTAATTATCATTATATGAACACATAGTATAATGAGGGGAACCCAGTGAAGTGAACCATCTAAGTAACTGGAGGAAAAGAAAGTAAAGCAACGATTACCTAAGTAGTGGCGAGCGAAAGGGTAAGAGCCCAAACCTATGGGAGAAATCCTGTAGGGGTTTAGGACCCAAGTAAAGTGAGGACGAAGTAGACGAAGACTGCTGGAAAGCAGAGTGAGACAGGGTAAAAGCCCCGTAGTTTAAACGGAAGCCGAGCGTTGGGTATCCAGAGTAGCGTGGGACACGAGGAATCCTGCGTGAAGAAAGGAGGACCATCTCCAAAGGCTAAATACGATCTAGTGACCGATAGCGAACGAGTACCGCGAGGGAAAGGTGAAAAGAACCCCGGGAGGGGAGTGAAATAGCACCTGAAACCATATGCCTACAAGAAGTTAGAGCCCGTTAAAGGGTGATAGCGTGCCTTTTGTAGAATGAACCGGCGAGTTACGATTACGTGCAAGGTTAAGTTGAAAAAGACGGAGCCGCAGCGAAAGCGAGTCTGAATAGGGCGAAGGAGTACGTGGTCGTAGACCCGAAACCAGGTGATCTACCCATGTCCAGGATGAAGTTCAGGTAACACTGAATGGAGGTCCGAACCCACGCACGTTGAAAAGTGCGGGGATGAGGTGTGGGTAGCGGAGAAATTCCAATCGAACTTGGAGATAGCTGGTTCTCCCCGAAATAGCTTTAGGGCTAGCCTCAAGATAAAGAGTATTGGAGGTAGAGCACTGATTGGACGAGGGGGCCTCATCGGCTTACCGAATTCAGTCAAACTCCGAATGCCAAATACTTATGCTTGGGAGTCAGACTACGAGTGATAAGATCCGTGGTCAAAAGGGAAACAGCCCAGATCGCCAGCTAAGGTCCCAAAGTATACGTTAAGTGGAAAAGGATGTGGAGTTGC
>CASDSK010000031.1 GCA_949283525.1 uncultured Eubacteriales bacterium
ACATAGAAAAGGAAAATTTAAGAGCAGAAAAGATATTAGAGAAAACGAACTTAGAAATTCTATGGCGTTTAGCCACAAAGTTAACGGTTTCAGTAATAATATGATTAGAGCAAGGACAAACGAAGCGTCTTTTACGAAGAATAATGAAAAGGGATTTCCCATTAAAAGAGCCAAAATTAATTTTGTGAGTACGATAGTCATGAATGCGAAAAGGCTTGTTGCAATGGGGACAACGAGGGCGAGGAGCAATAGAAAAGACAAAAATGGGAATAAAAGAATCATCTTCTACATAATTAGTGGTAGAAATATGTTGCAAATTAAATAAGTTTGTGATAAAATCATTATTAAGCATAAACTTTCTCCTGTTAGTTTTTTTTGAGTTAATAAACTATAACATATTTTAGAGAGTTTATGCTCTTTTTTTTTACTGACCCCCACGAATATTATAGAACCTTTTTTATTTGCTATTTAGTTGTGTTTGTATTTTTTCATATTGTTAAATTTTATTACAATTTAATGAAAATATAAAACAACAAATTTTAAAATAATGAGTGAAATTGGTAACCTTTTTGTTGCTTTTATGTTAACATTTAAAAAGAAGTTTATTTATTTTTAGTTTAAAAAAGTTGCAAAAAATGTTGAAATTTGATATAATCGTAATTACTTAAGTAAGAGGGTATAATGTTAGAAATTATAGAAGTTAAGACAAGGAAACAATTAAAACAATTTGTTAAGTTTCCTAATAAATTGTATAAAGATTGTGAATATTATGTACCTATGATTAATATTGATGAAATTAATAATTTTAATCCCAAAAAAAATCCTGCGTATGAAGAATGTGATGTCGTTCTATATTTGGCTAAATTAGATAACAAAATTGTAGGTAGGATTGCTGGAATTATACAACATACATATAACAAAATATATAATTGTAAGAAAGTTAGATTTAGTAGGTTTGACTGCATTGATAATCAAGAAGTAGCGAATGCTTTATTTGACGCAGTTAGTAAATGGGCAAAAGAAAAGGGTATGACAGAAATAATAGGCCCATTAGGTTTCAATGACTTAGATAGAGAAGGCTTATTAATTCATGGATTTGATAGAATATGTACTTATGAATCTCAATACAATTATGATTATTATCCAAAATTAATAGAAAATTATGGGTTTATTAAAGATACCGATTGGGTAGAATATCGTGTTCAATGGCCTAAGAAGTTAGATGAAAGATACGATAAGATAGGGCATAAAGTATTAGAAAAATATAATTTAAAAGTTATTGAAGGTATTAGTAAAAGAAAACTAATTAAGCAATATGGGGATGATATATTTGATTTACTTGATGAAGGTTACAAAAACTTATATGGTACAGTTCCTTTTAGTAAAAAAACAAGAGATTTAATTCTTAAAAATTTTGGACCAGCCCTAAAAACAAATATGATGTGTGTTGTTGTTGATTCGAATGATAAGCCTGTGGCGTTTGCGTTAATTTTACCTTCTATGTCTGAAGCAGTAAGAGATTCACACGGTAAACTATTTCCTTTTGGGATGTTTAGATTGTTGCACGCAATCAATAATCCTAAAGTGGTAGACTTCGCTTTAGTATCGATTGCTGAAGAATATCATAACAAAGGATTAAATGGAATAATCTTCGCACAATTAGTTAAAAATTTGTCAAAATACAAAATAGAAGCGTGTGAAACAAATCTTAATCTAGAAGATAATCTTGCAGTACAAAATATGTGGCACAATTTTGATAAAGAACAGCACAAGCGTCGCCGTTCATACATTAAATCAATATAAATAAGTTTAATTTTCTTTCATTAAATATAGTTTTGATTAATAACTAAATAGAAAATATAAATTTACTTATCTAATACAACAAAAAACACAGAAACTTAGTTCTGTGTTTTTTGTTTGTAGTAATTAAACTCTAAATAAATTATAAAACAAAATTATAATCAAAGATATAGTTTAAAGTAAATGCTATAGTTTGTATATATATTAATTTAAGATTAAAAAAACACAAAATTCTGTGTTTTTTTAATTATCTAACATATTTTTAAGGACATTTTTTTCTTTAATGACTGATTCACGGTTGTCTAATTCATAAGATAATTCTTTACTAATCTTTTCTATTTGTTTATTTAATTTTTCAACTTCAATAGAATTAGTTGTATTATCTCTTTGTGAAATTAATTTATTTTGAGTATCATTTAATACTTTTATAACTTCATTTAGTCTAGTTAACTCTGTTTCTACTTCTTGTAGCCTTAATTCTATTTTGTCATTTCCTTTTATGTTCTTATCGCCAAATTTTCTATCGTATTTACTTAAACCTGTTTTTACTTGTTTCTTTCTATTCATAACTTGTTTAATTATTGTACCTATGATTGCTATTACTATAGCAACAACAATTATAATTCCTGCGATATCAATTAATTGAAAATTTGGTGTGCTTGAACCTGAATTGTCATCAGTATCTTCTTCGTTTGAATCTCCGTTACTTAAGTCGACTTTCATTCCAACATTTGCATCAATGTCATTTATTTCATTGTAGGCTTCTAATGTAGATTCACTTACAACTATACTTGATACTGCAATACCACCTTTTGTTAGTGCGTTGCTTCCACCAAGTTCTATAGATATTGTGCTAGTGTTTTCACTTGAAGAAGTTTTGATATACATTGTGTAAGTTACGAATTTATTATCAGTGCTTATTATAGCATTTGATTTTACATTTAATCCGTTTATATTAAAGAATACACCATAAGGAATAGCCTTATCATCATCTAGAACTTTGTTCTCTTCATCTTGTGATAAGTTAAAAGTTTTGTATGTGAATGTTATTGTGTAATATGAACTAGCGTTAAATGTGTAATTATTTTTGCTTGTAAAAGTGTAATAAGTGTCATTTGGGCTAAAGATTACCAAACTATTAGGAGTTTTAGCATCTTCATTGCTTATATCAAAAGGTAGGGTATTATTATCTTTGTCTAAAATGCCTGCTACTATGCTATCGTCTTCATAAGAATTATTTTTGCCTTCCCACAAATAAGGGTTGTATACATCGTTTACCTTATCACCTGTAACAAGGAAATTCTCTTCGCTTAAATCACAAGCATAAGTTGTTTCGTTTGTTGTAATACTATAAATATCTTCTTCGCCTTCTTCAAGTGTTTGAGATAAGAAATTATCAAAGAATGCGTGCCCAGTTATTGGCGTTTCTGTTGTGCCTAATGAAAGGGCGATAGTTAAAGTATTTGATATTGAACCATTTTTAACATAGAGTGTATATTGTTGCCATTCAGTGTTTTTGATAACATATTTTGCTATAGTGTTAGAGTTATTCATAATATTAACAACAGCATAGTTTGTATTTTCTGCCACTTTAGCATAGAAAGTTATTTTGTAAGTTGTATCAGCACTTAGTGAGTATTCACTACTTGTGTATGTTTGGTCTCCTAAGATAGGGTTATAAATCATTAAAATATTATTTGATACTTGAGATTCATCAAGATTATTGTTTTCACTTGGTATTACACCAGGGTTAACAAATAAATTATAATTTTTTGAATATTTATCAAAGTATTCTGTTTTAGTATTAATAATTCCACTATATTTTGAATCTATTTTAGATTCTGAAGTTAAAGTCCAATCGCTTGGTTCATAAACGCCTTCAACTTTATCACCACTTGTTATTAAATTAAATGCACCATTTGCAATATCTAAACTTTCAAGGTTTGAAAGTGATAACTTTTTGATATATGTGCCTTCAGTAGCATTGGTGTATTGTGAAGTTGTAATTTTATTTACTCTTATTTCATCAAAGAACGCGTATCCTCGTGTTTCTGCACCTTCAGTGCCTAACCACATTTGTAATTCAAGTTCAACTGCTTCATAAGGGTTACCCTGAACATAGAATGTGTATTGCGCCCAATTATTAGTAAATTTATTTTCATAACTTGTTGTGTTAATGGTTTCAAATTTTGACGAATACAAAGTATTTTCTTCATTTTCATCTTCTTTTGTATTGTCATCAACTTCGGTAAGAATTAATGTTGCACCGTTTTCACTGAGATTACCTGTTTTCACCCAAATGGATATTGCATAAGTTTCAAATCTATCTATTACAAAGGTTGAAGTTTTGTAACCTGTCATTGTTTCTACTTTATTATTTATAAATAACCCTTTTTGGTTAGCGATTATATCTAAATCATTATTTCTAGCATTGAGCATATTAGTAGAAGGGGCAGTTGTGATATCTGTGTTAATTGTGTCAAATCCGTTTTGTGATAAACTTGTTATACCTGATAATGTTTTGTCGTATGAGTTAGCAGTTATTGAATAAATTTCGCTACTATTTTCAAAACTTGCGTTTGTAATTTTATTTACAAGTTGTGATTGTAAATCTATTGTCTTTGTAGTTAAAGCATCATTTGGTAATTTTGAATATGCAGTTTCGCTATACTTGACTGCCTTAACATTATCAAAAAATACTGAACCAATGGTATTGTGTGATTTGTTTTTTGTACCTATCCAAAGTTCAATGTTAACAGTTGTAGATTCTAAGCCAGTTGCAATATAAAATGTAAATGTTGTCCAATTTGGACATTGAACATTAACAAATGAATTCAATGCCGTATTTTCAATTTTATCTCCAACAATGTAGGCAGAAAAACCATTATTATTAACAGATTGTGTTAGTGCTTGGAAAGATATTGAATAATAACTTTGTGCGTCTAAATTAATTGTGGCTGATTTATAACCATAATTAGCGATATTTTCACGGCTATTAAGCATCAATATATAATCATCTGAATTTGTAGGCGCTTCTGGGTTTGTTGTTAGTTTATAATCTTCTTTATTCTTTTCAAAATTAGAAGTAGAAATATCAATAATTCCAGAGAACGCATTATCCTTCGATGTGTTACCTTCTTGTAGTTCCCAATTTGAAGGGGTGCGAGGGTAAGAAGAACTTGAAGTGCTAGCAAAATTCCCATTAGTAATTTCTATTGTTTCTTGATAGTCTTTAAGTTCCGTACTACTTGCTTGACTTGTAATAATTTTTTGACTAAATATTGGCACACATAATATTAGTTGAGATATAAAAAATATTGTTGCGATTAACACTGCCAATAAATTTTTATGATTTGTTTTGTAATTCATATTTAACACCTTTTCATATTATTTGTAGTCATACATAATCTTGTAATTATGCATAACAAAGTTTATCGATATTATATAATATTATCTGCCAAAAATCAAATATTTTATAACATTTTTTTTGTTTTTGCTGATAAAAATGCTTACATATAATAATAAAATTGATTTTGGTAAAAATAAATTATGAAAAAATTAATACATCCACAAAATATACAACAATATACTGGTCATATAAGAACTATTTGTAAAACCAATAGTGAAAATTTTATAAAACCAAAGCAAATAAACTATAGAGTAATTTCGCCTAAGAATAAGAAATCAAATTATACAAAGTCATATATCAGTGATAACATAAAAAATAACCAAAGCACGATAATTTATTGTCCTTATAATAGGATAAAAACTTATACTGAATTGATAAAAAATTCTAATATGCAACAAATTGCAGTGGTTGAAAATAAAAAAACAAAAGCACAAAAGAAAATAAGTATTGTAGATATAACTTTTTTGATATTAGTAGGCATAATAATTGGATTTATAAATGGCTTTTTTGGAGGTGGTGGGGGTATGATATGTGTGCCTTTGCTTATTTATTTACTTAAATTAAAGGATAAGATAGCACACGCTACAGCAATTTTAATTATGTTACCAATTTCATTAGTTTCGTCTATAATTTATTTTTTTAACATTAATATAGAATTAAATGTTACATTATTTGTTATATTAGGAAGTATTATAGGGGGTATTATTGGTGCATTTTTATTAAAAAAGTTATCAAATATTTGGATTAGAGCAATCTTTTCAATCGTAATGATACTAGCAGGAATTAAAATGATATTTTAGGAGTTGTTATGAATTATATATTTTTAATAATTTGTGGATTATTGGGCGGAATTATAGGCAGTATGGGTATGGGTGGTGGAACATTACTAATTCCATTATTAACTATTTTTGGGGGTATTAGTCAACATCTAGCACAAAGTATTAATTTATTAGCGTTTATCCCGATGGGTATAATTGCTATAATTATTCACACAAAACATCATTTGATAGACTACAAAAAAGCAATATTTATAATTGTTCCTGCGATAGTAGGGGCAATAATAGGGGCATTGTTATCAACTAATACTAACGAGAAAATTTTAGCAATTTGTTTCGGTAGTTTTCTAATAATACTTGGAATTGTACAATTATTGTCAATGATTTTTATGCTAAAGAAAAAAAATAAAAACAAATAGTTAATAAATCCTGAAATTAGCACAATGAAAGAACGAAATCTAAAGCAATCGTTTTTTTATTTGTTAAAAAATGTATAAATTTTGACAAAATTATACATTTTTTTTAAAAAAAATCTTGACACTTGTAAAATAACTTGCTATATTATCAATGTCGATAGAAGTTTTTAAACATTTGACTTCTAAAAATTAATTTAACAAAAGGAGAACTATTGAAAATGGTTAAATGTTTTGAATTTTTACAATTAAATATAATAAATAACCATACGAATGGTTCTTTTTTGATATAAAAATTTATTATTTTATTAGAACCTTCGTATGTGAAATTTACGGAGGTTTTTTATGTTAAAAAAGAAAAATAAACAAAATAAAATATCATTAAAACATTATTTAGCGAAATATAAATTTGGGATATCAATGTATATTCTTGTTTATATAATTGCAGGGGCAGGAACAGTAGCTCAAACAATAATGTTTGCTAAAACTATTGAATATATTACACTTTCGTTATATAAAGAAGCAATGTTAATGTTGGTTTTAATTGCTTGCGTCGTAACAATTAAAAGATTTTCTTGGTATATGTCAGGAATTATTTATGAAAAATATGCTAATAAAATAATGGCAGCTTTAAATTTTGATTTAGCAAAGCAAGCTTTTAAACTTAATTCAAAAACTTACGCAGACAACGAAACGGGAAAATTTGTTCAAAGAATTGTAACTGATCCAGAAAATGTAGTTAAAAATTTATCAGATTTAATTGATATTCTTACTGATTGCGTAACATCTTTAGTTATGATTATTTACATAGCAACATTAAATATTTACATAGCTATACTTATTGTAGTGATTGTTTTAATTTCTATGGTGATAGAAAAAATTAGAAGAAAAAGAAATAGAAAAAATCAATTTATAATGAGAAGAAAAAATGACAAAATTTATTCATTGACAACAGAAATTGTTAGAAGTGAAAAAGATATCAAATCATTAGGTCTTGAAGAAAAATTAAGTGAAATATCTAAAATTAATTATGATGAATATAAAAAAGCTTCTTATAACTTTGAAATTAAAGATATGAATATGTGGACTTTAAGAAATTTTATAATTGAAATTTTTGGTATATTATTGCTTATTTTAGGTGTGCATATGATTGATATTTCAATCTTAACAGTAGCTTCATTCATGATTATATATTCTAATAATTTAAGTTTATCATCATTTGTTTGGGGTATTGGTAAAATTATGGATATACTTTTAGAAGTTAAAGTTAGTTCTGAAAGAATGTTTTCATTATTTGATAATGATGAATTTGTATGTGAAAAATTTGGAAATACTCATTTAGACACAATAAAAGGTAAAATTGAATTTAGAAATGTTTCTTACTCATTTATAGAATATGAACAAGTTAATAATGATAAATTTTTAACTAAAAAGGAGTTAAAAGAAGTAAAAGACAAAAAAAGAAAAATAGAAAATATTAATAAAATATTTGATAATCTTTCATTTAAGATTGAACCAAATACAACTGTGGCTTTTGTTGGCAAATCTGGTTCGGGTAAATCTACAATCTTAAATTTGATGTCTAAAATGTATGAAGTAGATGCTGGAGAAATTTTAATCGACGGAGTTAATATTAATGATTTGGATAAAGAAACATTAAGGACGTCAATATCACTTGTAAATCAATTTCCTTACATTTTTGATATGACGATAAAAGAAAACTTATTATTAGCAAAAAAAACTGCGACAGATGAAGAAATAGATGATGTACTTGAAAAGTCGTCTTTAAAAGAATTTGTATCAACATTGCATAAAGGCATTGATACAAAAGTAGGTGAAAGTGGGATAAAACTATCTGGTGGCCAAAAACAAAGACTTGCAATTGCAAGAGCACTACTTAGAAATTCTCCAATCATAATTTTTGATGAAAGCACAAGTTCTCTAGACAATTTTGCTCAAGAAGATATAAAGAAGTCTATAGATAATCTAAAAGGTAAAAGTACAATAGTAATAGTTGCACATAGATTATCTACAATAAAAAATGTAGATAAAATATTCTTTTTAGATAATGGCAAAATTGAAGATATTGGAACATTTGATGAACTTTTTGAAAATAATGTTAAATTTAAAAATATGTTTTATGCTGAAAACATACAATAACAAAATTTTAAATTTATCTTATTTTTTAAAAAAATTTTGCTAGTCGAAAATAAGTTAATAAATAGTTAATTTTTATAATTACATTTTATAAATCATATTTAGTAACCTATATATTTACTTTAAAACATTTCAAAATATTTGCCTTTTTTTGTAAAAAAAAATTATAAAAAAATAAAAAAACACAATCGTTTTGTTGTGTTTTTATTTTTTTTATGGTATTATAAATTAATACAATTATTTGTATTGGAAAATACTTTCAAAATTGTTTACAAAAAGGGCAAATGGGGGGCTTAGTCAGGGAGTGGTTGTCGCTTCGGTAAGAGTTTTTTTTGAAATAGTAGCGAAAGAATTTATAAAGGGAGAAAAAATGCAAAACAACAAGTTTTTGGTGCTAGACATTGGTTCCGGTAAATTGCGTCTTGCTGAACTTGAATTCGATAATGGCCAACTTGAATTGGAAGATTACCAAGAAGTAGAATATGCAGGGTTTACTGATGGGGCTTTCATAGAAGATGATTTTTTGAGTTCTTGTCAAAAATTGCTTGAAGATGTAGATTGTGAAGAAATCAAGTCGGTTTATGTTGGTGTGCCTAGTGAATTTTGTGGTCAAACAATAAAGGAATTGACTTCAACTTTCGATGCGCCTATTGATTTAGAAGATAAAACAAAAAAAGAATTTTTGAAATATGCTGAGAGTGAAGAAGTAATATCAAAAATTAATGATGGGATAGTTATTGATGTAGACATTATTAATCTAACAAAAATGAACAATCCTTCTAGCGATGAAAGTTCTAGCAATTCTGCTAATATTATTGGTAAGGTTTCATACATATTTGCTGACAAAGAATTTTTGGACAAAATTTCTTCTACTTTTGAGAAATTAGGCTATAGTGATATTGAATTTACAAGTAGCATAAATGCACAATCAAAACAAATGATTAACAAGACTAATCGAGATATTGGAACAGTATTAGTAGATGTAGGTTATTTGACAACCAGTGTTGCTGTAGTCAAGGGCGAAGCAATTGAAACATTACGTTCGTTTTCATTAGGTGGTGCACATATCTCAGCAGAACTTTGCGAAAGTTTGAACATACCTTTTAAACTAGCAGAAAAATTAAAAAGAAAAGTGCTATTGACTGTGGACCCTTCTGAAGTCGATTATTATGTAGTTTCATTTGACGATAAAGAATATGAATTTCAGGCTAGTAAAGTAAATAAAATTGTCAAAGCGAAAATTGAACATATTGCAGTAATGATATCTAAGTGTATCAAAGATGAAGAATTTGCTTATCAATTTGTGATTACAGGTGGGGCATTAAATGATATTAAGGGTGCTTTGGATATTTTATCAACTAAATTGGGCGTTGTAGCGAAAGCAGAAAAATTAAGTTTTGATGATTTGGATAAACCTGAACATTCTGCTATTATAAGTTTAATCAAAGAAGCTAGTCAAAAGATTTATGATAATATTCAACTTCCTTTCTGGAAAAAACTTTGCAATAAAATGAAAAACTTATTTAAATTTTAACAAATGGAGTAGAAAATTATGTTTGAAAATTATAATAATGGAAATAATGGATTTAATTCAAATATTTTATTTGGAAATAATACTACTACAGAAACTATTAGACCACAACAAGAGAATTCATTTGATTTTAATGGAGAAAATGTAAATTCTCAATCTTTTGAAATGGAAAAAGTAGATAATAATGGTGTTTCACAAGTAGTTAGAATTAAAGTGTTTGGTGTAGGTGGTGCTGGTAATAATGCTGTTAATAGAATGGTTGCAGAAGATGCAGGCGTTGCTGATTTTGTAGCAGTTAATACAGATAAACAACAATTGTTGGTTTCTAATGCACCTAAGCGTTTACAAATAGGAGAAAAACTTACAAAAGGTTGGGGTGCTGGTGCTGCTCCAGATATTGGACAAAAAGCTGCTGAAGAAAGTAAAACTATCCTACAAGAAATGTTACAAGATGCAGATTTAGTATTCGTAACTGCTGGTATGGGTGGTGGTACAGGTACAGGTGCTGCTCCAATAATTGCGTCTATTGCTAAAGAAATGGGACTTTTGACTGTTGCTGTTGTTACAAAGCCATTTATGTTTGAAGGTAGAAAACGTATGGAAAATGCTGAAAGAGGTCTTGAAGCATTAAAGAAATTTGTCGATACTCTTATCATAATTCCTAATGATAAGTTATACAAAATTTTACCTAACAAAACTCCTATGATGGAAGCATTTGCGTATGCTGACGAAGTATTAAGACAGGGTATTCAAGGTATTAGTGACTTGATTGCTAAACCAGGACTTATTAACCTAGACTTTGCTGATATTCGTACAACAATGAAGAATAAAGGTGTTGCACATATGGGTATTGGACACGGTAAAGGTGAAAACAAAACAATTGAAGCAGTTCGTCAAGCAGTTTCAAGTCCATTGTTAGAGACAACAATTGAAGGTGCTACTGATATAATTCTTAATGTTAAAGGTGGGGCAGACTTATCTTTGGCTGAAGTATACGAAGCTGCAGAACTTGTTAGAGAAGTTGTAGACCCTAATTGCAATATTATTTTCGGTGCAGGTATCGACGAAAGTATGAATGATGAAGTTGAAATTACAATTATAGCAACAGGTTTTAATAGTAATGTAATTAATGAGCGTGATGAAATTCGTTCACAAACCCAACAAGGTTTAGGTGCGCAATTTGGTAGACAAAATAATGCACAACCTTCACAAAATAATGTTCAAGGTGGAATGTCAAGAATTAGTGTGGATGACAATGATATACCACCATTCTTAAGAAGAATTAGAAAATAATTAGTTAATTGCAGGGATAATGAAGTTAGAAATTTGTTTTATGGAGCAAATTCTAACTTTTTTTGTTGCAGTGATAAATAATAATTATAAAATAATTAGTTGTTATAATAACGGCGATATGGTATAATGATAAAAAGGGAAAAATATGACAAAATTCGAAGAACTTATTTTAAAATTTGATGAAGACTTATCAAAGCAAGATATTAATTATGTAAAAAAAATTAGCGAAGATTTATTTAACGAATTGTTAATAATTGCTCATTGTCCTAGTGTAGAATTAGAATTAACATTAGACGATGAAAATTATTTATATAAATTTAATAAAAAGAAAATAGTAATTAATTTACAAACTATAAAGTATTTTCAAAAATTTTCACATCTATTTTTGCTTGATACAATTTTTAGCATTATAAGAACATTAATGCAAATGAATTTTAAAAATACAGTGAAAGAAAGGGAAGAATTAAATGGTAATTTTTATACTGTAATAAACAATGATAAATTACCTTTTGATTATAAAGATATTTTTAGATTAGATGATGTAATTCTACTTTATTGTGAATTAGAAAAAGACAAAGAAGATTTTCATAGTTTAAGTATGTTCGATAGAAGGGTATTTGTTTTTCGTTGTATGGAAAACTATTTAAACTATGTTAATTATGAAAATAAGAATGAATATATAAATTATCTTAAGGAAGATTTTGTTTTGTGTCGTGAAGATGAACGCCCAGAAACTCCACAAGTTTTGGAAGATAAAATTATATCTAAATATAAATTAGAAAATAAAATAGGGTTTTTGGAAGAATTAGAGTTAAGAGAAATTATATACAAAAGAATTTCAAAAATTTTGGGAGAATATTAAATGGATAAAATAACAAACATAAATAATACAGAAATATTTGTACTACAAGAGCCTAATATAGCTATCGTGCCACTTAGAGTATGTAATGGGAATATAAGCAAACCAATAGTAAAATTAAAACAAATAGTCAAAAGGGGTGAATGTATCGCTAAGGCTAATGATGAAAATTCAGTAGATATTTTTTCACCTATTTACGGTAGAATAATAGGTTTTGATGAATATCCATTATCTAATAGGGAGAAAGGCTACTGTGTTTTTATTGAAAATTTAAATAAGGCAGACAATACTTGTAATGCAAATTTACAAGCACAAGTATTATCTATGAAAAAAAGTTTAAAAATTGATGCAGAAAATAAATTTGAGTTTGATGAAAACAAGTTCAATCAAAATAGCAACAGTAAGAATGTAACAATGGATAAAAGTTATGACCTTAACAAAATGTTGAATTCTACTAATGCAGTTATTAATTTTGATTTAGAAGAAATAGAGCTCAAAAGGAATCAAGAAAATTTAAATAATGTACAATTAGACAAAAATCAAGATTATAATTTTACACCATTTAATGACAAAAGTGATGATTTATTAACTTATATTAATAAATGTGGACTTATTTCACATACTGGTAATAATTTAGTGCAAGAATTAAAGCAGGAAAAAGAAATCGTTATACCTTGTTTTGATTGTAAAGAATATGCTTATGAAAATTTAGCGATTTTAATTAAATATTTTGAGGAAATTTATGAAGTTGCTAAAATAATTAATGAGAAGTTAAATAAACAAATTATCTTTATTATCAAGAAAGAAGATAAACTTCCTGATATTAATAATGTTTGGCAAGGTCAAACTGATAAAGGTATCTATAAATTATCTGTTGATGGTTCAAATTATAATAAGATTATAAAAAAATATTTTAACATTATAGATATGACAACTTCTAAAATAGATTATAGTGTTTTAAATAATCATTTTATAGTTCTTTCACCTGTGCTAATGTATAATTTGTATAAAGCACTTAAGAAAGGGACTCCGTATTATTCTACCTACATTACAATAGGGGGAAAGGGGTTACAAAAAAATGGTATTTACAAAATTTGTGCAGGTTGCAGTTTAGAACACATACAAAATTGTTTAGGTGGTACACATAGTGAACAAGATATTGAAGATGATAAAATGGATGCTTTAGATGCTATTGGTAATTATTTAGAAGCCAAGGAAAACTACAAAAATGAAAAGGACCCCAAAAAGAAAGCAGAATTAAAAACAATTCTTATAAAAAATAAAAAAAATGCCAAAAATATGGCAAATAATTACGCAAAAACTGTAAAAACAAAAGTCAAAAGTTGTTTAGGTCAAATAGTATTTGATGATATTAATTATGGTGAAACACACGGCAATTTTCAAGCAATATTTGAACTTAAAAATAGAAGAATATATTATTTGTCTGTTTCACAGTGTTAAACAAAGCGTTTATTATTGCTTTATCATTTATCTAGATGTAAAGCAATAGTTTTAAGCGCTTTTTTTTCTAGCCTTGAAATGTAGGAACGAGAAATACCTAATTTATGTGCTACTTGTAGTTGTGTCATTGTATCATTATTGTTTAAACCGTAACGCATATTAATTATATCATATTCTCTTTGAGATAAATATTTTTTTGTTATATGTAATATTTTGTTTATGCAAATTTTATTTTCTACAGACAATGTTAAATTGTCATCTTCATCATTAATAATATCCATAAGACAAATGTCATTACCTTCTTTGTCTTTACCTAATGCTTCATTAAGTGAAGCAACATTTTTGTGCTTTTTTTGTTTCCTAATCAGCATTAAAATTTCATTTTCAATACAGCGAGCAGCATATGTAGATAATTGAGTTTTTTTGCTTTTGTTATAAGTATTTATGGCTTTGATTAGTCCTATAGTTCCCACAGATATCATATCTTCTGCTTCAAAAGTTGAGTTGCTGTATTTCTTTACTATGTGAGCCACTAACCTTAAATTATGGTTTATTAATTTTTCTTTAGCCAATTCGTCTCCAGCCCAAAATGCTTTTAAATACTTATTTTCTTCTTCTACTGTTAATGGTTGCGGATATCCATAAGAATTATTTATGTATGAAGAAAATAACATAATTCTATTCATAAAATTAGCGAAACTTTCAAAAATCATATTGTCCTTTACCCTTTATGAAGTATATATATGTCGAAAGGGCCAACTTTTTGCTTGTCCGTTAATTATAAAATAAAAAAGCACACTTTTTGTGTGTGCTTAGTTTAAAAATAATTAAAGAAATTTTCATTTTATTAATAATTTTATAAGTTTATAAAGAAACTACTTTTATTTATATCCAATACAATTTAAAACATTTTTTACCTTTGTCAGTTTATGTAATAAACTGTGATTGTTACTGCAATAGCAAAAACTAAAAGAACTGAAGAAATAATTATAAGTGTTAGAAGGGCTTTTCTTTGTTTAGATATTGAATTTTTCAAGAATATTAAACATAAAATTAAACTAACAAAACTTAAAATTATTGCAGGGAAACAAAAATATATTAGAACGACAATTTTTGCAAATGCCTTGCCGATTTGTGCGAAACCTTCAGTGTTATTTAATGCTATTAAAATAATATTGTATATGTCATAACCAATGGCAAACAAACTTAATGCCAAAAGTATTATACTAATAATAATAATCACTGTTCTAGTTTTTTGATATTTCACATTTGGAGAATTTTTTAAGGTTTCAATTTCACATTCATTATTATTTAATTTTTCTGTCATATTCATAACTCCTTATTTTATTTATTTTTATCTATTTTATTTTTTTTATGTTCTTTGGCAAAATATAAAATTAATAATAATATTAGTATTGCCACAATTAATAACAAAAATATTGCTATAATAATATAAGGGCTCATTTCATTTATTTTAACATATTTAGTGTCAATAAAACCTGTTATATAATTATTATTTTCGTCCAAAAACTCTATGTATGTTCTCTTGTTTTTTTGACTATATGTTTTCAGATTAACATAGAATTTAACATCACTTGATAATTGAGTTATGATTTGGTCACTATTTAGACCATCATAAACATTGATATTTTCATTTGCATTAACTGAAGCGTTTGGAGTCTTAAGTGTAATAGTTCCTTCTTCTGTAGATAATGTTGTTAGCATTGACTGCATTACGTAATAAATTTTATTATTATAAAGTATTTCATAAAATTTTCTGCCTTGGCTATCGGTGTAGTTACCAGCATTATTAATGACTTGAACTTCAGTAATTTCTTTTAAAGTAGTTAAACAAAAATTTTCATTTGAAGAATTATAGTCTGCAGTAGGGTATTTAAATAATTTAGTACTTGGAGTAAAAGTTCTCATTTTTTGATTAATAAAAGTTGATTGCACTACTTGTATATCTTGGGTTAAAACATAACAAGGAGTCAAAACATTATTCATTGAAATAAGAGCATAAATATAATTATCATAATTGCTTATATTAGATAATTTTATTATTTTTGTACCAGAACTTACTTTGTCTAATTGAGCGACTTTAAGGGGATATTTGTAAATATTGGTGTTACAAGTTGTCGTATAAATTTCTACTCCTGTAGATAAATTTTCGTCAGTTGAATAGTCTATAGGATGTTGAAATTTTGATAAATTATTAACAAATTGATTATCCAAAATGGATACTTCATTATTATTTTTGATATAGTAAATACTACCATTTTCAAAATTTAAACTAAAAGTATTAGTATTTATTTCTAAGTATTGTATACCATCTTCATATTTTAAAATTTGACCATTTGACAATAACACATAAGGATTACCTAAATAATCTACAGAAATATCAAGTGCAGTATTAGAATATTCACAAACGACTTCTACGCTTGGCAGTGTATTAGTAAGGTCTATTTTTAATAGTTTG
>CASDSK010000032.1 GCA_949283525.1 uncultured Eubacteriales bacterium
GCTTAAAACTTGATTAATATCATAATTTTTTTGTCTTTTTTGTACGTTATAATATGCTTTGTCTTCAATCATATAACTTTTAACCACATCATCTTCATCAGTGTTAATTATTAATAAATCTTCTGTATTTAGACTTGTTCCGTCATTAAACATAACTTCTGTTAGTACTTTCTTCGCTAAATATTCTTTGTTATTCATATAAGTTTTAACTACAATATTTTTTGATAATAAGGTTGTTTCTTTAACATTTAACACAAATTCATCACGAGTGCAATCTACTTGCACTTTTTTTAATAATCCATATTCATTTATTTGAAGAATTTTAATTGGCGTGCTTCTTGTCTTTCCGTTTTTGGTTATTTCAATATTTCCAAATTCAAAATTTATAAAACTATTTTTACACGTATATGGTAATAACATTTCTATTATTTTCCTATTCAATAATAAATAGTTATCTCTAAAAAATATAAAAGTATTTTTTGGAGTTCTTACGTTAAGATTATAGTTATATTTTTCCTTAACTAAATCAAAATGAAATTTTGTAAAACTATCACTTTGAAAATTTATTATACTTTCTTCCCCATAAAGTATTCTAACATTATTATTTTTGATTATGTTGAATAAACTAATATCTTTATTAGATTGATTTACTTCATTATTATTTAATAAGATTGGAAAGGCAAATTCAAGTTTAAATTTCGAACAAAATATTATCAATTTATCGCCTTTTGTATATTTTTTAAAAAATGTAATTTTATCCCAATCTCCATAATTTATAGTATATTTATTTTTAACAAATTCTTCTTTAGTTATAATTTTATAATTAAGAGTTCCCACAACTTTTTTCATAATTTCATAATGCGTTTTCTTTCTTAACATATGTACTCCTCCTTATAAAACTTAACTAACTTTTTACGCTGTTTTTATTTTATCAAACCATTTCTAATTCGTCAAGATGCAAATCAAAAAAATAATTTTTTTTTAGATTTTTTTAGTTTTTTTTTAAAGTATATGTAATTTCTAATTTTAATTTTTTTAATAAATACAAAATAGTACTACTATATTTTTTATTATAAAAAAAAACACGGGGCTAATTTTAGTTTACCCGTGATTTTTTATAATATTATAATTAGAAACTTCCATACGTTCCGCCGTCAATTCTAATAACTGCATTATTTATAAAGTTTGCCTTGTCACTAGCCAAAAATGTTATAAGGTTCGCTACATCAATTTCTTTGCCTGCACGCTTTAGAAAAATCTTATCTACTTCCATTTCTATAAATTCTTCATTCATATCTTTGATTTCACTTTCTGTGGCTATGAATCCGGGGGCAACAGCGTTCACGTTCACGTATGGAGAAAACTGCATAGCCAAATTATGTGTCAATGATATAATTCCTGCCTTAGATGCGTCATAATCAAAACACATAGGATAATAAGTATTAATGCCGTTTGTACTAGCGATATTTATAATCTTGCCAGACTTGTTACTAACCATATATTCGCCTACATTCTTACTTACAACAAAAGTGCCTACAAGATTGACATCAAGAATTTTTTGAAAATTCTCTACACTCTTGTCACAAAACAAAGTGTCAATGGCTATGCTAGCATTATTTACTAATACATCAATACTTCCAAAAGTTTTTAATGTTTTTGTAACCATATCTTTGACTTGTTGTTCATTGGCAATATCACATTGCATAACCAAACAATCAACGCCTAATTTATCTATCTCGTCTTTGACATTATTCGCTAAATCTTCGTTTACAAAATATGTCATTGCAATATTGTATCCTAATTTCGCAAACTCAATAGCAGTAGTTTTCCCAATCCCCCTACTTGCACCCGTTATTAAAGCAACTTTTCTCATTTCTTCTCCTATACTCTATACTAAAAAAGGGCGTTCGCCCTCTAAATTATGCACGTGAATAATATTTCCCGTCCACTGTTGTAACTATAATCTTTTCGCCTTCATTGATAAAGACAGGTATTTTGACAACTAATCCCGTTTCCATAATTGCGTCTTTTGTTGGCTTAGAAGATGATGAAGACATTGACGCTGGGTCGATACTCGTTACTGTCATCTCTAATTTTTCTGGAACGGTTATTCCTAACAAACTACCATTGTATGATGCCATATCATAATTATTATTCTCTATCATATAGACTTTATCTTCTCCAATTTTCTCAGCAGGGATTTCTACTTGTTCGTATGATTGGTTATCCATAAAATAGTACGTACTACCATCATTGTATAAATATTGAACATTAGTCCTGTCAATTCTCGCTTCTTCAATCTTGTAGTTGGTATTAAAGTTTCTTTCAATAGTAGCACCAGTTCTCACGTTTTTTATTCTAGTATTCATATATGCAGCACCTTTCCCTGGTTTAACGTGCAAGAAGTCTACTACTTTGTACATTTCTCCGTCTATAATTACGTGCATACCTCTTTTTACTTCTGATATTTCCATTTTTTACTCCTAAGACAATTTTATTCTATTTTGCTTATTTTGTCAACTATTTCCCTATTATACTTAGTATGATAATTATAACTACATTAATATTTTAAACTTCATCAATCATTTATGCTTTCTATTTTTTACTTTCTTCTTCGTTCATTGTTTTTACTTTAGTTGCATCCACAACCTCAGTCATATTGCCACCATTAGTTATGCTAGCGATTTCACCATTAACGTTATTTTCTACATTAATTTCAGTATTACTATCTTTATTGTTGTGCTTTTTGATATATCTTTGCCACATAATAAAGCCATATAATGAATTCATTAAGTATCCAACAGACAATATTAACATAATGTATTGACCACTTAATATCCATAGAACTGCTTCGACAAGTGCCACACCTATCCAAGGTACCCATTGCTCTTTAAATCTAAATATCAAAAACAACCCATTACATACGCTAAATGCATTGGCTAAGGCGTCTAGATACCAATAGTCAGGCATACCTTCTGCTATCGCACCTATGGAAGTGAATGCTAAGCCTGTTAGAACTGATACTATTAATACGCCAATGAAAATTAATAAATCTCTCTGCCAATTAACTTCTTTAACAACCGTTAGCGTCTTATTTTTTTCGTCGGCTTTTTTGCTCCATAAATAAAAACTTACAAACAATATAGGCATCCAGAATATTAATTCAAACAATGCACTTATATAAAAGCCGTTAGCGAAGTACACTATAGTTTGTGTCGTGTCATACAAAACAAATGATACGATAAATGCCCAACGTGATTGTTTACTCAAAAGCAATTCGCAAGAACACCCACCTATTATTGCAATTATTTGTACAACTCTTAACCAGTTTGGTTGTTTCTCGTCTTCAGGAAAAAATATAGCAAACAATATGCCTAATGCACACAAACTAAATAACCAAATCTTTTCGTACGTTGTATAATAATTCCATAGTCTTATAAACCAATTTTTTTTCTTGTGAACATTATCCATAAACTAACCTCAGTAACGCATATTATAACATTTATATCTTACTCTGTCAATAATTTAATTACCTTTAAGTTTACATAACCAAAAACTTAATTTTTTAAAATAATTCAAATTTAATATTCAAGTTTTTTGTAAAATTTTGCATTATGAATTTAATTTCATAATTTTATTTTATTAAATACAACATTATTTTATCTAATATTAGTTTACTTTTATTTATTATTTATTTATCGGCATTGCTTAGTTTATTACAAAAAAAATTCTCTTAACATTTAAACTAATTTACAAAAGCATTAAATTATGATAATATATTGTAGAGGTTAAAAATGTTTAAAGAATTAAATATATCAAATGATTTATTGCAATTAACAACACAAGCAGAACAGGAACTACAAGAAGTTTACAAACATTATGACGACATCTGCTTATACAACTCTGCCAAAGTGCTTAATGCACTACACGAAGTTAAATTAAACGCAAGCGACTTTTGTGAGAACACAGGCTATGGCTATTTTGATATGGGTAGAGATAAATTAGAGAAAGTTTACAGTTTAGTTTTTAAGGCTGAAGACGCTTTGGTTAGACCACAAATTATGTCAGGAACTCACGCTTTGTCAATTACCTTTTTTGGTTTATTAAAATATGGCGACACAATGCTATCTATATCGGGCGAACCTTATGACTCTCTCAAAAGCATTATTGGCTTGTCTCTCAATAGCAATAATTCGCTTATTGCACACGGCATTAAATACGAACAGATAGACTTAGTTGACAACGATTTTGATATTGATAAAATTGTATCAAGATTACAACAATCAAAGGTTAAATTAGTAGAAATTCAGCGTTCGCGTGGCTATAGCAATCGCCTAAGTTTAAGCATTGACAAGATTGAAAGAGTTTGCAAAAAAATAAGAGAAGTTGACAAAGATGTTATCATAATGGTAGATAACTGCTACGGCGACTTTGTAGAAAAAAAAGAGCCAATAGAAGTTGGTGCAGACATACTTGTAGGCTCGCTTATGAAAAATTTAGGTGCAGGACAAGCCAAAACAGGTGGCTATGTCGTAGGCAAAGCACAGTATGTACACGATGTCGCAGAACGCTTCTCAGCACCTTGCGTCGCCAAAGATATTGGTGCTAACCTCAATCAATTATTGTCATTTTATAAAGGCATTTATCACGCACCAAGCGTCGTTTGCGCTTCGCTTAAATCTATGACACTCGCTAGTTGCCTTCTGGAGAAATTAGGCTATGATGTTAGCCCAAAATGTATGGACGTTCGAACAGACATCGTTCAAACAATTAAACTACATTCAGCAGAAGAATTAATAGAATTTTGTCGTGGAATACAAAAAGGCGTCGCAGTAGAAAACTATGTTACACTTATGCCAAGTGAAATGCCCGGTTATCCACATCAAGAAATAATGGCTAGTGGTAGTTTTATCGAAGGTTCAACTATAGAACTTAGTTGCGATGGACCAATTACTCCACCATATACTGCCTATATGCAAGGAAGCCTAACTTATGAATACGGGAAATTGGGCGTTCTTATTGCTCTCTCTCATCTACAAAGACTATAACCATTATAATTTATTATATACAAAAAAAGTTTCTTGTAATATGCACGAAACTTTTTTTTGCTTCAGCATCGCCCAGCACAAGGGCTATCCCTTGTGAAAAGTTTATTTACTATATTTTATTCCTTTACAAACATAAGTTTATTTGTTATAATTTTATAAACAAAAAATTTTTCTTGTATTTTGCACTAAACTTTTTTTTGCTTCAGCATCGCCCAGCACAAGGGCTATCCCTTGTGTAAGGGCTTTCCCTTGTGTAAGGGAACTACCCGTTCCCTTACCAACCTTTAGGCAAGAGCCTTGCTCTTGACTTACCCTATGTGCCCACTTAATTTACTTAAGTACGTCAAAACTTAAATTATTTGCTTTTTGCTTTCGCAAAAAGTAAAACAAAAAACTACTTCATAGGTACTACAAAATTATAAGCACCACACTTCGCTAACTTACTCAACCATATCGCCCAGCACAAGGGCTATCCCATAAAATGAA
>CASDSK010000033.1 GCA_949283525.1 uncultured Eubacteriales bacterium
AAGTCTTATAAATTATAGACTTTCTATGAAATTATATAATCATGCTACATTAGATGAAAGAGGCGAAGTAATAGGTGGCGAAGGTTTTGTTATTGAATTTAGTGAATTAATTAATTTAACTGACGGTAATTCACCTGTTAAAATAGAAAAAGCAAAAATTTATTCAATTTATTATACTGAAGATGTATATATTTTAAAATAATAATAACAAACGGGTTGGTGGTTGGTACTCAACTCGTTTTTTTGTTTAAGCGAAGAATAAGTCAAGGATAAGGGGAAGGATAAATAGCGAAAGCGGTTTATGTTCACCCCTTGACTTAATTTGAGCGTTTTATAATAATGGCTAACGGGTGGGAACATTTTGCCCCACCCGCTTAACTAGCCAGTAATAAAAAAATAATACTATTATAGAGGATAATGTATTATGGCAGAAATTGTTTTAATAGTTGGTGGTACGGGTTCTGGTAAAACATCTTGTTTATCACATATTGCTTGTGAATTTTTAACTAATGACAATGAATACGAATTATGTTTAGATAAAATTAAATTATATAATTCAATGGGCTATAATTTGTCAACTCCCAATCATTTAGTTTTCAGTGATTTTAAAATATCTTGTAACACTAAATTTGGGTATAAAGAAAGTTATTTTGTAAATGGTTTTTATTTAGGTATACCAAATGCACAGCATCCTACTATGTTTTTTCCACCTTTTTCTAAGATTTTTTTAAGCGAGGGTCAAAGGTATTATGATAGTCGAAAATATAATTCATTTAGCGATTTTGTTTCTCAATTTTTTGAACAACATCGCCATTATGGGTTATCAATATACATAGATTGTCAGCGTCCAGGGCTCATTGATTTGAATATTCGTGAAATAGCGACTAAAGTTTACTATATTGAGTCAATGGTAAATGATATTGATTGTTATGGTAGAATAATCGCAAATCACTGGAATGTAAGATTATTTAATAGTGTTTTTGATTGTGAAAAGTATATACAAGGTGATAAAACTTTAGGTATCTCAACAGTTATATCTCATAAAACTACAGTTACTTGTTTTGCTGATTTAAAATTTTTAGATAGTCCTAAAATAATAGAATCTAATTACAGATTAATAAAGAAAGATAGTGAACTATTAGTTCCAAGTAATATCTTTGATAATTATAATTCTACTAATAAAGAATTGGCATTTCTTCGTGGACGTAAAGGACATGATTTTAGTCTTTATAAACATCCAGCAGATGATATATACATTAATGAATTTGATGATATATATTCATTTGCAGCCCCAAGAACATTTTATAAATTACCTGATAAAGAACTAAAATTATTACCAAAAGGGAGGGTTTTGACAATATGATAAATAAAAATAGTAATTTTGACGACTTAATAGAAGATTATGTTATTCGTTTTACTAACCTTTCGCAGTCTTCACAATTTATTACACAAAAATTTTTTAAAAGTTTAGAAAAAGGAGTTAATACTAGATTTAAAGTAGAATCTAAATATATGTACAAGATTGATAAATATCGTTTTAAACAATTAAAAAAAGACATAGTAAAAGAATTTGGTTTGTGGGCTCGAATTAAACGCTCGCTTGGCCTCGCCCCAAAATTGAGCGAGCCAAGCGAAGTTGCGAGCCCACAAGTAGAACAGGTTCAAGCAGAACGATTGACCGAAGAACAATTTCATGTAGATATGTTGCAAAAAACGCTAAAACAAGCAATGGAACGCATTGACCTATTAGAAAAGCAAAAATTAGAACAAGAAGTTACAAAATCTATAGGTTATGAAGAAGATAATTTGTGATAGCGGTAGCAAAAAATCTTGTGTTCATACTATAGAAACAAATGACGTAAATTTTAGACATTAAATTCATACTTTAGGTGGTGAGAATGAATGAAATATGATGACTTTATAGATAAAAATAATTTCAATAAAAAAGTAATTGCTCCGTCATTAAATCAATATGATTATACTGATATGGCTACTAATATTTTAAATTGTAGTAATATAAGATATTACGCTAAATGTAAAAAATGTGGTGCATACCATTTTAACGGAGTAATGTCGTGCAAACAAAGATTATGTGCAGTTTGTCAAAAAAAGCGTGCTTTACTATGGTACATGAAAATGTTACCAATATTTAAGTATTATTTAAATAGTAGTAATAAAATAGTATTTGTAACTTTTACAATAAAAAATACTGAAAAATTAAAAGACGGTTTAGATTATTTACAAAATGGTTTTAGACTATTGTCTGATAAGGCATATAAAATTACAAAAGCATTTAAGTATTTATTTATAGGTGGTGTTCGTTCTATAGAAATAAAGCGCGGTGCTAATTCTAACTTGTGGCATCCACATATGCACTGTATCTTTATTAAAAGAAATAATACACAATTTAAAGAAGATTTTGAGTTTTTAAAATCGGCTTGGAATACTGTATTATGTACAGTTCACGGAGAAGTAGCCAAATGGGGTTCGGTAGATTATAAGGCAATTAATAAAACTAGCAATGATAAATTTAAATTAGTAAAATTAAAGAGTGTCGAAGATTGTTGTAAAGCAATTTGTGAAACTTTTAAATACGCAACAAAATTTGATTGGCAAAATCAATCACAAGACATACCAGAATTAGTTGAAGCAATTAAAGGTAGAAGACTAATAGTACCCTTTGGGTCTATAAGGAATCTACTTAGTGAAAATGATATAGAACATGATTTAATATTACCATATACTGAAATTAAAAAGCGATTTTGTGCTGTATGTGGTGAAAATGATTTTGAAGAATTTTACACTTACGAATTTAGCACAATTCGAGATAGTAATATATATGATTTTAGGGAGAATGAAGAATGACAAATTATGAGAAATTAGCATTAAGAGTGTTAGGTCAAAAAGAAATGCTTTATAAGTTGCAATCTAAACTAACAAAAAGATTTATGCAATTATCTTTACCCATAAAACAAAATGAATTGCATAATTTTATGATTGAATTGTTACAAGAAATAAATCAACTTGATAATAAATTTAATGTGCGTTTACATTTAAAGAATAAAGATTTAATGGAGTATAATAGTTTTGATTATTTATTTGAGCATTATAAGATTAATTACAAACAAGCACATGAAATTGAACAACAAAGTTTTGACTTTGGAGAGTTAATAGAGAATGACAGAACTTGAAGAACTACAAGCAAAGGTTGATTATCTTATAGCGCTACAAAAGAAACAAATTGAACCTATTAAACAAGTTTATTTGTTTGATTGGCTAGATGAGTACTTAAAAACTTACAAAGTAGGTCGTGTGTCAAAATCACGACAATATGAAATTGAAAGTATAATAAGATTACATATTAAACCGCATATTCAAAATAAATTGCTTGTTGATTATTTGCCTATAGATATTGAAAATGCTTTAAACTTAGTTGAAAATGGTCGAACTCGTGAAACTACTTATCAAGTGTATAATGAGTCATTCCGTTTAGCACGCAAAAACAAGTTATTAATTAATAACATTATGGAAGATATCAAACCTATTCACCATAGGCGACAAGGTGGTAAAGCATT
>CASDSK010000034.1 GCA_949283525.1 uncultured Eubacteriales bacterium
TTGATCTTGCGGGTATGAACCGCACGCTATAACCAGCTAAGCTACACCGCCAAATAAAAAATGGTAGCGGGGGCTGGATTTGAACCAACGACCTTCGGGTTATGAGCCCGACGAGCTGCCAAGCTGCTCTACCCCGCGTTACTTTTTCTTGCGACTTATTTAGTTTACTATATTTTATTCAATTTGTCAACACTTTTTTGCATTTTTTTTAATTTTGTAGCTTAGCCTATTTTTATTATATGTTTACACTTTAATTTTATGCACTTTAGAATTTATTTTTTAAATATTTACTTTTTTTGAACTTTTGAATATAATTATTTATTTTATAATGAAATACTTTATTAAGTTTATTAAACTTTATATTAATCCTTATAATAAATTATCAAACGTAATTAAATTATTAAAAAAAATATTACATAAAAAAGTTTTTGAAATTTAATTTAATATTATAATAAAATTAATGATAAAATTTATAAAACTTTATGATTTTATTAAATAGTTTGTCTATTAATTAACAATACAAAAAAAATAGGAAGAATTCAATTTCTTCCTAAAGTATTTACATTATAATTGCACATAGTATTCACTTAAAACATAGTATAATACTTTTATTTAACTGTACTTCCAAACCCACCTACTCTATCTGTAGTAATTTCTTTCT
Organism: uncultured Eubacteriales bacterium; assembly: GCA_949283525.1. GTDB lineage: Bacteria > Bacillota > Clostridia > Christensenellales > UBA1242 > CAKVOD01. The sequence goes on from CASDSK010000034.1 coordinate 662, forward strand.
CATCATCAACTACCAAAAATTTTGTGAAAATGCCTTGCCCTATTTTATCTCCAACTTTTATAATGTATGGTTGCTCACTAAGATTACGTAGCATAAAGCCAATATTGCCTTCATTATTAACGTTATTATAATAATCTGCATCTATTACACCTATAGCATTGGCTAGCATTATTCCTTTTTTGCCCATACCACTTGTTGTACATAATACTAAAACTTCATCGCTTTCAAATTGTGCCTTAATATCACTAAATATTAGTTTAACTTCATTTGGCTGTAAAATATAATCAATGGTAGAATAGAAGTCATAACCAGCAGAAGCCTTGGTCGCTCTTTGTGGCATCTTAATATCACATTCGCTTGTGCGTTTATTTACAATCTCAAATTTTCTCATTTGCCATATCCTTTTTGTTAATAATATCTAGATTTAGGTTAAAAATTAAATTTTTATTATCATAATTTTGTGCAAAAATCAAAACGTTTCCACTTTGATTACAAATATTAATCTTTTCTAAACGATTATTAGTTACAAAATTTTCCATAAATTCAATATTGCCGTTAATCCCAACAACAGCAAAATCTTTAATTCTAATAACTTTATCACTATTTGCATACACAAATTTGTCATCTTTATTTTCATACTCACGTGAAATAAATAGATAATTACCTTCTTGTTCGCAAACAAGTTCTCCAGATTTGATTGGTGAATTTATAATTCTACCTTTATTATCGAAATAAATAGCCGTTACCACTCCGTCAATATCATTATTTAAGTACAATATGTTCACTTGCCCTATTTTATCTAATCGTGGCTTTATTTTTTTTACATCCTTTATAAGAAGTTCCATAACTTTCTTTTTGTTTCCAAACACTTCATATCTTGTATAGTTTTCTACTATACTCCTTGCAACTAAATTTATTACAGTATTAAAATTTTCGTCACAAACAGCAATACTCTTACCTAATTTGTAATCATCTTCTATTATTAAACTTAAATCCATAAATCACCTTACTGCATATCTACCAAAATAGTTATAATCGTATATTAATTCTATTATTTTTTGTTTCTCATAATAATTCATTACATTATCTACAAATTTATTTACATCTTCGTCAGTTACACTATTATCTAATTTGACTATATCTTTAACGTTACTTGTAAATATTTTGTCAGTATATATTCCACTTAATGAAGATACAAACACAGAATTTACTATGTCATCACTATAAATACTATTGCCTTGTGCTAACGTTTGATTATATGACAATGATAATAAATCACATATTGTTGGGTACAAGTCATAAGTACTGCAAAATGTTTTATTAACCATTGCTGGTAATTCGTCATTGTATATTATACAAGGCAAGTGATTAATCTCTGTATTATAAAATTTTTCTTTCGAAATACCTTTAATACCATAACACATATCCGAATAATAAGCGTTATGGTCAGCGTACATAACGACTGTAGTATTATCCAATAAGTTCTTATCTTCTAAAGTTTTGAATATGTAAGCGACCATTTTGTCAGTATCCATAGTAAATGCTTTAAATTGTTTATATTTATTTAGTTCGCTTTCATTTGTAGGCAACTGTAAATTAGTATAATTATTAACATATTCTACATACTTATCAAAATTGTCATTTACATAATCTAAATTGTCTTGTATTCTTGAATTTTTATAATCATAAGCACCGTGTGTAGAAATAGTAGTATATTGACTATAAAATCTAACGTCATCTGGAATAAATAAATCTATCATATTATTTATGTAATCACTATCTAGTATCCAATCATTAAATTTACTTGACTTATCAGGTAATGTACAATCTTCTAAGCCATACACATTATTAAAACCTAATGACACATTTACATTTTGTCTATCATAGAAAGATTTAAGATATCCGTGAAAAAAGTTCACTTCATTCGCTCCGTCTTCTTTCATAAGATTAGGAAGTGAATAAGGCGTCGTTAACCCAACTGTTTTATTATAGTAACTAAACAATTTATTGTTAGCGATATGCCCGATTATAGAAATTTCTTCACTAATATTAGTTTTGTTTTTTGCATAGAAACTATCCATATACTGAGCACCATCGTAATTTCCTTGACGCATCTGCCACAAAAACGGAGTATAAATAGGGTCTATTGAGAATGAATCAAAACTTTCTAGCATTATAATAATTAAATTATCGCCTTCACCAATTCCACTATACTCACTTGTCGAAGTGTAATTATCGCCTTTAAGCAAGGCTTGAGCAACATATTCTTGGTCTTCTTCACTCATATTTCTGCCACTTAGTAGAAAATCGCCTAGATTTTTAACATAAAACCCATATGTCCCAAATAATTGTAATGAATAAGTTTTCAAAAATAAATTGTCCCACATTGCTTGGTCACTAAATGTATCATCTAATTGTTCTTCATTTTCTGCCTGCACTCTAATGACATCTATTTGTGCATTGAATAAACACAACCCGATTGACTGCAATCCTATAAAAATAGATAATAAAATAGTAAATTTTGTTTTCTTTGTTAATTGTATTGTCATTTCCGTTGTTTTATTTAGGTAAATTGAAGTTCCTATAAACAGCCCAAATATTAATAAATTTATTATTATACTAGTAAAATTTAAAAATTCAAACTTGAAAGCGTTAACTCCTTCTGTTCCTAAATTAATCATTGATAAATTAAATACATCACCAAAAACACCAAATAGTGTGGCGTTAACAATATTTAATGCTACTTGTATAAATAGAAAAAATGATGCTACTATTATCCACGCTTTTCCACCTTGTTTCATCAAAAACAGTATTCCTAGAAACATAAAAATTACTGCCAAATCAAATATTAAATATGTAGGTAATACGCCTATTCCCAATGTTAAAAAATTCGTCATTTCTAGCATAAGTGCAAAAATAACAAACATCAATGGGAATATCCATTCTCGAACATATAAGTTCTTGACACCACTTTTTAGCATATAATTTTCACCCCCTTTGTAATTACTTTGATTTCAAAATCTGTACAATCTCCACATTCTCCGTCTTGATTGATATTTACACAACTTTGTACATTCGCTTGACTTAATTGTGTAGCTACAATATGCTTATTGTTTTTTAACGTTTTGTATCCAAACAAAAATAATTTTGCAATTCTTAATTTAGTCAAAAAAGACACTTTTTTTCTATTATCTTTCTCACAAAACAAACAAAAATCAACTTTACCGTCATTTAAACAGGCTTTTTTATTTAATTTAAATCCTGCGACACTTTTTGAATTAATAAATAGTGCTAAAGCACCTTTACCTTGATAATTAATGTTATCACTAGCAATTTTAATATCAAAGGTATTACCACTAAACACATCCTTTAAACCGTTAAAAAAATATGCTATTCTTCCCATTCTTCGCTTAGCGTCTTGCTTAGTTGTATAACTTGTGGATGTGAATATTCCCATACCACAAACATAGATACAATATTTTTGATTAACTTTCATTATATCATATTCAAAAATATTGCCTTTGATAATTTTATCCAATGCTTTATCGACATTTTTTGAAATGTTTAGTGTTCTAGCCACATCATTACACGTCCCACTAGGAATATAGCCTATACTTGGCGCATTGTCAACTTCAGCCAAAGCATTTACTAACTCATTTAATGTGCCATCACCACCTGTTATCACTATTGTATCATAGTTTTGGTAGTTCTCTCTCACTATAGTTGTTAAATGCGATTTGTATTG
>CASDSK010000035.1 GCA_949283525.1 uncultured Eubacteriales bacterium
TTCTTATCATAACTCTCGCACTCCTTTCTTTTGTTTCGTTTTCGCACTTCTTTTTCTTGTACAATTTTAGTATACCCATTATTTCAATTTTAATCAAGCAATTTTACACTCTTTTTCGACATTTTATTATATATTACAACAAATTTTAAGTTTTAAATTCATTATTAATTATTCTATACATAATAATTACTTTGTATAAAAACTTTTATTTCATAATGATGATTTTAATATTATAAAAGTTATATTATAAATAGCCATATACGTCTAATCTTTTGAAACTAATATAAAAAACTTTAATTTTTTTATAGAATTCTTTTCCTTTCTTCTGTTAGTTTCAAGAAAATTTAACCTTAATATCTATTTTTTTTTGCATTTATAATTAAAATTAGAAAAAATGTTTGATAAATTATTGAAAATTTGTTCTAATTGTGGTATAATAAAAACAAGAAAAGGAAGAAAAATTATGAGAACTATATTACATAGTGATTTAAATAATTTTTATGCGTCTGTAGAATGTCAAAGGAACCCGTACTGGAAAGATTATCCTTTGTGTGTTTGTGGCAATCCTAGAGATAGGCACGGTATTATTTTAGCCAAGAACTACATCGCCAAAAATATGGGTATAACTACAGGCATGCCGTTATGGCAAGCACGTCAAATTTGCCCTAACATTATATGTGTTATCGCTAACTTTGAACATTACTTAGATTTCTCACGACGAGTGCGTCAAATTTATCAAGATTATACAGACCTTATAGAACCTTTTGGCATAGATGAAGCGTGGCTAGATGTTACACAGAGCCAAAGACTTTTTGGTTCTGGCGAAGAAATCGCCAATACTATACGCGAAAGAATCAAAAAAGAGTTAGGCATTACTGCGTCAGTGGGCGTGAGTTATAATAAGATTTTCGCTAAACTTGGTTCTGATATGAAAAAACCTGACGCCACCACTGTTATAACTAAAGAAAATTTTAAAACTAAAATTTGGGGGTTGCCCGTTCAAGACCTTTTGTATGTTGGCCAAGCCACAACAAAAAAAGTACGCAAATTAGGCATAGAAACAATAGGCGATTTGGCGAACTGTCCAATGAATTATCTTATTGATAAATTAGGCGTATGGGGTAAATATTTATGGGAATTCGCAAACGGACTTGATATGTCCCCTGTCAAAAAAGTAGGTCAAAGTAGTATTATTAAATCTGTTGGTAATAGTATGACTGCACCCAAAGATGTATACGACTTGCAACAAGCCAAAATCGTCATAACTATATTAGCAGAGAGTGTTAGTAGTCGTATGAGAAAATATCAGGTAGGCAAAGCATATACTTTATCGGTTTGGCTACGAGATAATGAGTTAGGAAGTTTCGTCAAAAGGCATAAATTTGATACCAGCACCAACAATTCTTATGACTTAATACAACGAGCAATGTCTATTATTGAGAAATATTACGATTTCAAAAAACCTTTACGCAGTTTGGGAATATCAGTCAGTGATTTTGATAACGATTATGAACAGTTATCATTTTTTGTAGACATACAAAAAGATAAGCAGTCACAAGATGTTACTATAGAAAAAATAAGAAAAAAATATGGGTTTTCGTCCATTTCTCGTGCTAATATTTTACTTGAATCTAAGTTAGTGGGAATAGATATTGAGAATTCGCACACAATTCATCCTTTAAGTTATTTTAGATAAAAAAACTGTAAATTGATAAATTTAATTACCAACTTTACAGTTTTTTTATTTCTTTCTTAAATCTCTATTTTTTAATTCAATCTTCAAAGCATTATCACTCATATAAATTCTTGAATTTAACCTATCGCCATATCTATCCAAAAATGAATTAGCATCAAGATTTGTAGATATAACCGTTAATTTATTTTTTAGTGTTCTTATATCAATAATATTTTGTAGGTATTCAACAGACACATTTTGATAGATAGGCTCAGTCCCTAAATCATCTATTACCAAAACATCGCAGTCTATAAATAATTGTTGAAGCACATTTTTTTCTTCAAAAGACCCTAAATGCCATTCTAATAACTTTTGGCTAAGTTCAAATGCTGGCATATAAACTACTGCAATATTTTTATTTATAAGTTCATTGCTTAAACACTCCAAAAAGTATGTTTTACCTGCCCCTACATTGCCACGAATTACAATAATTGGCACTTTAAAATTGCCATTAGAAGATACTATGTTTTCGCCAAGTTTTAATAGTTTATCGCCAAAATCTTTATCGTCATAAATATCCGTCTTAAAATCTTTGAATGTTTTAATATTTTTTTGATTTAGATTACTATTTTCAAATAATGCTTTGGTTATAGCGTTTTGAAAACACGAACACCTAGCATTATTAACAAAACCTGTGTCTAAACAAATATTGCATTTATATTTAGGTTTAAGTTCGGCTAAACTCATATTCATTGACTTCAAAATAATTTCTCTCTTTTCTTTAAGTTTTCTTATTTTATCATCAATTTGTTTTGAACTTTTGCCTTCAAATTCTACTCTCGCCTTCTCTATTATAGCAGAACGAATTTCTTTGTCAATTTCATCAAATTCTTTATTTTGTAGAGCCTTATAATAACGTATATCAGCCTGATGCTCTGCATTTTGTTTATTTGATATTATTTCATTGTATATTACTTTCTCAATCTCAGTCTTATTCATAGTTTATCCCCTTTATATCCACTCATCAATATTACTAAATACACTTTCAAGTTCTTCTTTTGTGTATTCTCTTTGTCTAATTATGGCACTATTTTTTGTATTTTTTGACTTAGTTTGTGTATTAGATTGTGAAATTTCTTTCGCCTTATCTACCGTATCAATATTTTTATCTTTCCAGTCAGCAAGGATTTTATTTAAATATTGCATAGGTTGTGCCTTGTCTTTTGATAGACTAGCCCCGTATAATATTAACTCATCATTGAGTTTCCAACTATAAGTCCACGTACGATAGAAATCTCTATCCCACGAATTTACATTTCTTGATAAGCCACACGCTTGTAAAATATTTTTGATGATATTATCCGTTTTGATAGAATTCTCAATTTCTTGATTAAGACTTTGTAACGAAACAATTCCGTGATTGTAAAATTTATTTATAGTATTGTTCATACCTTCAAGCGTTCTTATTGAGTTTTTGAAACAACTGTTAGCAATAATCAAAAGTGTTTGTTCATCATAACCTTTTGACAGCCACGGTTGTATATATCCCGTTATAACCGGCTCTAAATTGTCATAATACACACCCATTGCTTTGGTAATGTTTTTAGCCAATCTAAACATATTGTCTTTGTCTAATTCAAATCCGTCAATTTCCTTGATATCGTACAATTTTAGTTCATAATAGTTTAGTAGTTTCGCATCAAGCCTATATATTGTTGGGTTTACTTTAATATTTTTGGCTACATACAATATAACTTCGTGTTTGAACCCAAATTCTTCAGTCCACTTTTTATAAAACTGTCTATCTTCAAAAGTTGCTTTTCTTCTACTTTTGAGTGCTTTAATAACTTCGCTAACTTTGTCTATGCTTTGTTCAAATTCTTCGATTTTTTTTGTTACATCTTCTACAGTATGTGCGCCTTCGTCAGCCCAATTTTTTGCAACGGCGTTAATGTAACTATATCCAACACTTTCGCCTTTCTGCATTACACAAAATTTAACTATCATTATGAACGCTGGTATCTCAATTTTTAGAGTTTCCATTGTTGTATAATAAGCATTAAATTCATTTGGTAAAATTTGACGTTTTTTGATGTCTTGAATTATTAAATTAAATTCTTCATACTTTGATTTGCTCCACTTGTTGTCGTTAGAAATAGCAGATTTCAATGGAAATAATACTACTTGAACAGGGTCTCCATACATTTTTAACAACCCTTCATTCTCCCAATACTGCAATGCATTCATTACATCTAGTTCACTCATATTCAAAATTTTACAAATCCTATCAAGTTCATTATCAGGAGAATCACTTGAATTTGATATGTAGTTAAGGTATACATATACCTTGACAAAGTCACTAGGTGCATATGGTAGATAATCATTAAAGAAAATATTATCTATTTCCGTTTTTGAATTCTCTATAAAATCACTTGATTGTTTGATGAATGTCATTATTTTACCTCTTTTGTTTTTTATTATATCATATATATTTTTTTTTAACAAGCATACCAAACTATAAAACATTAGGTTACTTTTTTTTGTAATTAAATCACAAAAAACTATTTTGTCTTAAAAAATGCAAAACAAAAAGAGAGAATAAAAAAAGAAAGTATAAATTAATTTGAATCTATACCTTCTATTAGTTAATTATAAATATTTTTTCATAATTAAATAGTTTGAAATTATTTAATTAATAATGAATTTTCTTATACAATTACGCTACAAATTCTACATCATATACAACACGTACAAAGTATTCAGCAACAGGTTCTTCGTCTGTGTCATTGTAGAAACCATAATAAAAATATCCGTCATTGGTAGTAGCATTACCACAAATACTCCAATTTGTTGCAGTAGCATCACCTAACAACCATTGTACTTTCTCTACTAAATATCCATCTTCAATATTTGTTATTTCTGTAATTGGTTTAGCAGGAAGACCATCACTAACATCTAATTTTGTAGCACCTTTTGGTAATTGTAATTTAAATTGAAAATAATCTGTATAATAGTTTATATTAGATGCAGTAGCATCATCGCCATTAACATCTTTGGCTTGTGCGTTTTCTACACAATCTGCTTTAGATACTGTACCACTAACCCTGATTGTAATTAAGTCTAACTCGCCATATTTAGCGAACTGATTAACGCGTGCTACAGAATCGCCATTTTCTATACTAAATGTTTTCTTTGTCATATCTTTGTCAACTTTGACTGTAATACCGGAAACTTCTGCTATGCTCCCGTCTACACTAAATTTTGCTGGGTCATCACCACAAGCAACAAATAATACTGCACATAATGCAACTAATACTGCTATAAACGCAGTTTTGAATATTCCCATTGTTTTTGTTTTAAACATAACATCCTCCTACATTAATTATAATAATTTAAAAAAATTGTCAAACAATTTACAATTATATTATGTCCCAAAATTTTAAAAAAAATTAATATTTTTTTGTCGAAAAATAATTTTTTTTGTATTTTTTGTATTATTTTTTTAATAAAATAACCTATTTTTTATCAATTAATTACATTTAATAAATTTGTATACCACTTTTATATTTTTTACTAATTTTTGTAGCGTTTAACAAATATTTTGTGTTAATAAATTTATTTTATAGTCATAATTTATATATATTATAATCTTACAAATTTTAAATATCTTATAAATGAGCATAAAAAAAGCATTTATACAAAGTAACCCGTAGGGTTAAAATAAACGCTTTTTTTTGTTTTCATTAAATTTGTTCAAATATTGCAGCATCACAAGTGATTTTTAAACCAAATTTATCTCCGTCTTTAGGTGCTGACTCTCCGTCAAGCAAAAAGTGTATCCCACCAATTATATCTTTAAAATTGACTGATTTATTTAATTTAGAATAACCACCATCTCCTGCTGTTCCACTAGGCCCAAAAGCCTCTGTACCACTGAAATCACTTTTGAGGTAATAGCAATAGAAAGTTTTCGTTACAACATTTCCACTTGTTGTAGTAGTTGGATATGTTATGACCATATTATCATTTGAACCATAGAAACAATTTTCTATATCATTACCCGAAGCTCCATCACTTTCAGTAATTTGTGTATAAGTCATTGGATATGCTTCTGTTCCAAACTTTGGAAATACTTGCCAATCTTGTGGATTTGCTGGCACATTACCATTATTAGCAGTATATGTTAATTCTATTGTAAATCTTATATAAGCAGGCGTATCTCCATTCGAATAAACATTAAATATTAAATCATCATAACCACTGTCTGTCCATTTTAATGAACCTAATTGTCCTGTTTTACCTTCAAAATACACATTGCCTGAAGTTGATGCATCTATTGTATTAGTAAAATCTGTTACTAAATTTATAGCAATAGACTCCTCAGCAAGATTAACATTATTTCCAGCATATTTGATACCTATCGCCAAATCGCCTTCAAAAGTTATTGTACCTATAGCCGTTTTAGAATCTGTTAATAGTGAAAATGTTATACCTAAAGTACAGCACAAGATTAAAACTATAGAGACTAATATTACACCAATTTTGTTTAGACTAACAACTCTACTTTTTGCCATTTCTCTACTCCTTTGTGTTTATTACATTATTTATATAGTTTATACACCATTCGACAAAAAATGTCAAGCAAAATTATACTAATTTATAATTTCTTTTATTTTATATCAAATTTTGTAAATTATACGAAATAATGTAACTTCAATTTAACTTAATTGTAAAAAATATTAAATTATTAATAAATTGACAACTCTATGCATATAACTATTTTTATTTGCATATTTTGTAATATGATAAAATTCGACATTAAAGCAGGGTTTTCGGCACTGATTTTTGATATCAAAGACCATTTTCGAACTTACAAAAAATATTATTTGATATTTACTGTGCTTATTCTAATTGGACTGATAACAGGTATGCTCACAGCATTCAAATATTCGAAAGATTTTGAAATATCCAATCTTAATGACAAAGTCTTAATAGGTTTCATTAGTGGCGACATAGGTGCTTTTACTCTACTACTCAGAAGAATATTTCAGTTTTGTATATTGTTTTTTTTGATATATTTAATTAACATTAAATCTTTTACTTGCTTTCTTAATTTTATACTTATCTTATATGAAGCGTACATATTGGGGCTTAACTGCGCTATTTTTATTACCTTATTTAATATTAGTGGTATTATTAATGTATTTGTTGTTTATTTGCCTTGTCATTTACTATTTTTGATTTCACTAATGGCTTTGTGTACTATTTTTTGTTCAAATTGTTTTAAATATCGTAAATTTAATGAAAATATTTTTTGCTCAACATTTTGGCAACAAAATGGTCGCAGTATTATCTGCATAATAGTTCTTGGACTTTTGGCATTAATTTTAGAATCAATACTATTGCCTACATTTTGTAATGTCTTCTTTGTTGTAGCGTAGCGTAAACGCAGTATTTATAAATATTTAATTGATGATTGTATTTTTTTGGTTAAAATATTGGCTATTTTTTGGTTTAATTGATTATCTTCGCCCTCGACTAAAATACGAACTTTATTCTCTGTTCCACTTGGCCTAAGAACTATTCTACCTTTGTCTGCTAATAACATTAGACATTCATCTAAAGCATTTATAACTGTTTTAGTTTTAATAACTTTATATTTTTTATTGGCAGGCACTTCAATATCGCACTCAATGTATGGATATATGACTAAATCGTTTAGCATTTCTTCTATCTTTATACCAGAAATTTTTTGTAATTTTAATAACAACAATGAAATATAAATGCCATCGCCAGTTTTCCCAAAATCATTATAAATAATATGCCCTGCTTTCTCGCCACCTAGGGCGTATTTATTTTTTTGAAGTTCCACACTTACGTTTTTGTCGCCGACGTTGGTTCTCAATAATTTAATACCGTGGCGTGCTAGCGACTGTTCAAAGCCACAATTAGACAAAATTGTTGCGACAACAACATCTCCATAAAGCAAATTAAGTAATTTTAGATATTTGGCTAAAACGTACATAATACTATCGCCGTCTAACACTTTGCCACTTTTTGTTACACAAATTACTCTATCTCCGTCGCCGTCAAACGCAAAACCAATATCAAAATCATTCATTGTTACTGTTTTTTGTATAAATTCTACATTTAATGCACCACAATCTTTGTTAATATTTAAGCCATTAAATTTATCATTAAAAATTTCATAGTTTGCATTTAGAGCATTATAGATAGTATCTGCACATTTATAACACGCACCAAAACTACAGTCAAGAGCAACTTTTAATCCAGTAAGATTAATCTTTATGTCATTAATTATTGCTCGACAATAATTTTCACTTAAGTCTATTACTTCATATTTTCCTATTTTATCATACTTTTGTAATCCATAATCATTTATGTTGACTAATATGTATTCTAATTGTTTTATTTTACATTCCGTTAGTTTATTTCCGTCTTTTTCAAAAATTTTAATTCCATTATATTGTGGTGGATTGTGAGACGCAGTTATCATTACTCCAAAATCATACATTTGATTAGTTATATGACTAATGGCTGGCGTTGGGACTATACCTATATCTGTAACATTCATCCCGTGGCTCGTCGCACCTACAATAAAACTAAATTTTAGCATATCCGTGCTAAGCCTTGTATCTCCACCTATTACAAAATTTTTGGCGTTCTCTTCCCTAGCCATTATGGCTAATGCCTTACCTAAATTGTAACATAAAGTCGGCGTTAAATTCTCGCATACTATTCCACGTATGCCGTCTGTTCCAAATAATTTACTATTCATAAAAATAATTTATGCTTAATATTCACTTATTGCTATTATAATATTGTGTACTATATAAATAGTATTTACAAAATAATAATAAACTTTGTTTTGGCAATAATAATATTGCTTGTTTTTTATTTTAAAATATTGTAAAATATTATCATTAAAATTTAAGGAAGTATAATATGGAAATAGCGACAATAATTTTGATTGTATTAAATGTCCTTTTTGGACTATTTATTTTATTTGGTTTCTTATGGGGAATGAAACGTGGCGTAAAAAAATCTGCAGTGCGTTTAGCCTTTGTAGCAGGTGCATTAATTTTAGCGTTTGGAATTTCTATCCCCGTAACTAATGCACTAGTTAATATGGATATTTCTTCCATTATTAATCAAACGGACAGTAACGGCGAACCTATTACAAACCTATCACAATTAATAACTTCTGCATTAACAAGTAATGAAAGTATAGCAGAAGCATATAACAATAGTGCTAGTTTTAGGGCTTTAGTCGATGCTCTACCTAAAATGATTCTACAATGTGTAATCTTTGTTATTTTATTCTGGATACTTAAAATGATAACTTGGGTAATATTTGCCATTGTTGCTAAATGTATTTGGGGCAAAAAGAAAAAGACCAAAGAAGAAAAATTGCACGATAAACAAGTGTCTAGAACTGTTGAAAACGGTAGAGTTATTCAAAATGGAAATATTCAGCCTGTAGAAGCAAAGCCTGCAAAAAAACATATTTGGGCAGGTGCTGCAGTAGGTACTTTCCAAGGCTTAATCATAGCATTTTGCACTATGATACCTTTGGCTGGTGTTGCTTCAATAATGAGCGAAATTGACAAATCTTCTACAAAATCTGTAAATGCTTACTCACAAGATGACAGTTTTCTAAATGATTTACAACCTTTAGGGGATATGATACGAGAAAATGTAGGAGATGAAGTTGTGGATGCCCTTCTCGCTTATGACAAATCAGCACTTGGTATCATTTGTGGTTGGACTGGTGTGGATGACTTGGCTTTCGACCTACAAAGTTCAGCCAAAATTGGAGATTCTACTACTAACCTTAGACGAGAAATTAATTCTCTGGTTAATGCTTATAGCGAATTCCAAAGTTTAAAAAGTTTAAATCTATCTACTCTAGATTTTGACACTGTTCAAAAGGTATTCGATTATTTATTTGAATCAAAAGCATTGACAAATATTGCAGACGATTTAATACCTTTCTATGTAAACAAAATTTTAAATGACCCTAATGCAAATCTCGACACAAATATTAGACAAGTCCTTCAAATGTATGTAGACTCATATAATACTCCTACAATGAACGACTTAAAAAATGACTTAAATAGCATTATAGTCGCTATGAAAGTTATACAATCTAATGACATATTTAAGTTAATCGAAGAAGACAACTTTAGCATAGAAACTTTAATAAGCATTCTTGAAGATGATGGAGATAATACCCCTATTAAAGATATTTTCGTTGCTTTAACTAATTCAAGCACTATGCAAAAAGTATTGCAAACAGCAATTAATTACGGACTCGATTATCTATCCACTGAACTTAGTGCTATTCAAGGTAATGAATTAACAATTAAGCACGCACAATTTAATAATGTTAACTGGGATGAAGTTAACAATGAAATACCTACAGTACTAAATAATCTAATTCAATTATATAAACAATACAACATTGACGGCACAACTGACCAAAAAATAGAAAATGTAGACTTTATTAATATTGGACGCACTCTAGAAATCTTCACTTCTTCTAGCCTACTTCAAGAAGCATACGACAACACTATTGTTGTTCTAAATAAGGTTGATAAGTACAATAAATTTATTGATTTTTCAGCATTAAACAGTACACTTAATTTTGAACAAGAATTTCAGTATCTACAAAATTCTATAAATGCAATGAGTGAAGTAGGTGCGATATCATATATAAGTAACGGAAATTTTGATATCAAAGAATTATTAAAAAAATTAGGACAAAATATTAATCCTACTCAAACTTGCATTGACATTATCACTGATAATCTTACTCAATCAATAATTTTACAATCTTCTATTCCTAGAACATTAAACGTTATATATAGTGAACAAATACAGCCAAAAGTAGATTATGTAATAGATGAAATTAATCAAGCCTTAATTAATTGGGAAAATGAAAAAACTGCATTGAGCTCTATTATAAACTACGTTTCTGCTAATTCGAAATACTTCTTAGAAGGAATAAATGTTGAAAACATTATAAAAAATATTGACCTTAAAGAACTTGGTGTTTGTTTAGATGATATGAAGGAAAGTCAATTATTATATCCACTATACAAAGTAGGTATTCAAATAGCACAAAACAATGAAGAAGTCAAAAACTACATTAACACTTCTGCTATCAATTACGACACAAACTGGACACAAGAATTAGAAAGTCTTCAAAAAGCAATTAATGTCGCTAAAGACAATAATATTTTGAATGTAATATTTACTGAAAACGGTATCAAAGAAACTCTTACAATATTATCAACTAACGAAGAAATTATTGCAGGCATTATTGATAATCTATTTAATAGTACAATTATGCAACACAGTGTGGAACAACTTATCAATAAATTACAAAATTTAATTGGCACACAACTTTCTATCACAATTGAACCAACAACAATTGACGTGAACAACTTTATAAATAATTTAGCAACTAAAAAATTAGAATTTAGCAATATTATTTATAACCTAGCAGTTGTTTCTAGCCCTATTATGACGGACGGATTCAATCTTGACACTTTCGCTAACAATATTGATAATTTCGCTAATGCTTTTGATTCTTTACAACAAAGCGATGAGTTTTCTAATACTTATTGGGGAATTATTAATTACTTGTCTACTAACGAAAGTATAAACAAAGTTTTAGACTTCAGTGTAGTTGGCGAAAACTTTAATTATATTGACGAATTTGGCAAAATTAAAGAAATCATTGATATTCTTAAATTAAACAATGTTTGGACGCCATTAGTAGACGGCACCAAGACTGTTGATGAAGTTTTAAATATGCTAGACGATGAAACAAAAACTGCTGTAACTGAGTTAATACTTGAAAGCAAACTTTTTGATGGTTTGGCTGTGCAAGCACTTAATAAATTGATAGACGAATTTAATGGTTATCTTAATACAGAAATTTCTCACATACCTGAAGGGACAGACTTATCTACACAAAGTGAAAACATTGCACAAGTGACAAAATATTTATTAGAAATTTCTAACTCTGGTACAAGTGACATCATTCTTGATAACATCAATTTAGTTAGTTTAGGTAATTTATTAACTGAACTTAAAAATAATAAATTTATTTATAGTGGAGTATTAACAGAAGTTTATAATGAATTTGTTGCTTATATGACAAAAGACGAAAGTTATGGATACCTTATTGATGACGCTTGCAATTTCTTTGGAGATTTTACTCCAAATGAAAACGAAAGTGTTGATTGGATAAAAATTTGCAATGCTTTTGATGAATTATTAAAAGTCAAAGACAATTTGGATACTTTAGACAATTTAACAAGCACAGAAATAGTTGCAGTTTTTAACTCTATTGGCAATAACCCTAATGAGTTAGTAATAAGGTTATCAAAAACTTTCCTTAAAAACGACAAAGGTACTGAACAACAACAAAAAATTGATAATTTTGACTTCTCTGACACAGATTTTAATGAACGAGCAATAAGTATCATTTTTGACATCAAAGACACAAGTTCATTATTTGAAACTGACAAAAACAGTGCTTTAGATACTATTAGCAACGCATTTACACAAATGCAGGAACTTGACAGAACTAAACTTAATTCACTTGTACAATTTATAGATGTAGTTACAAATAATGACATTTATTCAAAAATTGACGGAGTCGACTTTAATAAAGAAGTTACAGCCATTAACGAATTTAAGAAATTACTTAATCACACAGGCGAATTGACAGTTGAATTATTAACTTCTAGCCTTGAAGTTTTTAACACTTCTACAATGATTTTGAATGAATTAGCCAATAATAATGCTGTTATCTTAGATTTACAAGATACAAATAAGATTAATTCACTCAAAAAATCTATTTCAAATGCAACAAGTATTCCTGAAAGTTCAATAAGCGATGAATATGTTAAAAATTATGTTAAAACTTTAATTAATAAGAAAATATCAGCAGAGAAAGTTAGCAATGTTACAAAAATATTTAATTTATAAAAAAATAAGCCACAAATTTTAGTGGCTTATTTTTATTTAATTAATATTAGATAATATTAATTGTCAATTTTTAGATTGATTATAATTAGGTATAAATATATTAATAGTTTAAGTAGATTTTATTTTAAAATTAATTATTAAATGTATACCTTAATTTTATTGCTATTTAACTAATGCTAAAAATTAATTTATTATAATTTAGTTTATAGTTTCATTATCATTATTTATATATACTTATATTTTAATTACATAATATTGATTATGTAATACTATTAAATTAGTTTTCCCAATAGTCGACTTCGCATTTACTATACTCTACATAGACTGTAGCCTGTTTTAACAATTCTTTAAGTTTCCTTATTATTCTTAATACGCTTTCTTTCCACTTATCTAAATCTAAAACTTGTGGAGTTGCTATTGTTTGCAAATTAAATGTATATTCACCACCGTCTGGGCAACCATTTCGAGTTAAGTAAATGGCTATGCTAGGCTCATATATAAAAGACACATAAACGCCACTTAATTGATACTCTTCTTCACAAAGTTGTTGCACTAATTTAGGTATGTTTTTTGTGTTTTTTTGATTAGAATGAAAAAAACCTTCATTTACTCCTATAGTAGCATTTATTCTTAACCTTTCCATACTCTATCTCCTATAAAAAAAGTTTCATTAGTTATATTTGTGCGTCAACTAACAAAACTATATTTTTATTATTCTTTTTGACTTCATCAAATGATGTTGGCTCATTTAATTCTTCGTCATATTTTTTAGCATATTTAATATATGTATTCAAAATTTCTTTGGCACGTAAAAATGCTTCTTCGACTGTATTCCCTTCTACAAATAATTCTAAGTCGTGTATTGCTGCTGTATATGAATTTGTTTCAGCATCATAATAAAACACACATGGATATGAAACTACCATAATTCACCCTTATATATAATATAACACAAATATCTTAATTATCAAAGCAATTATACACTATACGCCCAACATAATATTAGGTGCTACTGCCTTGACTATGAACATTGCCATTAATGACAAACTTAGCATAAAACTTAATATAAATAATGCAGTCGCTACATTGTTATATTCTTTCTTATCTTTCGTTCTTTTAAGAATTTTACGATTTTTATTACAAAAAACTAATGCCACTATATGCCCAATTGTATACAAATAAATTGGTATACCCCACCATACAGCGTTTTTGACTGGCAACCCCAAAACACTTACCAAAATTACTGCTATCACAGTCAATGCTATAACACAATATGATGCCCAACTTAAATATATTGACTTCTCTTTCGCATATAGATTGACTTGTTGTGATTCTTCTTTTTTGTTTGTAGTAAAAAATTCGTCAAAATTGAAACCTTCTATCTGGTTTATATCCATAATTTTCTCCTAAGATTTCTTAATATCTTTTATTCTTCTACCATTAAAAGTTATGTTTTGAAACCTTAAATTGTAATATTTGTATTTCTCATTAATTATATCTATAACATCTTGTGCAGTTTTAGCAGGCCAAACTTTGTCTTCAAAACCTTTTTCGTATAATCTTGTTTCTCCTAATTTCGTTCCTGCCAATTTACTACTCCAACCTTCCACATCTTCTATGGCTATTAACATCCTATATAATGTCCAAGCATTAGCCATTTCACCTAATGTTCCCGTTCCTCCACCTATTGCTACTACAATAGGAGCATTAGCAGTTATAACGTCTCTCGCTAGGTCAATGCCCGTTCCTATAACTATATCAGCATATTTATTCGCTTCAGTTTCATCATACATTGGCAATATTGCTATCGTATCCCCGTCTTTGTACTTCTCACTAGCCTTAGCACCCTTCAAAGCATATTCGGTTACTCCACCAAGCCCACCCGTCATAACTCTAAAACCATTATCGACAAGTGCCTTGCCTACTTCAAAAGCAATTTTGGCTCTTTTTGAATTCTCATCGCACACGCCATTTCCAATAACAGAAACTATTGTTCTCATATTTCCTCCAATCTAATTATGAAAATGCTCTACATTTCCATCCCGTCATCACCTTTTAATTTAATGTTTTCATCGCTCAAGAGTTTAATTTTTTGTTGATAAGTCTCAATAAGAGATTTCAAAATTTGATTATTCTGTATCAAAAATTCCATTTCTTTCTTTATTTTTTTGATATCAAAAAGTTTTGCTTGCAATATAATCAAAAAATCTCTAGACATTGTTTCTAATTCTTCAACAGAAATATCTATTCCTATTTCTGCCAAAGCACCTTTTATTTCATTAATATCAACTTCTAATTCTTCCATTTTCCTATTCTCCTTATTACTAAGATATGGTTACATTATATCACACTTTTTTTGAAAACAAAAACACTTTTTGCATTTTTTTTGTAATGACTATAATATATTATGCACAACTTATTTATTTTAATTCTTAAAGTTCCCATAAACAATAACTTCTTGACGCGTATGAAAAAGTTTTTTGACTGCTACAATTTTAAATTTAGAATTTAATATTTTTAACGCTTCCAAAATCTGTTCGTATAAGTTTTCTTTAGCCAATTTAATTGTCATTATTAAGACTGCATTATTTTTGAGATTATTGCTACAATTACAAACAATATGTGCAGATTTATCGCCAAACATTTTCATATCATTAACAATCATATCGTATTTATCAAAATTGTTTTTTAGAAAATCTTGAGATACCATTCTAATGTGTTTTACATTCGGCATTGCAGTTACTTTTTGGTCTAATTTCGCTGGGTCTACTGCTGTAACAAACATTCCTTTCTGTGCAAGTAAATGTGTCCAACCCCCTGGGCTTGCCCCTAAATCTATCGCAGTTTTTGTCTTTTTAAGGTCTATTCGAAATCTATCTAATGCTTCTAATAATTTAAACTCTGCTCGAGAAATTTCTTCGCCTTTAGCATAATGGGGCGCCCCTGCTTTATAATTTGACACTAATTCGTTCGCTAAATCTATCGATATATATAATTTGTCATTAGCCAAAATAGAAATAACTATTTGTGGATTTTTGACATCAATTTTGTATCCTAAATTTTCTATCTTCGACGCTATGTCTTGTGTTAAATTTTCATATCTATTATGACTACAAAAAATAACCCTAACAGATACTGTTGTACCTTTGTCATACTTTGATAATTCCTGAGCCAAAAAAGTTTCACTAATTTTATCTTGTATAAACATAACACGATGATAAAACCTAACAAAGATTGAATTATTTAAAACATCTAAAATTGTTAAATTATCTAAATCGATATTATAATAATTTAATAATTGATAAAATTTTCTATTTAATTTACTTTTATCAATTTTATCTAAAGAATACAAATTCGTATCTTTATTAAAATCATTACCATTAAGCGATAAATCTTTGGCATTGTACAAACCTATGCCTTCACCTAATATTATAAATTTTCCCAATTCTAATTCTACAAATTTTTTGTAATTTTCATCAAAATAAATTATATATTCCATATTTCACCTAACATATTATATCACATAAAATTAATATACAAATTAAAACGCATAAAAAAATAGCCAAAAGTAAGGCTATTTTATAAAATTATATTTTTGACATATTCATAAGCATTAGTTCCTGCGATAGCACCGTCTGCTGCTGATGTTATTAATTGCCTAAGCACTGTGTTAGTGCAATCTCCTGCACTGTAGATGCCTTCTCTATTAGTCCTTTTGTATTTATCTACTATTATATATCCATTCTCGTCAACTTCAACTAAATCATCTAACCAATCGGTATCTGCGACTCGTCCTGTTGCTACAAAAATACCATCTACTTTTAAATCATAAGTAACATTTTTAACTAAATCTTGTATCTTAACTGCTTCTACTTTGTTCTCTCCAATTACATCTACCACTTCGCTATTATTTATCATTTTAATTTTCTCTTTAGCAACTTGTTCTTGAATCCTACTAACTAAAATACTTTGTGCTTTCAAATCACTTTTGCGATTGATAATATAAACATTGTTAGCAATGTTAGACAAATAACAAGCATCTTCTGCCGCTGTATTACCCCTTCCTATGATTGCGACATTCTTGTTTCTATAGAATGCTCCGTCACAAACAGCACAATAACTGATACCTTTACCAATTAATTGCTTTTCTTTCTCTATACCTAATTTTCTAGGCGAAGCACCCAAACACAATATAATCGCTTTACAACGATATTCATTATTTTTTGTAAATACACTTTTTATTTTACCATCTTGAATTTTTTGGACCTGTTCGTAACGTGTATCCACCTTTAGTTCTTTGACTTGTTTACTAATATGACTAACTAATTCAAAGCCACTAATATTATCAAATCCGGGGTAATTTCCTATTTCATAAGATAACGACGCCTGCCCCCCAACAGCATTTTTTTCCAAAATTAAAACACTTGCACCTGCTCTTTTGGCATAGATAGCCGCCGTCATCCCTGCTATTCCTTCTCCTATTATTATGATGTCGTATATATTTTCCATAATAACTCCTTCTTTTGAATTATATTTTTTTAAACTTTTTTTGTCAAGTAATTATAAACAAACCTTAACAAACATTAATTTATACATTTATTTATAGATTATTCAACATTGGTTATATGATTGTCTACAAATTTGACTATTTCTACTATAGGCAAAATCATAAATGAACTTACTAATACAACTGCCCATTGCGTCACATTTAGTGAAACAAGCCCAAAAACAGATGATACAAATGGCACTAACGCTACAAACAGAGTTAACCCAATCCCTACAAGTATTGCAACTATAAACCATTTATTAGTAAATGGATTGCTTTTGAAAATGGAACTGTGCGACTTAACATTTAGCATATGTAACATTTGCATTAAGCAAATAGTCAAAAATACCATAGTATTAGCAACACTCGAATCAAACCAAACGTGTGCTAATATGAATACTAACATAGATATAATTATTTGCGTTGAAGATTGGTATATGATTGCTTTTCCGACTCCGTCACTAAAAACTGATGCGTCTAATTTTCTAGGTTTTTTGTTCATTATACCCTTCTCAACCGGTTCAAAACCTAACGCTATGGCTGGCAATATATCTGTCGCTAGATTAATAAATAATATTTGCAGTGGCAATAAAAATATTGAATTAGGAAAAAATATTGTCGCTATCACAAGTGCTACAACTTCTGTTATATTGGTACTAAAAAGAAATTGTATAGTTTTTTGTATATTAGCGAAAACCCTACGCCCTTCTTCTACTGCTATGACAATAGTTGCAAAATTGTCATCGGCTAACACTACATCTGCTACATCCTTTGTAACGTCTGTACCCGTAAGCCCCATTCCTATACCTATATGTGCTGTTTTTAGACTTGGTGCATCATTAACACCGTCGCCCGTCATCGCTACCACTTTTCCCAAACTTTTCCACGTCTTAACAATTCGCACTTTGTTTTGTGGGCTTACTCTAGCATACACTCTTATTTTTGTTATATTCTTCAAAAACTCTTCATCACTCATAGCATCAAGTTCTAGTCCTGTTAATACTTGTGATTCTTTTTTGGCTATTCCTAATTCTTTGGCAATAGCAAATGCAGTATCTTTGTGGTCGCCCGTTATCATAACAGGTATCATTCCTGCCTTAAGACAAGTTTTAACGGAATTTCGTGCTTGTGGTCTTGGTGGGTCTTGAAGTCCAACTAATCCCAAAAAGACTAAATCTGTTTCTATATCACTTGGCACTATTTTTTTCACAGTTTTTTTGGCAAAGCCTAAAACTCTTAATGCCTTCTCTCCCATATCCTTGACTGCATCAAAAATTAACATTTTGTAATGCGTTGTCATCTTTTCTATTTTACCATTTATTAAAATTCTACTACATTTATCAATAAGGTTATCAATAGCCCCTTTTGTATAAACGACTTGGCTAGAACCTACGCTATGTATTGTGGACATTAGTTTTCGGTTAGAATCGAAAGGCACTTCGCCCACTCGCATTAAACTTATGCCACTGTTTTCTTTGTGATAATTAACTTTATTCGCAAATTCCACTAAAGCCGTTTCCGTTGGGTCGCCCTTTAATTTATTACCCATAATTACACTATCATTGCATAAAATCATACAATTTAATAGTTCTTTTTGGTCCAAAGTTAATTCTCCATTAATTGTGTCAAAATGGTTGCCAACAAATATTGACTTAACAACCATATTATTTTGTGTCAGTGTCCCCGTTTTGTCAGTACAAATAACTTCACAAGCCCCTAATGTCTCGACAGCGTGCAAGCGTTTCACTATCGCATTTTTTTTGCTCATTCTTGTTACGCCAACTGCCATTATTATTGTAACAACGGCTGGTAAACTTTCGGGTATCGCTGCAACGGCTATAGCAACTGCCGTCATAAAACTATCAATAAATGATGTATTAGTTAATAATAAATCTAGAAACAATATTAAGCACGCCATCGCTAGCACTACAACAGTTATAAATTTACCCAATTGTGCTAAATTTTTTTGTAAAATCGTTTGTTCACTATCGGTAGATTTAAGTAGGTCAGCAATTTTACCAATCTCCGTGTCAGCCCCCGTAGCAACTACTATTCCAACTCCACGCCCAACGTTAACAACTGAACCAGAATACGCCATATTCACCCTATCACCCAAAGGCAATTTATTAGGTAAATTCTCTTTGGCAATTTTATCTACAGCATTAGATTCACCCGTTAAAGAACTTTCGTTTATCTTTAGACTTGCCGTTTCAATTAAATATAAGTCTGCTGGTATGATATCCCCTGCTTCAAAAACTACTTTATCGCCTACTACCAAATCTTCTGCAGGGATAATGATTTGTTTATTATCTCTAATGACTTTAGCCATTTTCTGTGATAACTTTTTTAACTTTTCTATAGCGTTTTCGGCTTTTTGTTCTTGTACATAACCAATAATGGCATTAAAAATCACTATACAAATAATGATAATTGAATCTATATAGTCATCAGTTTTCTCCATTATACTAACAAATAATGATACTATAGAAGCAATTATTAACACTATAATCATAGGGTCTAGAAACTGTGCCATAATTTTAGCCAAAGCCGATTTTTTCTTTGGCTGTGGCAGAACATTTTTACCATTTTTGCTTAATCTTTCTAACGCCGATTTAGAACTTAGACCTTTGGCTCCGGTATTTAGAGCCTCATACACCTGTAACTTAGACATTGAATGGTAATTGTTTTCCATAAACACCTATCCTTATAACATTATAACTTAAACTTATCTAAAAATAAAATATTTTATCGTAGTTTCGAATAATTAAATTACAAAAATTGTAATTATTCCTAAAATAAGTAAATACAATGCAAACCACTTGTATTGTATCTTTTCAACAACCTTAAGCATAACTTTGATGCCTAAAATAGCGAATACAAAAGCAACTACGCCACCTAATATTAAATTAAACACATTAATTTCAGTCAAAATAGCACTATAGTCTGCTTTAATTAATTCATACACAAGTGATGCTATTATAATAGGAATACTCATCAAAAATGAATAATCTAAAGCGTCTTTTTTGTTTATACCCATAACTATACCAGCACAAAGTGTTGTCCCACTTCTTGATACCCCCGGTAATATAGCCAAACCTTGAAATATACCCAAAAATATTGAATGTTTTATATTAACTTTAGAATAATTATATTTTTGTTCTTCGTATCTTCTAGATATGTATTCTGTTGCGAACAAAAATAGTGCTGACAAAAAGAAACCCCACGCCAATAATACGCCACTAAATGAACTTTCAAAAAAGTCTGCAAATAACAAAACAATGCTACACGTAATAATCGTCGAAATAATTAAATACAATGCCAAAGGTTGTATAGGATGCTTAATAAGTTGCCAAATTTGTTTTCTATAATATATTACTACTGCTAGTAGTGTAGCGAAATGTAATACCACATTAATAAATAATGATGAGTTTTCAATATTGAATATATTTTCTAATAATACTAAATGCCCACTACTCGATACAGGCAAAAATTCAGTTAACCCTTGAACAATTCCTAGAATAATTATAATAATAACATCCATTACCTGTCCCCTTGTCCATAAATTATTGTATTCAAATAATATCTTTTTTATGCAAATTCTACACTTAGGTAATAGACTCATATGCTTTGAAGTTTAATTGTATATATTTTAAACAATTTAATTGTATTAAAAAAATAATTAAATACATTAATATTTTTGCTTGCCAAATACCTTTTTTTATATTATAATAATTTTGAAAGGAGTCAAAATGAAATTAGGAGTAGTAGGTTTACCTAATGTCGGCAAAAGTACATTATTTAATGCTATAACAAAAGCAGGTGCAATGAGTGCTAATTACCCATTCTGCACCATTGAACCCAATGTCGGCGTCGTTGCAGTGCCTGACGAAAGATTAGATTTATTAGAGAAATTATATAATTCCAAAAAGAAAGTGCCAGCAACTATAGAATTTGTAGATATCGCTGGACTTGTTAAAGGTGCTAGTCTTGGAGAAGGTTTAGGAAATAAATTTTTGAGCCATATTAGAGAAGTAGATGCCATTGTTCATTGTGTTAGATGCTTTGATGACTCTAATGTTATTCACGTCGAAGGCAAAGTCGACCCAAAAAATGATATTGAGATAATTAACTTAGAACTTATACTTGCAGACATTGATAGTGTAAACAAAAGATTGGATAAAGTTAATCGTGCTGTCAAGGCTGGAGATAAAGACGCTAAACAAGAGTTTGAAGTATTAAATATTATCGCAGATACCCTAGCACAAAATTTACCTGCTAGACTTGCTCCACTTAATGACGAACAAAAATCTATAGCCAAAAATTTCTTTCTTTTGACCACTAAACCGGTTATTTATGCTTCTAATATCAGCGAAGATGACATAGCATTGCCCGATAACGAATACGTTAAACAAGTCAAAGAAATAGCACAAAAAGAAAATGCAGAAGTTATAACCGTTTGTGCCAAAATAGAAGAAGAACTTTCTGCCCTTTCGCCACAAGACAAAGAAGAAATGCTACAAGAATTAGGAATTAAACAAAGTGGCTTAGACCAATTAATCACTGCGTGCTATCGTTTGTTATCACTTATGTCGTTTCTTACAGCAGGCGAAGACGAAGTGCGCGCTTGGACAATAGCCATTGGCACAAAAGCCCCACAAGCAGCAGGCAAAATTCATACAGACTTTGAACGTGGTTTCATCAAGGCAGAAGTCGTTAATTACAAAGATTTATTAGATTTAGGGGGGTTCAATCAAGCCAAAGAAAAAGGTAAAGTTAGATTAGAAGGCAAAGATTATGTCGTTCAAGACGGCGACGTTATGCTTTTTAAATTTAATGTATAAAGGAGATTATGATGCAAGCAAAAGAGAAGATGATAGAAATTTTGAATACAACGTTTGATAGACTTACAAATAGTGTTAATATTGACAAACAAAAATCACAAGATATGACAAACACTAAGCATAGAGAATTAGTAGAAAAGTATGCCAAAGTATTGTCTCGACACTATGTCGGTAAATTAGCCAACCTATGTTCAGGTTTGTTAATAATGGAATTCGATAATGAAGAAAAAGAAAAAAATGTATATAATAAATTTCAAAATAAAATGGACGAACTTGTTAATAATTTTCCAAAAGACTTTAATGCCACAATGAAGTCCGTCAAGAAATACTTTGGCCACGCTTATAACGATGATTGTTTACAAAGCGTAGTCGCAGAAAGTTTCTCTAGTGACCTAAATACACAAAAAAATCAATTCTTTGATTGGACTATTAATCTTAATAAACATAGCACAGATAACCAAAACGACATTGAGAAAGCATCTGCTTAACTTAACAAAATAATTATTTATGTATTAAAATAGTGTTGAGTAAATACAACACTATTTTTTAAATTAAAGACTATAGATATGTTACACAAACAAAAAAAGGATAGCAATTATATTTAATTAACCCATCCTTTTTTATTATATTCAACTTATAAAATTTAACTATTTTTTTAGTAACCTTATAAACTAATTTTTTCATAATATACTATAAATTAATCGTCAAAGTCATAGTTACCCCACTAGAACAATCTATTGTGTAAGAATTACCACTTGGAGTACTTGATACGCCATCCACTGTCAAAGTAGTTGTGTAATTGCCACCTATGATATATATCTTACAATCATTTTGTGGCACTATTTTAAATAAATATTCTTTTGTTACACCACTTGTCGCACTTATATCTCCAACAACTCTAAATGTCGCCATACTATCCTTATATTTAAATACTACTAACACAGTATCCCCTGTATTATTTTGTATTGTAAAATCAATATTTACTTTGGCTTGCTCCCACTGTGCTGTTAAAGTCATATTTTGAGTTATGGTTATTGTATCCCCTGCTTTATATTGATTATTAACACTATCCGTCCAATACAAAAACTCATAGCCATCATAAGTATACCCCATATCTTCGGGACTTTGCAAGGTTATTTTTTCACCTACCACTGTAGTTATAGTTTTTGTTTCAGATTTATCATTATTTATTTGGTACGTAAAATCTGTAATTTGCCATTGAAATACCGGAAATGGGTTAGCCCCATTTGCAAATGTCCAAATGTCTGTAAAATTCCATTCACTAAGTCCTGCTCGGGAACTAAAACCATTTTGTGATTTTAATGAACTACTTAATCCACCTTCCGCAATTCCTATATCATTTGGCTTTATTTTTATTTCACTTTCCTCTGTAGAATTATATGCCAAAAATTTAATACCTGCTTCTGCATTTTTATCATAATCATAATAACAATTAGTTACAGTGCCACCATTCCCTACTACACCACCTACTCTGTTTCCTTGTATTGTTATTGCAGTTCCGCTGTATGCTACAAAACAGTTGCTGATTGATCCATAATTATCCCCAGCAATGCCGCCAACTCCAGAATAACTACCTGTACCTTTCACGCTACCTGTGTTATAACTGTTACTGATTGTTCCATCATTATCCCCAGCAATGCCTCCGACAGAAGATCCGCTGCCTGTCACGCTACCTGTGTTATAACTGTTACTGATTGTTCCATAAAAATTATACCCAGCAATGCCTCCGACAAAATTGCCACTGCCTGTACCCTTCAAGCTACCTGTGTTATAACTGTTACTGATTGTTCCATCAGTAGAATTATCCCCAGCAATGCCGCCAACTCTAGAAGAACTATTTGTACTTGTCACGCTACCTGTGTTATAACTGTTACTGATTGTTCTAGAATTATACCCAGCAATGCCACCGACATATCTCCCACTACCTGTCACGTTACCTTCGTTATAACAGTTAATGATTGTTCCACCATTATACCCAGCAATGCCACCGACATATCTCCCACTACCTGTCACGTTACCTTCGTTATAACAGTTAATGATTGTTCCACCATTATACCCAGCAATGCCACCGACATATGAACTACTACCTGTGTTTGTACCTATAAGTGAGTTCCAGTGAACACCTAAGTTTTTTATTGTTCCACTAGAGACATTTCCAAACAAGCCGGCATATTGACTAGATATTGTGACATTACCATTGAATGTGATTTTATGCCCCTGTCCATCAAAGGTTCCATTAAAACCCTTTATATTACTATTCCCTATTGGTGTCCATTCAGTCAAAGATGTTGCATCTACATTATTTTCTAATCTATAATGTGCTGACAAATTGTTACTAACAGACTGTAAATCTGTTAAATTACTTATGATGTATGGATCTCCTTCTGTTCCACTTCCACCTGAAAATTCTGCACTCGTTACTTGTATTTGTCTATTTATAGTATTATCTACATTACTATAATACACTATAATTGCACTCAATATAAATGCCAAAAGCCACACCACTATTTGTAGTGTAGATTTTATTAGAGTATTTGGTTTTGTATCTATCTGTTTTCTTTGTTTGTTTACATTGCCACAATTATTTATGGTTTTTACTTTAGTACTACTTATATAGTTT
>CASDSK010000036.1 GCA_949283525.1 uncultured Eubacteriales bacterium
TTGAATTTAACCAAACAACACAAGAAGAATTAGATGAGATAGTAGAAGAAATAAATAATAGACCACGAAAAAGACTGGGTTACAAAACTCCTAAAGAAATTTTTTATGGGTGTTGCATTTAAGTTGACAATTTTCTAAATTTAAACATTTTTAATTATTATTATTCAGTATTGTTTACTTAATTATAATTATTAAATTTATAGCCTTTCGTATTAACACAATGTGATTATCATATTAAATATAAGTATATTTCTTATTTATTAGTTTTTTTTCAATATTTAGATACAGCCTTTAGATACAGCCTTTTGTATATAAATAATCTTTTGTCATATTGTTATCAATTATTATTTGATTATAACGTCTTATTATATTTATTAAATACCAGATTTATTTTTAATATTTAAAGCATAATAAAAATTAAGCAGACTAGAAAGCATATAGTTAGTAGTACTATATGCTTTCTTTAAAAATCAATACTATCTCTTTGTGATTTAATATTAATGTATTCAAAATCTGTTTTACTAATTTGTCTAAAACAAGCGTCAATGTAATCTTCAAAGTCTTTGTTATTATCGTAAAATTCTTGGCTACACGTTCCAATAATAGTGAAAGAACCTACACCGTCAAAATTTCTTGCTAATCCATAAAGACTTTTGAGAGAAATGTTTTTATCCCTATCACTCATTTGAAGATTATCATAAAGGCTTTCAATATTAGAAACTATGAAAATAACTCTTTTGCCTAATTCTGCCAAACGTTTAGCGTGGTTAACTGCTAACTTATATGTGAAGTATTGCTTATCATAACTATCAGAAAATAGACTATAAAACAATTCGATATTTTGATTATTCTTAAGAGAATTAACTTTGTCTAGAGTCAAATTAAGTCCCAAAAACACTACACTTTCACAATAATTATAAATATCATTAGTTAGTTTTAGCACATAATTATTAATTCTATGTTTATCGCCTGTAAATATAACTCTTTCGCCATAAAAAACAGTGCCACCCATTAGACTAAAATATCTGTCTTTGTCAAAACTTAGTTTTTTGTGTTCAAATTGTTCAGTATAAAACCCTTTATATTGCTGTCCTTCTATTTCTTTGATAGACAACACCATTGGTAATTGATTATCCCCCCTAACAATTGTTTCAACTTCGACAAAATTTCCATTTCTTAATCTTCTACTATCTAGTAACTTATTAGGGAGCCACGCCACTTGTTGCAAATTGGTAGACTCATCATAATTAACAACAAAAAATTCGCCGTCTTTGGACTCTACAACATATCCTTTAATTAATAATTTAGTATCCAAATTATCACACGTTAAATCATTATGAAATTGTAATTTGTTATCTATGGTATTTGATTCTAAACTAATAATTGCCCCCGTATTAGAATCTATAGCAAAATTATTATTTTTGACTGGCCTGCCCAATTTCTTTTGTGGAAAATATGGTTCAAGTTCACCTTTTTGTATAGCAATGATTTCATTAATTAGTTCATCGCTTTTTTTTGTAGTCGGTGCTTTAACGCCTACTTGGTGCGCCAAATATCTTAATTGATATATGCTTAGCCCTTTAAGATTGTCTTCTGTATAAAACATATAATACCCCATATTATTGTGTGTTAAGATTATAAATAAATTCTATCAAATTATAGTCGAAAAATAGTTTTTTTTGTAATATTTAAGTATATTGTAGCACATATTGTTTTTTTTTGCAAATACTAAATGTTAAAATATTATAATTGCAAACAAAGACTTGACTTTTGAGTATATTTAAGTATACTAAATTTATTGGGAGAATG
>CASDSK010000037.1 GCA_949283525.1 uncultured Eubacteriales bacterium
TTCATCATGAATTAAGTGTCATTTTTTTATGGCAATTACCAAGAAGGTAAGGAGCAATAAAATGATAGTAACATACCTTAGAACTCTTAGTACAAAAGTTCTTTTAGTCATTATTATCAAACCTCCTCTCTATTAAGATTAGAGGTAGACACTCAACAACTGACATTCCCTATATAAATTATATAATATAACGAATAGTTATACAAGCGAACAAGTAAATATTTGTTTGTTTTTTTATTAGCACTGGCCAGTAGTTACTGATGATACACCACTATCCCAAAACATTTCAGTGGTATCATCAACAACATTTTGCATTGTCCATCCATTTCCAACTTTAATTTGCTTCATATTTGATGTCATAGTAAACATCCTATACATTGAGACTACATTTTGAGTATTAAATGAGCATAAATTTAAATTGGTTAATTTGGTACACCCTTCAAACATTTGCCTCATTTCTATAACTTTAGTGGTATCAAAATTATTTATATTTAGAGTTAATAGATTATTACATCCCATAAACATCCATTGCATATATAAAACATTGCTAGTAACCCATTTACTTAAATCTAATGATGTTAAACCTTGACAATATGCAAATACGCTTGTCATATCTGTGACATTTGATGTATTCCAATTTTCAATATCTAATGTAGTTAATTTATTACATCCAGTAAACAATTGGGACATAATATTAACATTCTCTACTGAAAATTTGTTTCCAAAAATAATATTAGTTAATTTATTTTCTACTGGGACACTATTTACATTATCATACATTGCAAACATTGAATCCATAGTAATAACATTTCTAGTATCAAAGCTACTTACATCAATTGTTGAAAGATTTACACATTGATAAAACATTTTACCCGTATTAATGGTGTTGCTAGTATCATAATTATTATTAAAGTTAATTTCATTAACACCAGTAAAGTAAGCAAATAACCAACTACTATCTTCATTTGCTATTACACCAGCAGGCGCACCTATATATAAATCATATTTAGTGCTATCTTCATTATTAGGAACAACCCAAGCCATAACTTCTCCATTTTCTTTATCTTCTGATACATTCCAACTTTCTGTCGCATTGCTAGGGACATTGTTGTTATCTGAAAAAGTCACACTAATGATGTTTTCTCTATAAAAATCAGAATGGAAATCTGTCTGACTATTATCACCCCAACTTTGAATAATCCTTGTTTTTTCTTTAATATTTCCTTTGGCAGTTATACTTAAATTAGTACTAAAAGCCGCATACCCTACACATAAAAATAAAAGTAGAGATAGACTGCCAATAATTAATATTTTCTTTTGCTTTTTTATTTGTCTTCTAGTCTTTCTATATCTCATATTTTCTACTAACTCCTTTACCAATATTTTATTCAAAATTATTATATCACATTTTTAACGATTGACCCACACTTTTGCCGTTAAAAATATTTTTGATGGGACAATATTATTGGTGATACGATGTGATTAAAAACAATAATTTAAAATATTGTCGTGAAGAATTAGAAATGACACAAAAAGAATTAGGATATGTTTTTGGAGTGTCTAGATATACAGTGCATGGTTGGGAAAACGGACATGATACTATGCCCTTTAACAAATTAATTATGTTTTGCAATTTATATGGTTATTCTTTAGATTTTGTATGCGGTTTAAGTAAAAAAAATATTAAGTATGATAAACTTAATATTGATAAAGAAACGATTGGAAATAAATTAAAAGAATTAAGAAAAAAATTGCATTTATCTCAACAACAATTAGCTAGTGACTGTCACATTTCACAAACAACTTATAGTGGATATGAATCTGGGACTTATTTAATTAATACGATTACAATATATACCATTTGTAAAACTTATAATATTTCAATGGATTTACTATTAAGGAGTTAATTTTGCGAATATTGAAAAAAACTTAATTTTGTGTTATGATGTATATGGATGAGAGATTTCTCATATAATAAAAAAGGGAATACTTAACACGCTCATGTTGAGTACTTGCCCAAATTGGGTTTGCACTTAATCTACTGAATGTAAATTGAGTGCTTTTTCTTTTTATAATTCATTATTGAAATAATAAAATTATAAGTAGAAGGATGATAATGATTAAAGAAGAAATTAAAATATCTTTTTTAGTCATTTCACCACCTCCTTTCGGAGGCAAGCACTCAACTGTTAAATATTCCCTATTTAAATTATATAGTATAACTATTAGTTATATAAGCGAACATTTTAAAATTTAACAAAAAAGGCCTTATGTTTTTATATAAGGTCTTAATTAATTGCTAATACTTTTACTTGATATTCACCATTTGGACTAGTTACAGTTGCAATATCGCCAACTTTAGCTCCCATTATTGCTTTCGCAATTGGTGATTCATTAGAAATTTTATTAGTGAAAGGATCTGCCTCTTTGATACCAACGATAGTATACGTATCCTTGTCATCTTCACCAACATATTCTAATTCAACAGTATTACCAACTGAAACTTTATCGGTTTTAACGTTCTTAATAACGATTGCTTTTTCAATTTGTTTTTCTAATGTAGCAATACGATTTTCTGTTTCTGATTGTTCATTTCTAGCTGCATCGTATTCGGCATTTTCGCTTAAATCGCCTAAGGCTCTGGCTTCTTTTAAAGCTTCAATAACTGCCGGTCTTTTTTCCATTTTTAGATATTCTAATTCTTTTTTCATGTCTTCTAAACCTTGTTCAGTTACGTAAACTTCATCTGTATTTGTCATTGTTTTTCACCTCACGCTCTATTTACTCCATAAAATATTACTACATATTTTAGGCTTTGTCAACATATTTTCATCATGTCGTTTACACTTACTTCTTTTGGCATTTTAAGATATACTATTTGTTTAGGATGTCTTACTATTTCAATTGGTTTTTTATCTTCATCATATATTTCTTCTATTTTAAAATTAAAATCTTTATCTGGTCCAAAAATTTCGACTTTATCACCTTTTTTGAAATAATTTCTTTGTTCTACTTTGGCTAATTTTGTTTTTTTATCGTATTCTAACACTAATCCTAAAAAGTCTTGGTTTGTTATTTCTTGTCTTCCATTATAGTACTGAACAT